>NZ_JASERH010000081.1:0-46392 GCF_030766975.1 Streptomyces sp. KL116D | reverse complement strand
CGGCGTCCCGCCGCGTCGCCCCGGCCCGCTCGGCCCGCGCCCCGGCCTCCTCGGCGCGCTCCAGGATCCGGCGCAGCGCGGCGCTCTGGGCGAGTACGGCCAGCGCGGCGGCATACGGGTCACCGGCCGTCCCACGGCGCAGCGCGGTGAACTCCGGCGACTGTGCGAGCGCGGTGACGGCCTCGTGGTGGGGCAGCCGGGACGGGTCCATCTCCGCCGGTGCGCGCAGCCGGGGAACGGCCAGGTACGCGGCCAGGAACGCGTCCGCGAGGAGGTCGGCGGCGTGGGCGTGGCGGGCGCTCAACTCCTCGGCGAGCTCGCGCAGTCCGGCCGCCTGCTCGTAGGTGTCGCGCCAGGTGAGACGGTCGACGTGGTCCGCGACCACGGCCGTCGTGTGCCGCCCGGTCCCGGCAGCCCGCACCAGCCAGGTCGCGGCCGCGCCCGCCGGGTCGCCGGGCGGGTCCACGGCGTTCAGAGCTGCGCCTGTACCGTCGACGCGTCCACGCCCAGGGCCTCGGTGAGCACCCGGGCGCGCACGGCGCGCTGCCGCCCGGTGACCCGGTCGATGGTGGCGGTGGACCGCCCGGCGTCCACCGCCTCCGCGTGAAGCTGCTCGAGCCGCTTGCCCGCCATGGCCAACTGGTGGTGCGCCTTCCTGATCACCCAGTCGCTCAGCGCCTCCCGGGACTGTCCCGCCATCGCGTCCAGATGGGCCGCCAACTCCTCGATGGTGTCGCCCAGTTCGAGTGCTTCCTTGGCATCGGGATTGACCAGGTGCAGCACCTCGCGCTCCACGGTGGGCCGGTCGGCGGGGGAGTCCCACAGCACATGCGTCAGGACCGGGAGGTCCCGCTCGCCGACCGCCGCCCGGCCGTCCAGGTACGCGGACGCCTGGAGCAGCCGCACGGCCTGCCGCCAGCGCCGGTCGGAGGCGACGAGCTCCTTGCGGCGCAGGGCCGCCCGCAGGGCGCACACCGCGTCCACGATCGCGTCGGGCACGGCCACGGCCGGGACGTCCTCGGCGACGGCGTGCTGCAGCGCTGCCAGGCCGACCGTGGTCCGGGCCGGTGCGGCCGGCCGGTTGACGGCGGAGCGGACCAGGGCCGCGAAGTTCGTGGGGTCCTCCAGATAGCCGACCTCGATCCGGACCAGGAGCCGGTCGTAGATCGCGGCGGTGTCCTCCCCGCCGGGCAGTTCGTTGCTCGCCGTGATGGCCCCGATCAGCGGGCAGCGCACCGGTTCGCCGCCGTTCTCCGGGTGGTAGATCCGCTCGTTGAGATAGCCGAGCGTCTCGTTCAGCGCCGCCGTCGAGCACTTGAAGATCTCGTCGACGAACGCGATGTGCGCCGTCGTCGCCCGGCCGTCGTAGACCTGCCGGTACTCGCCCCTGGCCAGCGCGGCGACGTCGATCGGCCCGAACATCCGGGTCGGCGCGGTGAACTTCGACAGCAGGATCTCCCAGTACGAGGCGCCCACCACCCGGCCCGTGAGCTCCCGGGCCAGCTCGGACTTGGCCGTCCCCGGTGGTCCGAGGAGCAGCGAGTGCTGCCCCGCCAGCAGCGTCACCACCAGTGTCCGCACCACGTCGGCCCGCTCGTAGAACCGGTCCGCGAGCTCGTCGCAGACGGCCCGCAGCCGCCCCGCCGTGTCCTGTGCCTCCGGCCCGTCCATGCACAACTCCCGCCCCCGCGCCCGTACGGGCACCCCGGACAACATAGCGCGGGCGGTCGTCCGGGATTCACCCGTACGGCCCCAGCCCGATGGCTCCTCAGACAGGCCGGGACCAGGCTGAGGCGCAGTCACCCGGACGCAGGAGGACCCCATGACCACGACCGACCTTCCCGTGGACGACGGCACCGACGCGCAGGACGCCGACCGGGGATTCGTCGCCGCGCTGGAACCAGGGGTCGTCAGGAACGCGGACGGGGCCATCGTCTGGAACAGCGACGCCTACGCCTACCTCATGGAGCAGTCCGAGCCCGCCGACACCGTGCACCCGAGCCTGTGGCGGCAGGCCGCGCTCTGCGCCCGCCAGGGCCTGTACGAGGTGACCGACGGCCTCTACCAGGTGCGCGGACTCGACCTGTCCAACATGTCGCTGATCGAGGGCGAGCGCGGCGTGATCGTCGTCGACCCGCTGGTCTCCGCGGAGGTCGCCGCGGCGGCGCTCGGCCTGTACCGCGCCCACCGGGGCGACCGGCCGGTCACCGCCGTGGTCTACACCCATCCGCACGTCGACCACTTCGGCGGCGTGCGCGGTGTGATCAGCCCGGACTCGGACGTCCCCGTGGTGGCCCCCGAGCACTTCATGGAGCACGCCGTCTCCGAGAACGTGTACGCGGGCACGGCGATGATCCGGCGCGGCATGTACTTCGGCGCGGCCGGCACGCCGTTCGGCCCCACGGGGCAGGTCAACATGGGCCTGGGCATGGCCACGTCGACCGGCGCCGTCGGGCTGATCCCGCCCAACCTGACCATCACGAAGACCGGCCAGGAAGAAGTCCTGGACGGCGTCCGCTTCGTCTTCCAGATGACACCGGGCACCGAGGCCCCCGCGGAGATGAACTTCTACCTCCCCGAGCGGCGCGCCCTGTGCATGGCCGAGAACTCCTGCCACACCCTCCACAACCTGCTCACCCTGCGCGGCGCCCAGATCCGCGACGCCCGGATGTGGTCCCGCTACCTCAACGAGGCCATCGAGCTGTACGGGCACGAGGCCGACGTCGTCTACGCCTCGCACCACTGGCCGACCTGGGGCACCGACCGCATCGTCCGCTTCCTCTCCGAGCAGCGCGACATGTACGGCTACCTGCACGACCAGACGCTGCGCATGATGAACACCGGGCTGACCGGCATCGAGATCGCCGAGGAGATCCAGCTGCCGCCCGAGCTGGCGAAGGCCTGGCACGTCCGCGGCTACTACGGCTCCGTGTCGCACGGCGTGAAGGCCGTCTACCAGCGGTACATGGGCTGGTTCGACGGCAACCCGGCCCATCTGTGGCAGCACCCGCCGCAGGCCCAGGGCGAGCGGTACGTGCGGGCGCTCGGCGGCGCCGACCGGGCCGTCGAGACCGCCCGCACCTTCGCCGACGAGGGCGATCTGCGGTTCGCCGCCGAACTGGCCTCGCACGTCGTCTTCGGCGCGCCGGACCACGCGGGCGCCAGGGAACTCCTCGCCGACGTCCTGACCCGGCTCGGGTACGGCGCCGAGTGCTCGACCTGGCGCAACTTCTTCCTCGAAGGCGCCCACGAACTGCGCGACGGCGTGCCGAAGACCGCGATCGCGCTCGCCGCGAGCCTGGCCTCCGCGCTCTCCGTCACCCAGGCCTTCGACTCGCTCGCCATCCGCGTCAACGGGCCGCGCGCCTGGGGCGTGCGCCTGACCATCCTGTGGAACGTGATCGACCTGGGCGAGACGTACCGCATGGAGCTCTCCAACGGGGCGCTCATCCACTACGCGGACCCCCGGGACACCAGCGCCGACCTGACCCTGACGCTCACCAAGGCGCAGCTGATCGGACTGCTCGCCGGCCACGGCCTCGACGGCATCGGGCAGGAGGGCGACGCCGCCGTCCTGGCGCTGCTCCTGGGCACGCTCGACGAACCCGACCCGAACTTCCCGATCGTGACGCCCTGAATCCCGACGGCCCGACCTTCGCGTCCTGCGGCCGGCCCCGCAGCGCCTCCACGCGGTTGCGGGGCCCGGTCTTCGCGGGCCGGAGCGGTCATGCGTGCGCGGTCACCGGCCGGGCCGGGGCGGCCGGAGCCTGGGCGGCGACGCGGCGTGCGCTGTAGGCGCGCAGCCGCAGCGTGCACCAGATGCCGACCGCGGAGACCACCATCAGCGCGACGGCCGGCGGCCAGTACGCGCCACCGGCCAGCGCGGACAGCCACACGGCGGTGACCGGGGCGAAGCCCGCGAAGACCAGGTTGCAGACCTGGTACGACAGCGAGATGCCGGTGTAGCGCACGTGCGGGTCGAACCCGTCGGCGAGGATCGCCGCCATCGGCCCGTACAGCGCGGACATCACGAACCGCATGGCCAGCATCATCAGGTAGATCCCGACGACGCTGCCCGTGCCCAGGACCATGAACTGCGGTATCGAGAGCAGCACCACGCCCGCGAGCCCGCCGACCACGACGCGGTGCGCGCCCACCTTGTCGCCGAGCAGCGACAGGAACGGGGTGACGACGAGCTCCAGGAACGCCGCGAGCGAGAGCCCGTTGAGCAGCATCGACTCGGACAGGTGCTGGTCCTCGGTGCCGTACGAGAGGAGGTAGCTGGTCACCACGTAGTAGCCGCCGGTGGCCGTGGCCAGGGAGAAGACGCCCACCAGGACCGTCTTCCAGTCCTTGCGCAGCACCTCCGCCACGGGCAGCTTGCCGACCCCGCCCTTCTCCTGCCGGGTGTGGACCTCGTCCATCACCGGGGAGTCCTCCAGCTTGGTGCGCACGACCAGACCGATGACGACGAGGATGGCGGAGGCCAGGAACGGCACGCGCCAGCCCCACGAGTCGAACGCCGCGTCGCCGAAGAGGTTCATCAGGCTGAACATGCCGGTGGAGAGCAACGCGCCCACGGACGAGCCGAGTTGGGCGAACGAGCCGAAGAACGTCGCCTTGCCCTCCGGCGCGTTCTCGACGGCGATGAGCACCGCGCCGCCCCACTCGCCGCCGATCGCGATGCCCTGGACGAGGCGGAGCACGATGAGCAGGATCGGGGAGAGCACGCCGACCTGGTCGTAGGTGGGCAGCAGACCGATCGCGAACGACGCGACGCCCATCATCAGCAGGGTGATGACGAGGGTCTTCTTGCGGCCGACCCGGTCACCGATGTGACCGAAGACGATGCCGCCGAGCGGGCGCAGCAGGAAGCCGACCGCGAAGGTGGCGAAGGAGGAGATCGTCTTCAGGGCCGTCGGCATGTCGGCGGGGAAGAAGACGTCGTTGAAGACGATCGCCGCCGCGGTGGCGAAGGCATAGAAGTCGTACCACTCGATGGAGGTTCCGGACAGAGCGGCGAAGGCCGTTCTGAACGGGCTCTGCGGCGAGCGGGTGGTGGTGCGGTCCGGCACGGGGGCCTCCGGCGGAAGGAGTGCGGTCGGGGACGGGAACTGCTCGGGCGTGGGGAGTGGCGTCGGCGCGGAGCCGGGCCCGGCGGCCGGGCCACGGACGGGATCGTCCGGCCGCCGGGGGAGTGGGTCAGCGGCCCGGTGCGGCCCAGGCGCGGCTGCCGCCGACCCAGGTCTCGCGCACGCGGATGCCGGTGAGTTCGTCGGCGGACACCGTCAGGGGATCGGCGTCCAGGACGGTGAAGTCCGCGAGCATGCCGGGCGCGAGGGCGCCGACCGCGTGCTCGCGGTGCAGGGCGCGCGCGGCGGCACCGGTGTGCGCGTGCAGACCGGCCTCGACGGGCAGGCGCAGCGCCTCGTCGCCGAGGACGGTGCCGAGCACGGTGCGGCGGGTCGCGGCGGCGGCCACGGCCTCCAGCGGGGCGGGCGGGGCGACCGGGGCGTCCGAGGAGAAGACGACCGGGACGCCGGCGGCCGGGCACAGGCCCGCCGGGTTGTAGCGGTGGCCGAGGTCGCCGACGGCGGTCAGCGTGCCGTCGCCGGTGCGCAGGTGGTGCTGCGGCTGCATGACGGGGACGACGCCGAGGCTGCCCATCCGCCCGATCTGCTCGTCGGTGGGCAGCCCGCAGTGCTCGATGCGGTGCCGCATGTCGTCGCGCGGCCGGTCGGCCTGTGCCTTCTCGATCGCGTCGAGCACCATGCCGATGGCGTACGGCGACTGGGCGTGGGTCGCGGTCTGCAGACCGGCGGCGTGGGCGCGGCGCACGATGTCCGCGTACTCCTCGACCGAGTGGTACAGCTGCCCGTGGTGGCAGCAGTCGGCGGCGTAGCCCTCCGGGAAGTAGGCGGTCCAGCCGCCGAGCGTGCCGTCGGCGTAGAACTTCACGCCCTGGATGCGGAAGAGGTCGTCGCCGAAGCCGCGCACCGCGCCGAGTTCGAGGGCGGTGTCGAGCAGCGCCGAGGTGAGGTAGGCGCTCACGCGCATGCGCAGCGAGCCGTCGGTGCGGGCGCGCAGGTAGGTCTCCATCTCGCGGCGCGAGACCTGGGCGTCGCCGATCGTGGTGACACCGGCGGCGAGGAACACCTCCTGGGCGCGCAGCAGGTGGTCGTTCATGATCGCGTCGGGCTCGGAGAGGTGGAAGTTCGGGCCGTGGTTGCCGATCTTCACGCCGGCCGGGCCGGTGAGCAGGTCGCAGGCCGCGTCCCACAGCTGTCCGTCGGGCTCGCCGTTCGCGAAGTGCCCGATGCTGCCGCCCTCGGGGGACGGGGTGCCCGCGGTGATGCGGCAGGTGCGCAGGGTGTGGGAGTTGACGACGCCGCCGTGCCCGGAGGCGTTCATGACGTAGACCTCGCGGTCGTCGGCGACGCGGTCCAGGTCGTGGCAGCTGGGGTGGCGGCCCTCGGCCAGACGGCGGTGCTCGTAGCCGAAGCCGCGCACCGGGACGCCGGCGGGCAGGTCGCGGGCGGCCTCGCGGAGCACCGCGACCAGGGTGTCGATGTCGCCGACGCGCTCGGGCCGCAGATCGACCCAGGCGAGCGCCTGCCCGTACATCACGGGGTGGCAGTGGGCGTCGACGAAACCGGGGTGGACCAGGCCGCCGTCCAGGGCGAGTTCCTCGTCGGCGCGGCCGCCGAGCGCGGCGCGGGCGTCCTGGGCGGTGCCCACGTGCACGACGCGGTCGCCGCGCACGGCCAGCGCCTCGGCGCGGACCGGGGTGCCCGCGGCGGCGACGGCGGCGCCGGTGACGAGCAGGGTGCGCTCGGGGGACTCGGGGTGTCGGGGCATGGCAGGCCTGCTTTCGACCAAAGACGTTCAGGGGGAAGTGCCGACAGACGATTCGGCTTGCTGAACCATAGAGAGCGAACGACTGATTGACCAGTGGGGATGGTTAAGAAGTTTTGTAAAGTTGAATCGCTCTTTTGATTCCGGATCGACTGTCGGATCCCCTGTCGTCCTGTCAGGCCGTTCTGGGGCCGAGGTCGTACCGCTCCTTGACCAGCTCCAGGTGCAGCCAGCTCTCCACCTCGCGCACCGCCGTCAGTTCGCGCATCTCCTCCAGCGTCGTGCGCACCGCGGCGAACGACTCGGCGGTGATCGTGCCGACCAGCTCCGCGCGGCCCAGGCAGGTCGACAGGAACGTCACACGGTCGAACCGGGCGACCCGCTCGGCCACCGGCGCCGCCGCGCCGTCGACCCGCAGGCTGAAACCGCACAGATAGCCCATGCCCAGGACGTCGGGGCGCACCAGGGCGACGACCTTCGCCACCCCGCCCTCCAGCAGGCGCAGGGTGCGCGAGCGGGTGGCGCCGGCCGACAGGCCCACGCGCGCGGCCAGTTCGGCGAACGGCAGCCGGCCGTCCTCCTCCAGCTCGGCGAGGATCCGGTCGTCCGTGGCGTCCTGGAGGGTGACGGCCGGCTCGCCGCCCAGCAGGTAGGGGTCCTTCACGTGCCGGGTCGCGATCAGCGGATCCACTCGCCGCACGCCCTTGAGGGCCCGGATGTGCTCGATGGTCCGCTCCAGCTCGGTCGCGTCGGCCGTGCGCAGCTCCGCCATGATCGAGCGCCGCCCGCTGGTCAGCGTCACGAACGGGGCCTGCGGCAGCGTGGCGATCTCCCGCGCGACCGGGGCCGAGGCGCCGTCCGTGTCGATCGCGAGGTGCGCCGACGCGGTCAGCCCGCGCACCGCCGGGTGCACGATGGCCACCACCCGCACCGCGCCCGTCTCCTGCAGTCGCTGCACCCGCATCCGGGTGGCCGGCCGGGACAGACCCACCTGCTGCGCCAGCGTCTCGTAGGTCAGCCGGCCGTCGGTCTGCAGGCTCCGCACGATCGCCAGGTCGGTCTCGTCGAGATCCACGTGCCGGTCTCCTCCGTCGTCCAGGGCGCGGCCGCGGGTCCGGCCGGTCTCCGGGCTCATTCTTACGTGCCAGCAGTGCAGCCGTCTCGGCGGCCCTGGACAGATGACGCGAAGGAAACGTAAGTTTCACTCCTGCCCAACGATCGAATCATTACTGGAGTGTGGCGCGTGAGTGCACCCGTTGCCGTCATCACCGACACGGAGGAGCTCGACCCCGAGCCCGCGGTGCGGCTGCTGTCCGAAGCGGGCTTCGAGGTCCGGGTCGTCGGGAGCCGTGACCCGGAGGCGATCGCCGCCGCCGCGCACGACGCCGACGCGCTGATCGTCGGCTACGCGCGGATCGACGCCGCACTGCTCGACCGGCTGCCCCGGGTGCGGATGCTGGCCACCATGTCCGCGGGGTACGACATGATCGACACCGCCGAGGCGGCCCGCCGCGGCCTGTGGGTGTCGAACCTGCCGCACTCGGCCACCGAGGACGTCGCCGTGCACGCCCTCGCCCAGCTGCTCGCGCTCGCCCGGCGGCTGCCGCAGGCCGACGCCGTGGTCCGCGGTGGCGGCTGGAACACCGACTTCACCGAAGTGCCGCGCCGTGCGAGCGAGTTGACCCTCGGCCTGCTGGGCATGGGCCGCATCGCCCGCACCCTCGCCCGGCTCGCCGCCCCCGTCCTCGGCCGCGTCGTCGCCCACGACCCGCACGCCGCCGACTGGCCCGACGGCGTCGAACGGGTCGACCTCGACACCCTCGTCTCCACCGCCGACGCGCTCTCCCTGCACGTCCCCTCGACCCCGCTGACCCGGGGCATGGTCGACGGACCGCTGCTGGCCCGGATGCGCCCCGGCAGCCTCCTCGTCAACGTCTCCCGCGGCGACCTCGTGAACCCCGGCGCCCTGCTCGCCGCGCTCGACGCCGGACAGCTCGCGGGCGCCGCCCTGGACGTCTTCCCCGTGGAGCCGCCCGCCGCCGACGACCGGCTGCGCAGCCACCCGCGCCTGCTGCTCTCCCCGCACAGCGCCTTCCTCACCGACGCCTCGCTGCGCGCCTACGTCACCGAACCCGCGCGCAACGTCATCGCCTGGTGGACCACCGGCCGCCCGCACACCCCGGTCGTCGTCCCCGACACCACGGCCGCCCCCGAAGGAGCCCTCGCGTGACCGACATCCTCACCACCCCCGACGCACCGACGGACCAGGCCGCGGAGGAACTGCGCCTGCGCCGCGAACTGGCCGCCGTCTACCGGCTGGTCGCGCACTTCCGGATGACCGACCTGATCTTCACGCACATCTCGCAGCGGCTGCCCGGGCCCGACAACCACTTCCTCATCAACCCCTACGGTCTCCTCTTCGAGGAGATCACCGCCTCGAACCTGGTCAAGATCGACCTGGCCGGCAACCCCGTCGAGCCGACCCGGCACCCGGTCAACCCGGCCGGCTTCGTGATCCACAGCGCGATCCACAAGGCCCGCCACGACGCCCACTGCGTGCTGCACACCCACACCAGGGCGGGCTGCGCCGTCGCCGCCCAGCAGGGCGGCCTGCTGCCGGTCAACCAGATGTCGATGGAGTTCCACGACCGCGTCGGCTACCACGACTACGAGGGCGTCGCCCTCAACCTCGACGAGCAGGAGCGCCTCGTCGCCGACCTCGGCGGACACCCCGCGCTGATCCTGCGCAACCACGGTCTGCTCACCGTCGGCGACAGCGCCAAGCAGGCGTTCCTGCGCATGTACTACCTGGAGAAGGCCTGCGAGATCCAGGTGACCGCCCAGGCGGGCGGCACCCCGCTGGTCCTGCCGTCGGCGCCGGTCGCCGAGTACACCGCGCGGCAGCTCACCGGCGAGGCGTCGTCCGACTTCGAGGACCACGACGCGTACGACCTCGCCTGGGCCGCCCTGCTGCGGCTCGTCGAGCGCACCGCGCCCGACTACAAGGACTGAACCCCGGTCCGCGCAGGATGGAGCCCGCCCCGGGGCGTGTCCGGGGCGGGCCGGGCGCGCGGCACATCTGTCCGGAACTCCCTTGCGCCGCACGTGTGTTGCGCATGGGTGCGGCTGCCGCCCGTGTCCGCATCGCTGCGTGCGGCAGCGGGCGCCAGTCGTGTCCTCCACCGGCACGCTCTCCCGGGCGCCCTCACCCACCCCGTGGCGCCGCCCGGGAAGCGGACGACCACGGCGACCTCAGTGCCCGAGGCGACTTCGGTACTTGCCGACCGCGTGTGAGGAGCGAGCCGCGGACACCCGCTCGCCCCTTTCCGGTGAGGGCGGCGCGCGGCGGTCGCTCACCCCGGTCGTCGACGCCCCGTCCGACCTGCGCGACTGCCGCCCCGCGGGGCTGTTCGGCCACCCGTGAGACGTGCGCCGAGGCCCCGCCGCCCACCGGACGCCGTCGCGCACGGCGTTCGGGTGGCCGAACTCCGCCTCCACTTTCCGGCCACGTCCGCCGCGCCCCCGAACGGACCGGCGCGGCGAGCGGATCCGGCCATGTGCGAAGCCGTTCCGTTTTGTTGCCCGGAATCAACATCCGCTTCAGTCAAGGGACTTGAGGCGAATGTGATGGACGCTGCGGCTCCACGGGTGCGTTGAAGACCCGGAAAATCCGCGTCATCACAGGTCACACGGCATGCCATGGCCGTCATGGCACCCGCTGGCGCCACCCGTTCGCGGAA
Source organism: Streptomyces sp. KL116D (assembly GCF_030766975.1). NCBI lineage: Bacteria > Bacillati > Actinomycetota > Actinomycetes > Kitasatosporales > Streptomycetaceae > Streptomyces > Streptomyces sp. KL116D. The sequence continues at coordinate 35,797 of NZ_JASERH010000081.1, read as the reverse complement.
CCGGCTTCAAATCTTGAGCACAAATTACACACATCCCTCTCTCCAGGCGGGTTCCGATGGTCTAGATTGACCGTGCTTCGCATGCTGGGACACGAAGTGACAAATGATGATCTATAAGTCCGGAGCCACAGATATGCAGCAGGAGTGTCTGCGGCGCCAGGCGTAAGGGGGACCAACTCTGGTACGTCCAGGGGGACTTCGGGTGCGGGGAGCATTCGAGTCACCAGGGGTACCGGAGCACCTCGGACGCCCGGCAGGACGTGCGGCTCCGCCCGGACCAGGGCGAGTCGCACGAGCAGGGCAGCGGTAGCCGGGATGTGACGTGCGGGAGACGGGGGTCTCTCGCCGGGGAGAGCAGCGCGGCGCGCGGGGGGCGGGGGCCTCCCGGGGGAGGAAGCGTGCGGGAGACGGGGGTCTCCCGGGGGGAGGCACTGTGTTGGGCGACCACGTTGTACCACTGGGGACCGGGGGGGTTCTGTGCGGCAGGGGGGATTAGTCGGCCCTTTTCCGTCGGCGCGCGGGCGTCTGACGAACGGGGTCATCAGTCAGCCCGCGAAGGACTGGGAGCAGCGGTACCGGCGTACCGTGATCACCAGCGACACCGTGGCCACGGCCATGGTCGTGGCCTCGATCGGCAACTTCTTCGGGGTCAGGGACGCGGCCAACTGGCACGAGAAGTGGGGCATTCTCGCCTTCGGCACCGAACTCCTGGTGCTGGCGGCGCTCGCGGTGAGCAGGGCCTGGGCCCCGGCCGTCCTCGGCCAGGGCGCCGAGGAGTTCCGCCGGCTCGGCCGCTCGCTGTTCACGGCGACCGTCGTGCTCGCGCTCGGCGGGATCGCCCTGACCTCGCGCAACATCAAGCTCTGGATCTTCGTCGCGATCCCCGCGATCGCGCTCGTCACGATGACCGAGCGGTATCTGCTCCGCCTCTGGCTGCACAAGCAGCGCAAGGAAGGGCGATGCCTGAGACCGGTGCTCGCCGCCGGCAGCCCGGCCACCGTGCGCGACCTGATCGTCCGCACCCGCAAGTTCCCGCACCTCGGCTGGCGCGTGGAAGCGGTGTGCACCCCGGACGGGCTCGGCCTCGACGGCGACCACCTGGACGGCGTCCCGGTCGTCGGCCCGCTCACCGACGCCGCCAACCACGTGCACCGCGACGGCTACCGCGTCGTCGCCGTCACCCCGGCCCCGCACTGGTCCCCGGACCGGCTGCAGCGGCTGGCCTGGAACCTGGAGGGCAGCGACGCCGAGATGGTCGTGGCCCCCGTGCTGATGGAAGTGGCCGGACCGCGGCTGCACGTCGACGCGGTGCTCGGGATCCCGCTGCTGCGGGTCAGCATGCCGACCTTCACCGGCGGCCGCCGGGCGATCAAGGGAGTCGTCGACCGGCTGGGCGCGGCGTTCCTGCTGGTGCTGCTCGCGCCGCTGATGATGCTCGTCGGAATGCTCGTGCTGATGGACAGCCGGGGCGGCGCGCTCTACCGCCAGCGCCGGGTCGGCAAGGACGGCCGCGAGTTCACCATCTTCAAGTTCCGCACCATGGTCACCGGCGCGCACGGAGCACGGGCCGAGCTCGCCGAACTCAACGAGGGCGCGGGCCTGTTGTTCAAGCTCCGCCGCGACCCGCGGGTGACCCGGGTCGGATCGGTACTGCGCCGTTACTCGCTCGACGAGCTCCCGCAGCTCCTCAACGTACTCACCGGATCGATGTCACTCGTCGGCCCGCGCCCTCCGCTGCCGGAGGAGTCGGCGGCGTACGGCCCGGACATCCGGCGGCGGCTCCTCGTCAAGCCGGGACTCACCGGCCTGTGGCAGATCAGCGGACGCAGCGACCTGCCGTGGGAGGAAGCGGTCCGGCTCGACCTGCGGTACGTGGAGGACTGGTCGCTCGCCCTGGACGCGGTGATCTTGTGGAAGACGCTGCGCGCGGTGCTGCACGGGCAGGGGGCGTACTGATGCGCGGGGACGGGGGGCGCCGGTCGACCGGCGCGCGGACCGCAGGCCACCAGGGCCTGCACAGGGGGAGGAACGAGTCATGAGAGTCAGCGTGTTCGGACTCGGCTACGTGGGCTGCGTGTCGGCCGCGTGCCTGGCCAGCATGGGCCACGAAGTCATCGGCGTGGACGTCAACCAGGTGAAGGTCGACCTGGTCAACGACGGCAAGGCGCCGGTGGTCGAGGAACGGATCGGGGAACTCACCGCCGACGTCGTACGGACCGGCGCCTTACGCGCCACAACCGACGTCCGGGAGGCGATCCTGGGCAGCGAGGTGTCGCTGATCTGCGTCGGCACGCCCTCGGAGGCCAACGGCAGCCTGTGCACCACCTACTTGGAGCGGGTCACCGAACAGATCGGGACGGCGCTCGCCGAGCGCGGCGGACGGCACACCGTCGTGTTCCGCAGCACCATGCTCCCGGGCACCTGCCTGAACCTGCTGCTGCCGATCCTGGAGAAGACCGTCGGCGGCACCGCCGGCGTCGACCTCGGCGTCGCGGTCAACCCGGAGTTCCTGCGCGAGGGCACCAGTGTCCGGGACTTCTTCGACCCGCCCAAGACCGTCATCGGCGAACTCGACCCGGGCAGTGGCGACGCCGTGGCCGCCCTGTACGAGGGCCTGCCCGGCGAGGTGTTCCGGGTGCCCGTCCAGACGGCCGAGGCGATCAAGTACGCGGACAACGCGTTCCACGGCCTCAAGATCGGCTTCGCGAACGAGCTGGGCGCGGTCTGCCAGGCGCTCGGCGTCGACCCGCACCAGGTCATGGACGTGTTCCTCGCCGACCGCAAACTGAACGTCAGCCCCGCGTACCTGCGGCCCGGGTTCGCCTTCGGCGGCTCCTGCCTGCCCAAGGACCTGCGCAGCCTGGTGCACGCCGCGCAGCGCGCCGACGTCGCCGTGCCCATCCTCTCCCACGTGCTGCCCTCGAACTCCGCCCATCTGCAACGCGCGGTGGAGCTGGTCGAGCGCACCGGGAAGCGGCGGGTGGGCCTGTTCGGCCTGTCCTTCAAGCCCGGTACCGACGACCTCCGCGAGAGCCCGCTCGTCGAGCTGGCCGAGCGGCTCTTCGGCAAGGGATACGACCTGCGGATCTACGACGCCAACGTGAGCCTCTCCCGGCTGATCGGCGCGAACCGCGAGTACATCGAGACCCGGCTGCCGCACCTCGCGCAGCTGCTCGCGGACTCCGTCGACGAGGTGCTGGAGCACGCCGAGGTGTGCCTGGTCGGCACCAAGGACCCGGCCGTGCTCGCCGCGCTGCCCCACGGTGACGACCCGGTGATCGTCGATCTCATCCGCCTTCCCGACGCCGAGACGCGCCGGACCGAACCGGGGTACATGGGCCTTGTCTGGTAAAGCACGCAGCACCGAAGCGAACGGCACCGACGCACACGGCACCGAAGCGAACGGCACCGAAGCGCGTGGCACGGGAGAACTCCGCGCCGCGGCCAACAGCACCGCGGCGCGCGGCGACGACGGTCACGGCCGGCGCGCGCTCATCCTGGTGGAGAACCTGTCCGTGCCGTTCGACCGGCGGGTCTGGCAGGAGTGCACGACCCTGCGCGACGCGGGCTGGACGGTGCACGTCATCTGCCCCCGCGGAGAGAAGCGGGACACGGAACCCGAAGCGGTGATCGACGGGGTGCGGATCCACCGCTACCCGCTGCGCGCGGCCACCGGCGGACCGGCCGGCTACCTGCGCGAGTACGGCTCGGCGCTCTGGCACACCGCCCGCCTCGCCCGCAAGGTGGGCCCCGTCCACGTGGTCCACGCCTGCAACCCGCCCGACCTGCTGCTCCTGGCGGCGCGGTGGTCGCGGCGGCGCGGCGCTCGGTTCGTCTTCGACCAGCACGACCTGGTCCCCGAGCTGTACCTGTCCCGGTTCGACCGCGGCAAGGACCTGCTCTACCGCGCCGTGTGCGCACTCGAACGGCGCACCTACCGCGCCGCGGACATCGTGCTCGCCACGAACGAGAGCTACCGGGACGTCGCCATACGCCGGGGCGGACAACGCCCCGAAGACGTCTTCGTGGTGCGCAGCGCACCCGCCGTCGAGCGGTTCCAACCGGTGCCCGCCGAACCGGAGTTGAAGCGCGGCAAGCCCCATCTGCTGTGCTACCTGGGCGTCATGGGCCCGCAGGACGGCGTCGACTACGCGCTGCGGGCGCTCGCGAAACTGCGCGACTCCTACGGACGGACCGACTGGCACGCCGTGTTCGTCGGCTCCGGCGACGCCTTCGACGCCATGGTCGAGCTGTCCCAAGAACTCGGACTGTCCGACCAGGTGCAGTTCACCGGCCGCATCCCGGACGCCGACCTGGTGCGCTACCTGTCCACCGCGGACGTCTGCCTCTCGCCCGACCCGCGCAATCCGCTCAACGACGTGTCGACCATGAACAAGGTCCTGGAGTACATGGCCATGGGCCGGCCGATCGTCTCGTTCGACCTCCGCGAGGCGCGCGTCTCCGCCGGCGACGCCGCCGTCTACGCGCGCGCCAACGACGAGGACGAGTTCGCCGGGCTGATCGAGGAACTCCTCGACGACCCCGAGAAGCGGATCCGGATGGGCAAGACCGGTCAGGAGCGGATCACCGGAGAGCTGGCCTGGGAGAACTCCCAGGCGTCGCTGCTCGCCGCCTACGCCGCCGCCTGCCGTGGCCGCGGCCCGGCGGGCGACCCGGCGCGCACAGGGAAGAGGCCGGGCAGGTGAGCGAGGACACGATACGCCTGGTCTCGATCGGGCGGATTCTCCGACGGCGGTGGCGGCTGCTGACCGTCGTCGCCGTGGCGGGCGCGCTGGTCGGCCTCGGCGCCTCGGTGCTGGTGTTCCCGCCCAAGTACACGGCGACGGCATCGATCCTGCTGCCGGGCCAGTGGGAAGAGCGGGAACTGCTGACCGAGGTGGACGTCGCGACCAGTTCGTCGGTCGTCGACCGGGTGGCCGACTCCCTCGACTGGAAGGGCGTCACCGGCAGCGACCTGCGCGACAGCGTGGCCGCCAAGGCCGCCGACGGGAACATCATCAAGCTCACCGGCACGGCCGAGACCCCGAAGCGCGCCCAGCAGCTCGCCGACCGGCTGGCCAAGCAGTTCGTCAGCTTCGCCGCACAGATCTCCGGCGGCTCCACCGACGCCGACGCCGCCACCGGCACCGAGGCGCTGCGCAAGAAGGTCGTGGAGACCAACCGGCGCATCACCGACCTGGCGAACGCGGCCGACCCCGGGCAGAGCGTGGAGAGCGTCCAGGCCCGCACCGCCCTCGAGAAGCTGCGCACCTCGCTGGAGGAGGCCATGACCAAGCTCGACCAGGCCGACCCGGCGAACGACAAGGCCGGCATGGTCGTCATGGGCCCGGCCGCCCGGCCGACCAGCGAGGCACCGCCGACGAGGACCCAACTCGTCGTCGGCGGCGCCCTGTTGTTCCTGCTGGCCGCGGTGATCGGCCATCTCGTCGGCGCCCGGTCCAACCGTCGCCCGCGCACCGGACCCGAGATCGCCGCGGTCCTCGGCGGGCCGCTCCTCGGCACCGTCGACGTCCCCGCCGAACGGCACCCGAGCCGGCCGGAGGCCCGGGGCGCACGGGCCCGGATCCGCGCGTTCCTCGGCGTCGACACCCGCTGGGACACCCCGGCCCCGCAGCCCTCGGGCGACGAGGCGGGACGGCGGATCCGCTACCGGCGGGTCTGCACCCACCTGCGGGACCAACTGCCGGGACCCCGGCGGCTGCTGGTCGTCGTCCCGGACGGCGACGACATCGCCCGCCGGGCCGCCGAACAGCTCGTCACCGAAGCCCAGGGCGATATGGCGCTGCGGCTGGTGGAGGTCTCCGTGGACCGGCCGACGGTGCCGGACCGCGGCCCCGAGTCCGGCGCCCTGATCGTCCTCAGCGCCGGCAGCAGGACCGCCGAGGAACTCGCGGACATCGCCGAGGCGTGCGCGGACGGCAGACACGACGTCGTCGGCACCGTCGTCGCGGACCGGGTCCAGGCCCGCCACGACCGCTCCACCGGCAGGCCGCCGGACCAGGCCACCCCAGCACTCGCGGTTCGCGGTCACGCGACAGGAGGTTCAGTGTGACGACGAGCAAGACATCCGAGTCGTCCGCCTCCACCCCCCTCCTCGATCTGCACGCCCTCGTGGTGGCGGTCCGCAGGCGCCGCCGCCTCTGGTGCGCCCTGGCGCTCCTGGGACTGCTGGCCGGCGCGGCCCTCGCGGTCCTGAAGCCGCCACCGCCGAGCGCGACGGTGAAGGTGCTGGTCGCGCACGCCGAGGACCAGCCGAACGACACCGGCACGCTGATCCGCACCGACGTCGAGGTCCTGGGCACCACCCGGATCGCCGGCCAGGCGCTGCGGACCCTCGGCTCGTCGGAGAACCCCGAGGACTTCCTGCGGGACTACCGGGGCACAGGCCTGACCAACAACCTGCTGCAGATCGACGTCGTCGGTGACAGCGACGCGGACGCCGTGGCCCGGGCCGAGGCGCTGGCCGACGTGTTCATCGCCGACCACGTCCGGCGCATGCGCAGCGCGGCGAACGCCGAGGCCAAGGCCCTGCTCGACCAGCGGGACCGGATGCGCACCGAACTCGCCGAGGTGAACAAGGAGATCGGCAGCCGGTCACCGGACACCGACCCGAACGAGTCGGCGAGCATCGAGACGCTCTTCGCCCGCCGCGCCGAACTCAACTCGCGCATCGCCGACTTCGACCAGCGCGCCGCGGAGGCCCGCACCGGCACGCCCAAGGTCGTCGCCGGCACCCAGATCGTGGACGCCCCGCGCGCGGTGCGGCACTCCCTGCCCAAGACCGCCGCCACCGACGCCGGGATCGGGCTCGTCCTCGGGCTCGTCCTCGGCCTCGCGCTGGCCGCGGTCGGCGTCGTGGTGGCCGACCGTCCCGTCCTGCGCCGGGACATCGCCGCGAACCTCGGCGCCTCGGTCATCGCGGAACTGCCGCACCACTCGGGCAGGCCGTGGCGGCGCCGCAGGACCCGGGCGACCCGCGAACGGCTCACCGCCCACCTCGCCCGCACCGTGCGCGGCTCCACCGACGACGTGTCCCTCCTCGAACTGGGCTGCGCGCGCGGCGCGAGCGTGATCGCCCTCGACCTCGCCGGGGCACTGGCGACCGAGGGACCCGTGACCGTCGTCGACGGGCTGCCCGGACCGCAACTCGCCGGCCGCGCCCCGAAGTCGGGGAACGTCACCGTGGTCGGCGGCGAGCGCGCCGCGACCGTGCCGCACCAGGAACGCCGGCTCGGCGTCGGCTCGGTGGCACCCGGCACGGCGTGGACCGACCTCCAGTACCTGGGCACTCAGACCGTGCTCGTGGTCCGGGCCGGGCACGGCAGCGCCGCCTGGCTGCACACCGTGGCGCGCCAGCTCGCGGACCAGCACATTCCGGTGATCGGAGTGGTGCTGATCGACCCCGACCCGCGGGACAGGACCGACGGCACGCTGTGGGACGGACTGCAGACCGCGCTCCGCGGCCGCAGCGAGCGGCCGGCCCGGCAGAACGGGACGGGCCAGCAGCGGACCGAGCGGCTGCCGGCGTGGGCCGCACGCGGCGCCGACAACGACCAGGAGGGCCGCTAGCACATGTGTGGCATCGCAGGCACGTACCGCTGGCCCGACGGGAAGGTCGTGACCGACCGGCTCACCGACACCCTCGCCCACCGCGGCCCCGACGGGTCGGGCCGGTACAGCCATCCCGTCGGCGACGGCGAAGTGCACCTGGGGCACCGCCGGCTGGCCATCATCGACCTGTCGGGGACCGGCGCCCAGCCCATGGTCTCGGACGGTCTGTCCCTCACCTACAACGGAGAGCTGTACAACGCGCCCGAACTGCGCGCCGAGCTGACGGCCGCCGGCGTCCGGTTCCGCGGCACCTCCGACACCGAGGTGCTGCTGGAGGCCTGGCGGCGCTGGGGCACCGACTGCCTGCCCCGGCTGCGCGGCATGTTCGCGTTCGGCGTCTTCGACGAGCGCACCGGCGAACTGGTTCTGGCCCGCGACCAGTTGGGCATCAAGCCGCTGTTCCTGCTGCGGCGCGGCACGGGCCTGGTGTTCGCCTCCGAGCTGAAGGCGCTCGCCGCCGCCACCGGCGGATCCCTCGAAGTGGACCACGCGGCGCTGGTGGCCTCGCTCCTCTACTACTGGGTGCCCGACTCGCGCTGCGCGTTCCGCGAGGCGGAGAAGCTGCCGCCGGGCAGCTGGCTCAGGTGCCGGCCCGACGGCAGCGTGCAGCGCGGCCGGTTCTGGAACCTGAAGGACGTCGCCGCCGAGGGCCGCGAGCGGGCCCTGGCCGGGGAGCGCCCCGACCTCGCCGCCATCGTCGAGGAGTCGACGAAGCAGCACCTGCTCTCCGACGTCCCCGTCGCGACCTTCCTCTCCGGCGGACTCGACTCCAGCTATCTGACCGCGCTGGCCGCCCGCCACCGACCCGGCATCTCGGCCTACACGATCGGGTTCCGCGCCGAGGACGCCAGGTTCGAGGCGATGCCCGACGACCTGCGCTACGCCCGGCAGGTGGCCCGGCAGTTCGGCGTCGACCTGCACGAGATCGAGATCGCCCCCGACGTGCTCGACCTGCTGCCGCAGATGACGTACCACCTGGACGAGCCGATCGGCGACCCCGCCGCGATCAACACGTACCTGATCTGCTCGGCCGCCCGGGAGGCCGGGGTCAAGGTGATGCTCTCCGGGATGGGCGCCGACGAGCTGTTCGCCGGGTACCGCAAGCACCTGGCCAACCTCCTCGCCGTGCGCTACCAGCGCGTGCCACGCCCCCTGCGGCGCGGCGTGTCCGCGGCCGTGGACCGGCTGCCGGTCGCCACGGCCCGCCGGGGCTACCGGTCGGTGCGCTTCGCCAAGCGGTTCCTGTCCTTCGCGGACCTGCCGGAGGAGACCGCGTTCCGGCGCAGCTACACCATGTACGACCAGGAGGAACTGCTCGCCCTCGTCGATCCGGACCTGGCCGGGACGGTCGACGACGTGCTGACCGAGCACGCGGACGTCTACGCGGACAACGACCTCGACGACTTCGTCAACCGCATGTGCCTGGGCGACGCCCGGATGTTCCTGCCGGGCCTCAACCTCGCGTACACGGACCGCTCCAGCATGGCCGCGTCGACCGAGGTGCGGGTGCCGTACGTGGACGTCGAGGTGGTCAGGGCGGCGTTCGCGTTCCCCGGCGACCGCAAGATCGTCGGACGGCAGGGCAAGGCGGTCCTCAAGGAGGCGGCCACCTCGATCCTGCCCCGGGAGATCGTCTACCGGCCCAAGGGCCTGTTCAGCGCCCCGCTGCGGGCCTGGATGAGCCGGGATCTGGCACCGCTGGTCCGCGAGGTGGTGAACGACGGCGAGCTGGTCAACTCCGGTCTGCTGCGCCGGGACGCGCTGGCCCGGATGGTCGCCGAGGACGCCGCCGGGCAGCGGGACTTCTCCAAGCATCTGTGGCACGTGCTGACCCTCGAGTACTGGTATCGCGGCGCGACCTCTGGCTCCGGCCAGAGCCAAGCGGCCTGACGGCGTTGAGAGTGGAATCAAGAGGAGCTCGGGTGAAACAGGTTGTCCAGAACTACAAGAGCGGCGAGCTCGCGGTGCTCGACGTGCCGGCGCCGGCCTGCAAGCCGGGCGGCGTGCTGGTGCGCACCGCCTATTCGCTGATTTCGACCGGGACCGAGCTCATGAAGGTGTCCGAGGCGGGCATGTCGATGGTGGGCAAGGCCCGCTCGCGCCCCGACCAGGTCGCCAAGGTCATGCAGAGCGTGGCCACCAACGGGGTGCCCGCCACCTACCGCAAGGTGATGGGCAAGCTCGACTCCTACACACCGCTCGGCTACTCGCTGTGCGGCGTGGTCGAGCAGGTCGGCGCCGGGATCGACGACGTCAAGGTCGGCGACCTCGTGGCCTGCGCGGGCAACGAGCACGCGCTGCACGCCGAGCTGAACTGGGTGCCGAGGAACCTCTACACGCCGGTGCCGGACGGCCTCGCGCCCCGGCACGCCGCGTTCGGCACCGTCGGCTCGATCGCCATGCAGGGCGTCCGCCAGGGCGAGTCCAGGCTCGGCGAAGTGGCGCTGGTCATCGGCCTCGGCCTGATCGGACAGCTGGTCGTCCAGCTCCTCGTCGCCTCGGGCGTCCGCGTCGTCGGGGCCGACCCCGACCCGGCGCGCTGCGAACTCGCCGAGCGCCTGGGCGCAGCGGCCTGCGGCGACCCCGGGTCGCCGGCCGTGGAGTCCGCCGTCGCCGAACTCACCGGCGGGCACGGCGTGGACCAGGTGTACCTGGCGGCCGGCGGCGGCAGCAACCAGCCCGTCGAGCTGGCCGCCCGGCTCTGCCGGGACCGCGGCCGGGTCGTCGACATCGGCAAGTGCCGGTTGGACCTGCCGTGGAACGCGTACTACGAGAAGGAGCTCGACGTCCGCTTCTCGCGCAGCTACGGCCCCGGGCGCTACGACCCGGAGTACGAGCTGGAGGGCCGCGACTACCCGATCGGTTACGTGCGCTGGACCGAGCGCCGCAACCTGGCGTGCTTCCTCGACCTCGTCGCGCGCGGCGACGTCGACGTGGAGCCCCTGGTCTCCCACGTCGCCGACTTCGACGACGCCGTCGAGACGTACCGGAGCCTGAAGGACGGCGAACTCAAGGCCGTGGCCGTCCTGTTCCGGTACCCCGAGCAGGAGACGGAGACCCGGGCCCCGGAGATCACCGTGCCCGCGGCGCCCCGCACCGCACCCGCCGCCCCGGCCCGCTCCGGCACCTCCCCGGTCCGGCTCGCGTTCGTCGGCGCCGGGAACTACGCGGCGTCGATGCTGCTGCCGCACCTGGCGCAGCGCGAGGGCGTCGCCCTCCAGACGGTCGTCACCACGACGGCCCTGTCCGCGGCCAACGCGCAGCGGAAGTTCGGCTTCGCCGAGGCGACCACCGACCTCGACGCCGTGCTCGACGACAAGACCGTCGACGCGGTGTTCGTCGTGACCCGGCACAGCTCGCACGCCGAACTGACCCGGCGGGCGCTCCTCGCCGGAAAGGCCGTGTTCGTGGAGAAGCCGCTGGCCCTGTCCGAGGAGGAGCTCGCCGGCGTCCTGGCCGCGGTGGAGGAGTCCGGCAACGACCGGCTGCAGGTGGGCTTCAACCGCCGGTTCGCCCCGCTGCTCCAGGAGGCCAAGCAGCGGTTCGGCGCCCGCAGCGGCCCGGCGAGCCTGCGCTACCTGGTCAACGCGGGCCGGTTGCAGCACGGCAGCTGGTACCTCCAACAGGGCACCGAGGGAAGCCGGTTCGCCGGTGAGGGCGGCCACTTCATCGACACGGCGAGCTGGCTGCTCGACGCCGACCCGGTCTCGGTGTACGCCGTCGCCACCCCCGGCAACGACGACCTCCAGATCGTCCTGCGCTACCCCGACGGATCCACCGCCACCATCAGCTACGTCACCACCGGCGCCGCGGGCTTCCCGAAGGAGACGCTCGACCTCATCGCGGACGGCAAGGTGCTGCGGCTCGACGACTTCGTGCGGGCCTCCGTCCACGCCCGCAAGCGATGGGTCAGCTCCCGGCTGCCGAAGGCCAGGGACAAGGGCCAGAACGCCGAACTGGCCTCGTTCATCAAGGCGGTGCGCAGCGGCGGCCCGATGCCGGTGTCGCTCGACTCGCTGGCCGCCACCACCGCGGCGACCCTCGCCGTGCAGTCGGCGCTGGCCGCGGGTGCGCCGGTGGCGTTGGAGAAGTCGCGATGAGCATGAGCGTGGGCTGGTACCTGCGGCGCCTGTCCCGGATGGGGCCGCGGGAGGCCGGCGGCCGGGCCGTCGACGTGGCGCGCAGGCGGCGGTGGCGCACGGCGCGGCCGACCTGCCCGCCGGTGACCGGCGCCCGGTTCACCGCGGCGCTGCCGCCCGGGACGATCGCCGCGATCGCGCCGGACGCCGCGAAGCGCCTCGTCGCCGAGGCGGACCGGCTGATGTACGGGCACGTCGAGTACTTCGGGGTGGTCCGCGACGACCTGACCGACCCGGACTGGTGGTACGACCCGAAGACCGGCCGCCGGGCACCGTTCGGCTACGCCTTCGGCCTGCCGTACCGCGACGAGGACGCGGTCGGCGACATCAAGCAGATCTGGGAGCTGTCCCGCCACCAGTACCTGACCGTGCTGGCCGCCGCCTACGCGATCACCGGGAACGAGCGGTACGCGGAGCGCGTCGCCGAGCACCTGCGGTCGTGGTGGGCGGCCAACCCGCCGCTGCGCGGCGTGCACTGGATCAGCGGCATCGAGCTGGGCATCCGCCTGCTGTCCTGGGTGTGGGTGCGCCGGCTGCTCGACGGCTGGCCGGGCGCGGCCGAGCTGTTCGAGGGCAACCCGGTGGCGCAGAACCAGATCTGGCACCACCAGCGGTGGCTGGCCGCGTTCCCCAGCCGGGGGTCGTCGGCCAACAACCACGTCATCGCCGAGACCGCCGGGCAGTTCGCGGCGGCCTGCGCGTTCGGCTGGTTCCCGTCGTCGGAGCGCTGGCGGGACCGGGCACTGCGCTCGCTGGACCGGCAGCTGCGCGCCAACACCTTCCTGTCCGGGCTCAACCGCGAACTGGCCAGCGAGTACCACGGCCTCGTCCTGGAGCTGGGCCTGGCCGCCGTGGCCGAGGCGGACGCCGCGCACGTGCCCGTTCCCGCGACGACCCGGCTCGTGCTGCTGCGGATGACCGACGCGCTCGCGGCCGTCGTCGACAGCCGGTTACGGCCGCCGCGCCAGGGCGACGCCGACGACGGGCACGGTCTGGTCGTGGACGGTGCGGGCACCGACCGGTGGGGCTCGCTGCTCGCCACCGGGGACGCCGTGTTCGGCCGGCTCGCCTGGTGGCCGGAGGTGACCGGCACCGATGTGCGCACCCCGCTGCTCGCCGCGCTGATCCGCCCCGGCGTGCCCGGCGCCAGGAAGCCGACGCGCCCCGCGGCCCGCCCCGCCCACTTCGCCGACGCCGGGCTCACCGTGCTGCGCGGGCCCGGAGGGATCTGGTGCCGCTGCGACGCGGGCCCGCACGGCTTCCTGTCCATCGCCGCGCACGCCCACGCGGACGCCCTGTCCGTGGAGGTCCGGCACGACGGCGTCGACGTGCTCGCCGACCCGGGGACGTACTGCTACCACGGGCAGCCCGAGTGGCGGCAGTACTTCCGGTCGACCATCGGCCACAACACGCTGGAGCTGGACCGCACCGACCAGTCCGTGTCCGGCGGCCCGTTCCTGTGGACCCGGCACGCCGACAGCCGCGTCCTGACGGCCGGCGCCGCCCGCTGGCAGGCCGAACACGACGGCTACCAGGGCTCCGTGCACCGGCGCAGCGTGGAACTGGCGGCGGAATCAGGCGAGTTGACGGTGATGGACGAGGTGCGGGGCCCGCGCCGCGACGTACGTCTCGCCTTCCACCTCGGCCCGGAGATCACCGCCGACCTCACCGAGAACCGCGCGGTGCTCAGCTGGACCCGGGACGGCGAGGACCGCTCCGCCGTGCTCGACCTGCCGGGGCGGCTGTCCTGGCAGGCGCACCGCGGGCAGACGGAGCCGCCGCTCGGCTGGTACTCCGCAGGCTTCGGGCGCAAGGAACCCGCCACCACGCTGATCGGCACCGGTGTCGCCGACGGCGGGCAGGGGTTCACCACCGTGCTCAGGTTCGACGGCTAGGGGGCACGCGTGGGGATCAAGAGGCACGGGGCACCCGCGGCGGCGGCACTGACGCTCGCCCTGCTCGTGGTGACCGGCTGCACGGGGACGTCGGACACCCCGGCGAAGTCGAAGGGCTCGTCGTCCGGGTCCGGGTCCGGGGCCGCCACGGCCGGGGCCCCCGCGTCGGTGGCGTCGACGGCCAAGGTGTGCGCCAAGCCCGGGCCAGGTCCCACGAAGCCGCCGAAGGGCGCGGTGACGGTCGACCCCAAGGTGGTCAACGACCTGTTCACGAAGACGAAGAACAGCCCGCCGAACACCACGTTCTGGCTGAAGCCCGGCAAGCACCTGCTGGAGAAGGCGCAGTACGCCCAGGTCATCCCGAAGAAGGGGGACCGCTACCTGGGCGCGCCGGGCGCCGTCCTCGACGGTCGCAAGACCAACCAGTACGCGTTCGGCGGCCACGCCTCCGACGTCACCATCAGCTCCCTGACCGTGCAGGGCTTCGTCCCGCCGCAGGACGAGGGCGTGGTCAACCACGGCTCGGCCGACGGCTGGGTGATCGAGCACTCCACGATCCAGTACAACTCGGGCGCCGGGCTGATGACCGGAGCCCGCCAGCAGATCCGCGGCAACTGCCTGCGCGGCAACGGCCAGTACGGCATCAACGGCTACAAGGAGGGCGACTCCATCCGCGGCCTGGTGGTCGAGGGCAACGAGATCGTCGGCAACAACACCGACGACTGGGAGAAGCGCAGGCCCGGCTGCGGCTGCACCGGAGGCATGAAGTTCTGGGCCGTCAACGGCGCGGACATCCGCGGCAACTGGGTGCACGACAACCTCGGAGCCGGGTTCTGGGCGGACACCAACAACAACGACTTCCTCATCGAGAACAACCTGATCGAGAACAACAACGGGGCCGCGCTGATCTACGAGATCAGCTACAACGCGATCATCCGGAACAACACGATCCGGCGGAACAACTGGGTCGAGGGCCGCAGGTCCGCCGACCGCGGCGACAACTTCCCGTTCGGCACCGTCTATCTGTCCGAGGCCGGCGGCGAACCACGGATCAAGGCCCGCACGGACAAGATCGACGTCTACCGGAACGTGCTGGAGAACAACTGGAACGGCATCACCCTGTGGGAGAGCGCCGACCGGTTCTGCAACAGCCCCGCCAACACCTCGGGCAGCTACTGCACGCTGCTGGTGAAGGACACGGCCCGCTGCAAGAAGCCCGCCATCGCCGACCCGCCGCTGTACGACGACTGCCGGTGGAAGACGCAGCGCGTGGACATCCACGCCAACCGCTTCCTGCTGGACAAGTCCGTGGTCAAGTGCGAGGACAAGTGCGACCGCATGGCGGTGCTCGCCAACTACGGCACGTACCCGAAGTGGTCGCCGTACAAAGGCGTGCGGGTCGCGCAGGCGATCACCCGCAAGCAGCACAACCGCTGGCACGACAACACCTACCGGGGGCCGTGGACGTTCGTCGTCCAGGACCCGAGCCAGGCACTCGACCGCGCGCAGTGGCAGAGCACGCCCTACCGGCAGGACGCGGGCAGCACCTTCCGGTCACGGGAGGGTGGTTGAGGTGAGCGAGCACACGCCGAAGACCGTCGGGATCGCCTGGGCGCTGCTGGGCCTCAACACGCTCGGCTCCGCCGGGGCCAAGACCATCGTCACGATCCCCCGCTCCCTCATCCAGATGGTCACCATGGGCGCGCTGGTCGCCGCGTTCGCGCTGGCGCTCGCGGCCAACCTCAAGCTGCGCATCCGGCCGACCGCCTTCGTGTTCCTGCTGAGCCTGCTGCTGGTGCCCAGCGTGATCTCCAGCGCCGACCTGGAGTCCGGGTTCGGCGCGCTGTTCCGGTGCGCCCGCCTGACCCTCTTCGTCGCCACCCTGTGGCTGCTCAGCCGCTGGTGGGACGGGAGCGACACCTTCGTCCGCTACCACATCCGGATGTACTGCGCGGCCCTCGCGACGGCCGCCGCCGGCCTGGTCATCTCGCCGGGCGCGGCCATGCCCGAGCTGTACGGCGGACGCCTCGTCGGCGCCCTGTGGCCGCTCACCCCGCCGCAGATCGGACAGTACGCCGCCGTCATCATCGGGCTCACCGTGCTGCTCCTGCTGGGCCGCAGGACCGACCGGAGGACCGCCGCGGTGATCATCGTGCCGTCCTTCGTCCTGCTCGCCCTCACCCACACCCGGACCGCGACGGTGGGCATGCTCCTCGGCCTGGTGCTGGCCATCGGCTCGCTCGTGCTGACCAGCGCCGCCGCCCGCCGGTTCTTCGCCTGGTCGGTGGTCGTCGCCACCGTGGCCGGCGTCGGGTTCGCCTCCGCGCTCCAGGCGTGGTTCCTGCGCGGCCAGAGCAAGGAGTACTTCACCAGCCTCACCGGCCGCGCCAAGGTCTGGGACGCGCTGCTCGCGGCCCACCGGACCACCGTGGAGCAGCTGTTCGGCACCGGCCTGGGCGACAAGTCGTTCGGCGGGCTGCCGATCGACAACAGCTGGCTGGCCGTCTACAACGAGCAGGGCCTGATCGGCGTCGGCATCGTCGCCGCCCTCGTCCTCGTCCTCGGCACCGTCGCCCTGCTGCGGCCACCGTCGCTGGCCAGGGCCTGCGCGATCTTCCTGATCAGCTACGTCGCGATCTCCTCGTACACCGAGGCCGGCCTCGGCGACGCCTCGGCGTACCTGCTGCACCTGGCCCTGGCCGCCTCGCTCCTCGCGGTCCCCGCCCCCGCCACGGATGTGCCCCTCGTGGCGCCCGCGGCCCCCCGACGACCGATCCCGCGCTGGGCCCGGGACCGGGAGGTGACCTGACCATGCACGTCCTCGTGGTGCACAACCGCTACTCGTCGGCGCAGCCGAGCGGGGAGAACCGCGTCGTCGACCAGGAAGTGGGGCTGCTGCGGGCGGCCGGACACCGGGTCGACACGTTCGAGCGGCGCAGCGACGACATCGCCGGAAAGTCCCTGCGCGGCAAGGCCGCGGTGCCGCTCCTGGTGCCGTGGAACCCCGCCGTGCGCAAGGAGCTCACCGCCCGGCTGCGGGCCGAGCGGCCGGACGTGGTGCACATCCACAACGTCTTCCCACTGCTGTCGCCCGCGGTCCTCGCCGCCTGCGCCGACGCGGGCGTGCCCGCCGTCGCCACGCTGCACAACTACACGCAGGTCTGCCCGCCCGGCACCCTGCACCGGGACGGCAGGGCCTGCACCGAGTGCGTCGGATCGGTGGCGTCACTGCCCGCCGTCCGGCACGGCTGCTACCGCAACTCCCGCCTGGCGACCGTGCCGCTCGCGGTCAGCCTGACGGCGAACCGGCGGCGGTGGTGGTCCGGCGTCGCGCGGTTCTTCTGCATCTCCGCGGCCCAACGCGACGTCCTGGTGCGCTCCGGCATGCCGGCCGAGCGGCTGACCGTGAAGCACAACTTCGTCCCGGAGCCGGAATCACGGCGGGCGGGCGCCGGCGAGCAGGTGCTGTTCCTCGGGCGGCTCGCGGAGGCCAAGGGGATGCGGCTGCTGATGGCCGCGTGGGACGAGATCGCCGCGGGCGGCGGCGTGGGCGTGCCGCTCGTGCTGGCCGGCGCCGGGCCGATGGAGCCGGAGGTGTCCGCCTGGGCGGCGGACCGCGACGACGTGCGCTACGTCGGCCTGCTGACACCGGACCAGGTCCGGCAGGCCGTCGCGCGATCGGTCGCGGTCGTGGCGCCCTCGATGGCCATGGAGACGTTCGGCCTGGTCGTCGCGGAGGCGATGGCGGCGGGGGTACCGGCCGTGGCCGCCGGACACGGCGCCTTCGTCGAACTCGTCGAGGACGGGGTGACCGGACTGCTGCACCGGCCGGGCGACACCGCGTCACTGGTGTCCTGCCTGCGCCGGATCACGGCCGACCCGGCCCGCAACGAGGAGATGGGCCGGGCGGCCAGGAGCCGCTACGAACAGTGCTTCAGCCCGGCCGTGGGGCTTGAACGCCTGGTGGACGAGTACCGCACCGCCATCGCGGGGCGGACCGAAAAAATGGGGGACAGTAGATGACACGATGCCGACTCTGCGGCTCGGAAGCCATGGCCAGCGTCGTCGATCTCGGGGCGACGCCACCGTGCGAGAGCTTCCTCGCCGCGGACCGACTCGACCAGCCGGAACCGGCGTACCCGCTCCACCTGCGGGTCTGCACGGACTGCTGGCTGGCGCAGATCCCGCCGCTGATCACGCCCGAGGACACGTTCAGCGAGTACGCGTACTTCTCCTCCTTCTCGACGTCCTGGGTGGAGCACGCGCGCACCTTCGTCGCCGACGCGGCCACGAAGGCGGGACTCGGACCCGACTCCTTCGTGGTCGAGGTCGCCAGCAACGACGGGTACCTGCTGAAGCACGTGGTGGACCGGGGGATCCGCTGCCTGGGCGTCGAACCGTCGGTGAACGTCGGCGCCGCGGCCCGGGAGGCGGGTGTGCCCACGCTCACCGCGTTCCTGAGCCCGGACACCGGCTCGGCCGTCCGCGCCGAGCACGGCCCGGCCGACCTGGTCGTCGCCAACAACGTGTACGCGCACATCCCCGACGTCGTCGGCTTCACGCAGGGGCTGCGCGCCCTGGTCGCCGACGACGGCTGGGTCTCCATCGAGGTGCAGCACCTGCTGACGCTGATCGAGGAGAACCAGTACGACACGATCTACCACGAGCACTTCCAGTACTACACGGTCGCCTCCGCGATCCGGGCCCTCGCCGGCGGCGGACTCGCCCTCGTCGACGTCGAGTTGCTGCCCACGCACGGCGGCTCCATCCGGCTGTGGGCCCGGCCCGCCGAGACGGCCGGCGAGCCGAGCGAGCGGGTGGCCGACGTGCTCGCCCGGGAGAAGGCCGCCGGACTGCAGGAGCTGTCCGGGTACACCGAGTTCTCCGCCCGGGTCGCCAAGGTGCGCCGCGACCTCCTCGCCTTCCTCATCACCGCGGCCGAGGAGGGCAGGTCGGTCGTCGGCTACGGCGCCCCCGGCAAGGGCAACACGCTGCTCAACCACTGCGGCATCCGGCCCGACCTGCTCGCGTACACGGTCGACCGCAACCCCTACAAGCACGGCAGGTTCACCCCGGGCACCCGCATCCCGATCCTGCCGCCCGAGCAGATCCAGGCCGACCGGCCCGACTACGTCCTCGTCCTGCCGTGGAACCTGCGGACCGAACTGGTCGAGCAGCTGTCCTACGTGCACGAGTGGGGCGGCCGGCTCGTCTTCCCCATCCCGGAACTGAGCGTCGTCGAGGCCACGCCGGTGAAAGAGGTAACAGCATGAAGGTCGTCCTGTTCTGCGGCGGTTACGGGATGCGCATGCGCAACGGAACCTCCGACGACGTGCCCAAGCCGATGGCGATGGTCGGCCCCAGGCCGCTGATCTGGCACGTCATGCGCTACTACGCGCACTTCGGGCACAAGGAGTTCATCCTGTGCCTCGGCTACGGCGCCCACCACATCAAGAACTTCTTCCTCAACTACGAGGAGACGACGTCCAACGACTTCGTGCTGCGCGGCGGGCGGACCGAGCTGCTCTCCACCGACATAGCCGACTGGACGATCACGTTCGCGCAGACCGGCATCGAGTCACCGATCGGCGAGCGGCTGCGCCGGGTCCGCGACCACCTGGACGGCGACGAGATGTTCCTCGCCAACTACGCCGACGTGCTGACCGACGCACCGCTGCCGCAGATGATCGACTCCTTCGCCGGGCGGGACGCCGGCGCGTCGATGATGGTGGTGCCGCCGCAGTCCTCGTTCCACTGCGTGGACCTGGGCGAGGACGGTCTGGTGGGCGGCATCACCGCGGTGAGCGACATGCCGCTGTGGGAGAACGGCGGCTACTTCGTGCTCCGCCAGGAAGTCTTCGACCACATACCGGAGAACGGTGACCTGGTCGCCGACGGCTGCGCCCAACTCGCCAAGCAGGGACGGCTCGTGGCCCACCAGCACCGCGGCTTCTGGAAGCCGACCGACACGGTGAAGGAGCGCGCCGCCCTCGACGACGCCTACGCCAGGGGCGACCGCCCGTGGGCCGTGTGGGAACGCGACGCCGCCGTCGTGGGGTCCGCGTGATCCGGCTCGGGGCCGGACCCCTGGACCGGATCGTCGCGGTGGGCGCGCACTGCGACGACATCGCCATCGGCGCGGGCGGCACCCTGCTCGCGATCTGCCGCGCGCGCCCGGGAGTCCGGGTCGACGCCCTCGTGCTCTCCGGCGGCGGCACCGACCGCGAGCAGGAGGAGCAGGCCGCGCTCGCCGCGTTCTGCCCGGACGCCGACCTGCGCCTGACCGTGCTCAAACTGCCGGACGGCCGGATGCCCGCGCACTGGGAGGAGGCCAAGGCCGCCGTCGAGGAACTGCGCGAGCGGACCGACCCCGACCTGGTCCTGGCCCCGCGCACCGACGACGCGCACCAGGACCACCGCGGCCTGGCCCGGTTGATCCCCACCGCGTTCCGCGACCACCTCGTGCTCGGCTACGAGATCGTCAAGTGGGACGGCGACCTCGGCCGCCCGTCCGCGTACCAGCCGCTGACGCCGGAACTCGCCGAACAGAAGGTCAGGCTGCTGCAGGAGCACTACCCCTCGCAGCGGCACCGGCCCTGGTACGACCGCGAGGCCTTCCTCGGCCTCGCCCGCATCCGCGGCATCGAATGCCACGCCCGCTACGCCGAGGCGTTCGCCGCCACCAAACTCACGCTCGACCTGGGGGACTGAACCTTGCGCGTACTGCTCACCGGACACCAGGGCTACCTGGGCACCGTGATGGCCCCGGTCCTCACGGCCGCCGGGCACGAGGTCGTCGGTCTCGACGCCGGCCTGTTCGCCGACTGTGTCCTCGGCCCGACGCCCGCGGACCCGCCCGGGCAGCGGGTCGACCTGCGCGACGTCACGGCCGAGCACGTGGCCGGGGTGGACGCCGTGATCCACCTGGCCGCGCTCTCCAACGACCCGCTGGGATCGCTCGCCCCTGAACTCACCTACGACATCAACCACCACGCGTCCGTCCGACTGGCCCGACTGGCCCGCGACGCCGGCGTGACCCGTTTCCTGTACGCGTCCACCTGCTCGGTGTACGGCGCCGCCGGCGGTGACGAACTGGTCGCCGAGGACGCCCCGTTGCGCCCCGTCACGCCGTACGCGGAGTCCAAGGTGCGCGTCGAGGACGACCTGCACGCCCTGGCCGACGACGACTTCACGCCGGTGTACATGCGCAACGCCACCGCCTTCGGCTACTCGCCGCGGCTGCGCGCCGACATCGTGCTGAACAACCTGGTGGGCCACGCGCTGCTGTCCGGCGAGGTCCTCGTCCTCTCCGACGGCACGCCGTGGCGCCCGCTGGTGCACGCCGCCGACATCGCCCGCGCCTTCACCGCCGCGCTGACCGCGCCCCGCGAGGCCGTGCACGACCGGGCCTTCAACATCGGCAGCGAGGTCAACAACGTCACCGTCGCCGAGATCGCCGAACAGGTCGCCGAGGCGGTGTCCGGCGCGAAGGTGCGGATCACCGGGGAGAACGGCGCCGACCCGCGCTCGTACCGGGTCGACTTCGCCCGCTTCCGTGCCGCCATCCCCGGCTTCGACTGCGAATGGACGGTCAAGCGGGGCGCCCTCGAACTCGCCGAGGCCTATCGGGAGTTCGGGCTGACCAAGGAGGACTTCGAGCAGCGCTTCACCCGCCTCGCCGTGCTCCGCGCGGCGTCCGACGCGGGCGCCGTCGACGACACCCTGCGGTGGCGCCGATGACGGCGGCCGGCGAGGAGATGCACGCACTGGTGCGGCGGCTGTACCCGCTGTGCCGGAGCATCACCGGCGACGGGGTGCGCGCCACCCTGGACATCGTCGGCGAGTACCTGCCGTTGCGGACGCACGAGGTACCGACCGGGACCCAGGTCCTCGACTGGACGGTGCCGCAGGAGTGGAACATCCGCGACGCCTACGTCGCCGACGCCACCGGCCGGCGGGTCGTCGACTTCGCCGCGTCCAGCCTGCACGTGCTCGGCTACAGCGTGCCGGTGGCGACGACCATGCCGCTCACCGAACTCCGCGCCCATCTGCACACCCTGCCCGACCACCCGAACTGGGTGCCGTACCGCACCAGTTACTACAAGCCGCAGTGGGGCTTCTGCCTGGCCCAGGAGACCCTCGACGCGCTGCCGGACGGCGAGTACGAGGTACGGATCGACTCCACGCTCGCCGACGGTCACCTCACCTACGCCGAGCACGTGATCCCCGGCCAGGTCCCCGACGAGGTGATCGTCTCCTGCCACGTCTGCCACCCGTCGCTCGCCAACGACAACCTGGCCGGCATCGCCGTGGCGACCTACCTGGCCCGGGCGCTCGCCGAGCGATCGCCCTACTACACCTACCGGTTCGTCTTCGCGCCCGGCACCATCGGCGCGATCACCTGGCTGGCCCGCAACGCGGACCGGATCGAGCAGGTCAAGCACGGCCTCGTGCTGGCCTGCGCGGGCGACCGCGGCTCGCTCACCTACAAACAGAGCAGACGCGGCGACGCGGAGATCGACCGGGTGCTGCGGCACGTGCTCACCACGTCCGAACGCCCCCACCGCGTCGACGAGTTCACCCCGTACGGCTACGACGAGCGGCAGTACTGCTCGCCCGGGTTCGACCTCGGCGTGGGCTCGCTCAGCCGCACCCCGTACGCGGGCTACCCCGAGTACCACACCTCGGCCGACAACCCGGACTTCGTCTCGCCCGAGGCGATGGCCGACACCCTCGCGGTGTGCCGCGAGGCGTTCGACGTCCTCGACCGCAACCGCAGCTACGTCAACCTCAGCCCCTACGGCGAACCACAGCTGGGACGACGCGGGTTGTACGAGGCGCTCGGCGGGCGCAGCGACACCCAGCAGGCCCAGATGGCCATGCTCTGGGTGCTCAGCCTCTCCGACGGCGAGCACAGCCTGCTCGACGTCGCCGAGCGGTCGGGGCTGCCGTTCGACACCGTCGCGGGCGCGGCCGACGCCCTGCACGGCGCTGGGCTGATCAAGGCATGACTCCGGTGACCACCGAGGGGGAGAAGACGACCACACCGGCGGCCCGGGCCGGACACGCCCGGCGGGCCATCGTCGGCCGGCTGTCCTGGGGACTTGCCGACCAGGCGGCCTCCAGCCTGTCCAACTTCGTGGTGGGCATCTACGTGGCCCGCTCCCTCGGACTGACCGCGTTCGGCGTGTTCAGCCTGGCCTGGGTGACCTACGGCGTGGTGCTCAGCGTCTCCCGCGGCCTGGCCACCGACCCGCTCGTGGTGCGGTTCAGCGGCGTGCCCGACGCGTCCTGGCGGACGGCGGTGGCCCGCTCGTCCGGCACCGCGCTCGGCGTCGGCGCCGCCCTCGGCGCGGTGTCCCTGGTGGCCGGGCTCGCCGTCGGCGGCCACGTGGGGCCCGCGTTCGCCTGCCTCGGCGTGGTCCTGCCGGGGCTCCTGCTGCAGGACGCCTGGCGGTTCGCGTTCTTCGCGGCCGGGACCGGCCGGAAGGCGTTCGTGAACGACGTCGTGTGGGGCGTCGCCCTCGTCCCGGCGATGGTCGTCGCGGCCCGCGTGGGCAGCGTGGCGGCCTTCGTGCTGGCCTGGGGCGGCTCCGCCGCGGTCGCGGCGGCGTACGGCTGGTTCCAGTCCGGCATCCGGCCCCGTGCGACCGGGGCCCGCGCGTGGCTGCGCGACCACCGCGACCTCGGCAGCCGCTACCTGATCGAGAACGTCGGGGTGAGCGGCGCCGGCCAGCTGCGCGCCTATGGGCTCGGCGCGATCGTCGGCGTCAGCGCGGTGGGCGTGGTGCGCGGCGCCGAACTGCTGCTCGGCCCGTTCATGGCCGTCCTGATGGGACTCTCGCTGGTCACCGTCGCCGAAGCGGCCCGGGTGCTGCGCCGGGCACCGCACCGCCTGGGCGTCTTCTGCCTGCTGCTCGGCGGCGTGCAGGCCGTCGCCGCGCTGCTGTGGGGCGCGGCGCTGCTGCTGATGCCGGACCGGCTCGGCGAACTCGCCCTCGGCGACGTCTGGCCCGCCGCGTCGCAGCTCATCGTGCCGGTCACGCTCGGCGTCGCGGGCGCGGGCCTCGGCACCGGCGCCGCGGCCGGACTGCGCGCGCTCGCCGCGGCCCGGCGCAGCCTGCGCAGCCAGCTGATCGCGTCCACCTGCTACGTCATCGGCGGGCTCGGCGGCGCGGCCGCGGCGGGCACGGTCGGCTCGGCCTGGGGCGTCGCCGCCGCGACGGTCTGCGGCTCGGCCGTGTGGTGGCTGCAGCTGCGGTCCGCCCTGCGCGAGCGCCGCCCCACCCCCATCCCCGAAGTGAGGACGACATGACCTCCCACCCCAGGCTGAGCATCGGCCTGCCCGTGTACAACGGCGAGGAGTACCTGGCCGAGTCGCTCGACGCGCTGCTGGGCCAGACGTACGAGGACTTCGAACTGGTCATCACCGACAACGCCTCGACCGACGGCACCCAGGACATCTGCCGCAAGTACGCCGCGCAGGACGCGCGCATCCGCTACATCCGGCTGCCCCGCAACATCGGCGCCGCACCGAACCACAACTACGTGTTCACCCAGTGCCACGGCGAACTCTTCAAGTGGGCCTCGCACGACGACCTGTACGCCAGGGACCTGTTGCGGCGCTGCGTGGACGCGCTGGACGAGCGACCTTCAGTGATCCTCGCCCACGCCGACCAGGCGGTCATCGACGAGGACGGCCAGGTCAAGGTCCCCTACGCGTACACGCTGGCCACCGACTCGCCGCGGGCGCCCGAGCGGTTCCGCAGCATGCTGTTCGAGCCCGGCGGCGACGACTTCTACGGGGTGATCAGGGCCGACGTGCTGCGCCGGGTCAAGCCGCACGACAGCTACCACCACGCGGACCGCACCTTCGTCGCCGAGATCGGTCTGCACGGACCCTTCCACCAGGTGCCCGAGCTGCTGTACTTCCGCCGCGACCACCCCACCCGCGCCGAGCGGGCCAACCCCTCCAAGCGCTCCCGGTGCGTCAACCTCGACCCGCGCAGGGCGGGCCCGCTGCACCCGACGCCCCGGCTGCTCGCCGAGTACGTCTGGGGCTTCGTCGCGGCGATCCGCCGGGCACCGCTGTCCGCCGCCGACCGGCGCGCCTGCTACCGCCACCTCGTCGAGTGGGCGACCAGCCGGGCCAGGCCGGGCGCCGGCGAGCGGGTCGAGGACCGGGCCCCGGTCGACCCGGCCAAGCTGACCGTCTCCGTCGACGACCTCGTCGCCGGCCGCGAGGGGAGGCGCACGTGACCGCCGTCCGCGTCGGGGTGTTCGGCCTGCTCGGCTCCGGCAACCTCGGCAACGACGGATCCCTCGAAGCCGTCCTCGGACACCTCCGCGCCGAGCACCCCGACGCGGCCGTGGACGCGCTCTGCGGCGGACCCGAGGCCGTCACGGCCCGGTACGGGATCCCCGCGACGCGGCTGCACTGGTACCGCGGCGAGTACCGCACCGCGTCCCGGGCGAGTGCCGTCGCGGGCAAGGGGATCGGCAAGCTCGTCGACGTCGTGCGCACCGCCGCGTGGGTGCGCCGGCACGACGTGGTGATCGTGCCCGGCATGGGCGTCCTGGAGGCCACCCTGCCGCTGCGGTCCTGGGGCTTCCCGTACGCGCTGTTCCTGCTCTGCGCCAGCGGCCGGCTTGTCGGCACCCGGGTCGCGCTGGTCGGCGTCGGCGCCGCCCCGATCGGCAACCGGCCGACCCGCACCCTGGTCCGCTGGTCGGCGCGGCTCGCCCGCTACCGCTCGTACCGGGACACCCAGTCCCGCGACGCGATGCGGGAGATGGGCGTGGACACCGCGCGCGACGAGGTCTACCCCGACCTCGCGTTCGCCCTGCCGACACCGCCCGCGGGCCCCGCGCCCGGCACGGTCTGCGTCGGCGTCATGGACTTCCACGGCGGCAACGACGACCGTGCCCGGGCCGACGAGATCCACCGGCGCTACCTCGACGGGACGACCCGGTTCGTCCGCGCCCTGGCCGACGACGGCAGGACCGTCCGGCTGCTCACCGGCGACGCGTGCGACGCCCCGGTGGTCGCCGCGATCCTCGACGCGGTCGACTCACCGCTGGTCACCGCCGCCGAAGCCGGTTCGCTCGCCGACCTGATGAAGGAGACGGCGGCCGCCGACACCGTCGTCGCCACCCGCTACCACAACCTCGTCTGCGCGCTGAAGGCCGGCACCCCGACCCTCGCCCTCAGCTACGCCGCGAAGAGCGACGCGCTGATGGACCGCATGGGCCTCGGCCCGTACTGCCACCCGGCCCGCGAGGTCGACGCCGACCTGCTGCTCGAACAGTTCCGCGAGGTCGAGAAGCGCTCGGCGGAACTGAGGACGACCCTCACCGAGCGGAACCGAACCGTCACCGCCCAACTCCAGCGCCAGTTCGCCGACTTGACCGCACTGCTGCGCCACGCCCCGAGGAAGGCTTCATGAAGGCAAGCGAAGTTCCGGAGATCACCGGAGCGTTCCTGTTCGAACCGACGCCGTACGCCGACGAACGCGGCTTCTTCTGCCGCACCTTCGACGCCGACGTGGTCCGCTCGGTGGGCCTCGACCCGGACGCCTTCGTCCAGGACAGCGTCTCCCGATCCGTGCGGGGCGTACTGCGCGGCCTGCACCTGCGGTCCGGCAAGGGCGAGGCCAAGCTGGTGCGCTGCTCGTACGGGCGGATCTTCGACGTCGTCGTGGACCTGCGGCCGGACTCCCCGACGTACCGCAACGTGGCCACGTTCGAGCTGTCCGGTGAGACGCAGACGACCCTCTACATCCCGGCGGGCTGCGCGCACGGCTTCCAGGCGCTGACCGAGACCGCCGACACCTCGTACCGGATCGACCGCCCGCACGATCCGGCCGAGGACGTGACGATCGCCCACGACGACCCCGAACTGGCCGTCCCCTGGCCCATGCCGCCGGTGTCGATGTCGGCACGGGACCGGGAGGCACCGGGCCTCGCCGAAGCACTCGCGGAAACGGGGAGTTGATCCGGACGTGGACACCGAGGACTTCCGGCTGCCCCGGTCGCACGAGGCCAACGAGCGGCTGCACGAACTGATCCCCGGCGGCGCGCACACCTACGCCAAGGGCGACGACCAGTACCCCGAACACCTGGCCCCGGTCATCAGCCACGGCCGCGGCGCACACGTGTGGGACATCGACGGCAACCGCTACGTCGAGTACGGCTCCGGCCTGCGGTCGGTCAGCCTCGGACACGCCCACCCGCGCGTCACCGAGGCGGTCCGGCGGGAACTCGACCGCGGCAGCAACTTCGCCCGGCCGTCCGTCCTGGAACTCGACGCCGCGGAACGCTTCCTGGCCACCGTGCCGACCGCCGACATGGTGAAGTTCGCGAAGAACGGCTCCGACGTCACCACCGCCGCGGTCCGCCTCGCGCGCGCCGTCACCGGACGCCGTCGGGTGGCGATCTGCGGCGACCATCCGTTCTTCTCCGTCGACGACTGGTTCATCGGCACCACCCCGATGTCCGCCGGAATCCCGTCGCAGACCACCGAGTTGACGGTCTCCTTCCCGTACGGGGACCTGGTCGCCACGGAGGAACTCCTCACCCGGTACGAGGACGAGATCGCCTGCCTCATTCTCGAACCCGCCGCCCACACCGAGCCGCCGCCCGGCTACCTCGAAGGACTGCGCGCCCTGGCCGACCGGCACGGCTGCGTCCTCGTCTTCGACGAGATGATCACGGGCCTGCGCTGGTCGGAGGCGGGCGCCCAAGGTCTGTACGGCGTCGTCCCCGACCTGTCCACGTTCGGCAAGGCGCTGGGCAACGGGTTCGCGGTCTCCGCGCTCGCCGGGCGCCGCGACCTGATGGAGCGGGGCGGGCTGCGCCACTTCGGCGACCGGGTGTTCCTGCTGTCCACCACGCACGGCGCCGAGACGCACTCCCTGGCGGCCGCGATGGCCGTACAGACCACCTATGTGGAGGAGGGCATCACCGCGCGCCTGCACGCGCTCGGCGAGCGGCTGGCCGCCGGGGTCAGGGACGCGGCGGCGGCCATGGGCGTCGCCGAGCACGTGGTCGTCAGGGGCCGGTCCAGCAACCTGGTCTTCGGCACCCTCGACCAGCACGGGCAGCCGTCGCAGGAGTACCGCACCCTGTTCCTGCGCCACCTCCTCGCGGGCGGCGTCCTCGCCCCGTCGTTCGTGGTGAGCAGCGCGCTCACCGACGCCGACATCGACCACACCGTCGACGTGGTCGCGCAGGCGTGTGCGGTCTACCGCAAGGCACTGGACGCCGGCGATCCCACGCCGTGGGTGGGGGGACGGCCGGTGAAGCCCGTCTTCCGCCGCCTGGCGTGAGGGGACGTCAGCCGGGCCGGCGCCGGGTGGCGTCCGCCGCCCGGTCGACCAGCCACCCGGTCGCCGGCACCACCGCGAGCGCGGTGCACCAGCCGCCGAGGGCATCGGTCGGGTAGTGCGCGCTCAGGGAGACCTGGGCCCACCCCATCACGGCGCCGGCCACCAGCCCCGCCCCGAGCACGAGCAGCGTGCCGGCCGCCCTGCCCAGGCCGAGCCGGCCGCTCACGAGCAGCGCCACCACGAGGGCGAGCGCGGTGGCGAAGGCGGTGTGCCCGCTCGGATAGGACAGATTGCCCGGACCATGAATGGTGCGTCCGACCAGGGACTTGACCACGGTCGCCGTCACCACGGACGCACCGGCCCCGGCGACGAGGAACACGGCCGCGCGGGGCCACCGCAACAGCAGCAGACACCCCACGACACCGACCCCGACGAGGATCGCCGCACCGGCGGGCTCCCCCCAGAAATCCGTGGCCAGCGCGACGCGCCGCCAGGGCGGCCCCACGCTGTCCTCCGTCGGCAACACGAACCACCGGTCCACCCGCCCCGACTCACTGTGCCCGGCGTACACCACCCCGACCAGAGCAACCACCGACGCGGCCACCCCCGCGACCACCCCGACCCACACCCGCACCACCCCGGGCAACACCTCCACCGCCACCGGCCGCGTCACCCCCCGCTCCACATCCACCACGCGCCCCAACGCGAGCCCCCCGTCGTCTAGCTCCCGAAGCCGGATCTCTCATCTGGCATCTTGGCGTATGGGGGTGGAGGGGGTGGGCGAAATCGACTGGGTGGGGAGATATCGGCGTAAAAGGGTGCTGGGGGTTGGCCGGAGACATGCCCTGGATCCCCGACTGGGCCCGGTCCCGCCGCTCCGAGACAACTGCCTAGGGCGCACTACGTCTCAGTTCTGTACGAACTTCTTCTTGCAAGATCCGAGTGCTTGTCCGCAGATCGCGGGTTTCGTCCCGAAGGCGCGTGCGAAAAGTCTCGACGTGTGAGGGGATGTCAGTTCTTTTGTACTCGCCGGCCAGCAAGCGGAGCTCCGCAAGGTGCTCGATGACGCTTCTCGCTGCGAGCAGGACGGTGCCACCGTCCGGGCCTTCGAGTTCCATCCGAACGTACAGATCGTTCAGCTTGTCGGCGACTTCGGAGACCCGCGAGTTCGCTCCACCCGCAAAGTCCAGGTCGCTGAACTGCTCGAGTTCCTTCGAAGTGAGTACGAACTCCGTGTAGATGCCCCGGAGGCTGTCCCAAACAGCGTGACTCCGCTGGGCGTTCGCATTCTCGCTCGGTTGTCGACCCGTTGACTTGTACGCCAGCATTCCTACGTATATCGCAGCTCCGGCCCCGATCAGTGCGGCGAGCAGGGTCGCGTCAGTCTCGGACATGCGCAAGATTGTTCCAGCTGTAAGAGGCGGACAGCAGTCCTTCGATGGAGATCCATGGCCTGCTCGCATCGAATCGCTGATGTCCGCCGGGTGCCTGGAAGGGCGGGGCGGAGCCCCCTCCAGGCACCCGACGTGAGGCTCTAGAAGAACCCGAGCTTCTGTGCCGAGTACGACACCAGAAGGTTCTTCGTCTGCTGGTAGTGGTCCAGCATCATCTTGTGGTTCTCGCGGCCGATCCCGGACTGCTTGTACCCGCCGAACGCGGCGTGTGCCGGGTACGCGTGGTAGCAGTTCGTCCAGACGCGGCCCGCCTGGATGGAGCGGCCCGCGCGGTAGGCCGTGTTGATGTCGCGGGTCCAGACGCCGGCGCCGAGGCCGTACAGGGTGTCGTTGGCGATCTTGATGGCGTCGTCGTAGTCGGCGAACGAGGCGACCGAGACGACCGGGCCGAAGATCTCCTCCTGGAAGATCCGCATGCGGTTGTTGCCCTCGAAGATCGTGGGCTGGACGTAGTAGCCGCCCGCCAGTTCGCCGTCGTACTCGATGCGCTGGCCGCCGGTGAGGACCTTCGCGCCCTCCTGCTGGCCGATGTCCAGGTAGGAGAGGATCTTCTGGAGCTGGTCGTTGGAGGCCTGGGCGCCGATCATCGTGTCGGTGTCCAGGGGGTGGCCGGGCTTGATGGCCTCGGTGCGGGCGACGGCCGCGTCGAGGAACTCGCTGTAGTGGCCCTGCTGGATCAGCGCGCGGGACGGGCAGGTGCAGACCTCGCCCTGGTTCAGGGCGAACATCGTGAAGCCCTCGAGGGCCTTGTCGCGGAAGTCGTCGTCCTTGGCCCAGACGTCGTCGAAGAAGATGTTCGGGGACTTGCCGCCGAGTTCGAGGGTGACCGGCTTGATGTTCTCCGAGGCGTACTGCATGATCAGGCGCCCCGTCGTGGTCTCCCCGGTGAACGCGACCTTCGCGACGCGCGCGCTGGAGGCCAGCGGCTTGCCCGCTTCCACGCCGAAGCCGTTGACGACGTTCACCACGCCCGCCGGGATCAGGTCCGCGACGAGGGACAGCCACACGTGGATCGACGCGGGGGTCTGCTCGGCCGGCTTGATGACCACCGCGTTGCCCGCCGCCAGCGCCGGGGCCAGCTTCCACGTCGCCATCAGGATCGGGAAGTTCCACGGGATGATCTGCGCGACCACGCCCAGCGGCTCGTGGAAGTGGTAGGCGATCGTGTCGTCGTCGATCTCCGAGAGCGACCCCTCCTGCGCGCGGACCGCGCCCGCGAAGTAGCGGAAGTGGTCGATGGCGAGGGGGATGTCGGCGGCCAGGGTCTCGCGGACCGGCTTGCCGTTCTCCCAGCTCTCGGCGACGGCGAGGAGTTCGAGGTTCTGCTCCATGCGGTCGGCGATCTTCAGGAGGATGTCCGCGCGGGCGCCCGGCGAGGTGCGACCCCACGCGGGCGCGGCGGCGTGCGCCGCGTCGAGGGCGCGCTCGACGTCCTCCGCGGTGCCGCGGGCGATCTCCGTGAACGGCTGACCGTTGACCGGGCTCGGGTTCTCGAAGTACTTGCCGAGGGCCGGCGGTACGTACTCGCCGCCGATGAAGTGGTCGTAGCGGGCCTGGTAGGAGACGACGGAGCCCTGCGTGCCGGGCGCTGCGTAACGGGTCATCTGGGGGCCTCCTGTGCGGGCTGCCCGCCGTTGGGCAGCTTTCGCGCCGGAGGTTAGGAGTGCCGACGTTGCAGCTACGTTGCGTCGTACCGAACAGTTACGTCGCGGCGTAGCCCTGTTCGCCGTCGAGCGCCGCCAGCCGGGCCAGGACCGGCGGCGTCGGGCGGGCCGCCGCGAGCGCCCGCCACACGTCGAGGTCGTCCTCGCCCCACGGCGCGTGCGCCCAGTCCGCGAGCAGGTCCGGATCGCCGCGCGCGACGAGCGCGGCCCGCAGCTCGTCGGCGAGCCTGCGCCGCACCCGCGCCACCGCGGGTGCCTGCGAGGCGGGCAGCAGCGGTCCCGTGTACGCGGACGCCGCCGCCGTCACCGCACCGGAGGCGAGGCGTCGCTCGACCGTGGCCAGGTCCGAGTCGACCGGCGCGGCCAGCCGGTAGGGGCGGGATCTGAGCACGTCCGGGCCCAGCACCCGGCGCAGCCGGGCCAGTTCGGCCCGCAGCGTCACCGGCGTCACGGACTCGTCCTCGTACAGGAAGCAGAGCAGTTCGTCGCCGGTCAGGCCCTCGGGGTGGCGGGCCAGGAGGACCAGCAGTTCGCTGTGCCGGCGGCTGAGCCTGATCTTGTGGCCCGACGGGGTGAGGAGCAGGGCCTCGTCGCGGCCCAGCACGTTCAGGCGCAGTCCCTGGTCCGTCGTGGACGGCGGTGTGAGCAGGGCGAGTTGGGATTCGGCGGCGCGCGCCACCGCCTGCACGAACGCCAGACTGTGCGGGTGCGCGAGCCCGTCGCCGCCGGTGATGTCGACCGCGCCGAGCAGCCGCCCCGACCGGGGGTCGTGCACCGGTGCCGCCGCGCACGTCCACGGCTGCACCTTGCGGATGAAGTGCTCGGCGGCGAACACCTGGACCGGGCGGTCGACGGCCACGGCCGTGCCCGGCGCGTTCGTGCCCATCGCGGATTCCGACCAGCGGGCACCCGGCACGAAGTTCATCCGGCCCGCCCGCTGCCGCGTCCCGGCGTGGCCCTCCACGTACAGGAGCCGGCCGTGCGCGTCGCACACCGCGAGGAGGTGCTCGCCGTCGGTCGCGAACGTGCCCATCAGTTCCCGGAACAGCGGCATGACCCGGGTCAGCGGATGCTCCGCGCGGTACGCCCCGAGATCCCCGTCCGTCAGCTCGACCGACGCCGAGGCGTCCGGGTTGACGTGGGCGCCCGCCGAGCGCCGCCACGACGCGGCGACCACCGGCCGCACCGGCCGGGCCACCGTGCCCGCCGCCGTGAAGCGCTCATGGGCACGGCGCAGCGCCCGCACCCGCTCGGACGGATCGGCGCCCGGCTCCAGGGCGACCCACGGATCGGTCAACTCGGCCTCCAGGAACGGCGATGCGGCGCTGGGGCCATCGTCGCTCCGGGGGAGCGGGTCGACAAGGAGCCGGACACAGATGTCGCGAGGTGGCACATGCCGCACACGGGTGTGGAGATCAGACGAAGTTGACCATCCTGATGTACCGCGTCCAGTCCCAGTAGGGGCCGGGGTCGGTGTGGTCGGTGCCCGGCACCTCGACGTGGCCGAGGATGTGCTCACGGTCCATCGGGATGCCGTAACGGGCGCAGATCGAAGCGGTGAGCGCCGCCGACTGCTGGTACATGGCGTCGGTGAAGTACTCCGGCTGATCCACCCAGCCCTCGTGCTCGATGCCGATGCTGCGCGTGTTGTAGTCCCAGTTGCCCGCGTGCCAGGCGACGTTCTTCTCCCGCACGCACTGCGCGACGTGCCCGTCGGCGGAGCGGACGAGGTAGTGGGCGGAGACCTGTTTGGCGGAGTTCTTGAAGATGGCGAGGGTGTCGGCGTACGTCTCCTGCGTGACGTGGATGATCACGTAGTCGATCGGATACGAGGAAGGGCGGCTGGACGCCGTGTAGTTGGAGGTGCTGGCGGGGACGGACTCGGCCGGCGGGTAGTCGACGGCCAGGGCCCGGGCGCCGGCCCGGCCCGCGGGCAGGAGTGCACCGGGCACGGCGGCCAGCGCACCGGCCTGGAGGAGACGGCGGCGGGTCGGGCGCGGGCGACCGGCCTGGTCGGGAACGTGTCTTGCTCGGTCCATGACGATCCTGCCTTTCGAAGGGCTCGGACGGTGGGGGGGAACCGGCGGCGCCGCGGCGCCCGTCAGCGCTCGGGGCGGGGCAGCGTCGCCGCGATCTCGCGCAGCCGGGCGTGGATGCCGCGGTGCGTCTCACGTGCGGGCAGCCACTCCTTGCGGAGCTTGGCGACGCACGTGTAGTTGGTGTCGCAGACGTTCGCGAGCGGTGACTCGACGGTCTGGGTGGCGAACTGGTACGCGTCCAGCTCACTGAATCCGTAGTCCCGTACGAGCCACTGCACCAGGTCGAGCTGGGAGATCCGGAACGCGTCCTCCAGCGGGCGCGCCGAACCGGTCGACACGATGTGGGTGTCCGACTCGATCCGCGGCCAGGGCGTCGCCACGCCCTTGAGGAGCTCGACGATGACGACGGTCCGCATGGCGCACTCCACGGCCACGCCGCACGTCTCGCCCTCGCCCTGCCGTGCGTGGCCGTCGCCGAGGCTCAGCAGCGCGCCCTCGACGTTCACCCCGAGGTAGCAGGTGACGCCCGCCCGCATCTCCGGCGTGTCCATGTTGCCGCCGTGCGCGTCCGGGACGAGGGCCGAGCGGACCTCCAGGTTCGCCGGTGCCACTCCCACCGTGCCGTGCATCGGGTCCATCGGCAGGTCGACGGTGAACTCGCCGTCCCGGGCGGCGAACCGGGCCGTGCGGCGCTCCCGGTCGAGCTGCCAGATCCAGACGGCCTCCTCCAGGGGCGGCTGCAGCGTGGCCGTGGTGTGCGTGGAGGTCAGCGCGCCGAACAGCGGCACGGTCGTGGACGCCGCCCAGTCGCGGGCCGGCTCCACCGACACGAAGTGCACGGCGACCGTGTCGCCGGGCTCCGCGCCCTCGACGTGGAAGGGGCCCGTCTGCGGATTGAGGTACGGGAACTCGCAGACCTGCGAGACGAGGTCCTTCTCCGACCGCACCCGCCCGGCGAAGCAGTCCTCGGTGAAGAGGTCCAGCACGGTGCCCGGCGCGATGCGCGCGACGGGCGGCGCTCCGCCGAACGTCCAGGCGTACTCGCCGGGTCCGGGCCGGACGGTCAGCATCCGGGGGTCGCTCATGACGGCGGTGCTCCGCTCTGCAGGGGGGTGGCCGCGAGGCGGTGGAGCGGCCTCGCGTGAAGTACGGTACGGCGCCCGCAGGTTGGGGCGGAAGAGGGCGCGACCCGCCTGTGGACAACCCGTTCGTTGTGAACAACCGCACGTCAGAGGTCCGAACCTCTGGCGAGTCCGAACTCTTGCGGGTGCGGGTGCGGGTGCGGGTGCGGGTGCGGGTGCGGGCCGCGGGGCGCCGAGTGGGGGCCGCGGGATGACGGGTGCCGGGTGCGGGCCGCGCCCGGGTGGCGGCACCTCGTCGACGGAGCCCCGCCGCCTCGGACCCGCCGCCCCGGGCCCGTCACTTCACGCCCCGGGTATCTGCCCCGCCACCCCGATCGGATCGTCGAGGACCGTGCGGACCACGGAGTGCGCCGCTCCGAGCAGCGGGCCGTCCGAGCCCAGGTGGGAGACGGCCACCCCGTCCTCGGGCGTGGCCGTGCGGCGCGTCAACTCGCGTTCCAGGGACGGCAGGAGCCAGGGGGCCAGGCGGGAGAGGGCGCCGCCGAGGACCACCGCGCGCGGGTCGAGGAGGTTGACCGCGCCGGTCAGGGCGATCCCGAGCGCGGTACCGGCGGCGCGCAGCGCACGCCGGGTGTCCGTGTCGCCCGCGGCCGCCCGCTCGGCGAGCAGCGAGACCCGGTCGGCGCCCGGTTCGACGCCGGCCGCGCGCAGCACCGCCTCCTCGCCCGCGTACTGCTCCAGGCAGCCGCGCCCGCCGCACGGACAGGCCGGGCCCTCGGGGCGGACCGGCACGTGGCCCAGCTCGCCCGCGAACCCCCGGGTGCCGCGCAGCAGCCGGCCGTCGACGACGAGGGCTGCGCCGATGCCGATCTCCGCCGACACGTGCAGGAAGTCCGCGGGGGACTCGGTGCCGAGCCAGAGTTCGGCGAGCGCCCCGAAGTTGGCCTCGTTGTCGACGGTCAGCGGGACGTCGCCGGGCAGCAGCGCGGCGACGTCGGTGCCGTGCCAGTCCAGGTTGGGGGCGCGCACCACGGTGTGGGTGCCGCGCGCGACCAGACCCGGCACCGCGACCGCGAGACCGGCCGGACGCAGCCCGGCAGCCTCGGCCTCCGCGCTCACCTGCCGCACCAGCGCGGCGAGTTCGGCCAGGACGGGCTCCGGCGCCCGGCCCCGGTTGCCGACCCGGCGCTCGGCGCGCGCCCGCACCTCGCCGCGCAGGTCCACCGCGCACACCGCCAGGTGGTCGACCCCGACCTCCGCGCCGAGCCCGGCCGGGCCCCGGCCACTGACCGTGAGCGCCGAACCGGGCCGGCCCACGCCGCCCGGCCGCTGCGGCCCCAGTTCCTCCAGGAGCCCGGCCCTGATCAGCTCGTCGACCAGCGTGGACACGGCGGCCCTGGTCAGCCCGATGTGCTGGGCGACCGCGGCCCGCGACAGCGATCCCTCGGCGGCGACCGCGTACATCACGCGGGACAGATTGCGGCGGCGCATGCCCTGCTGGGTGTCGGGCGTCCCCGGGCGGGACCGGTGCAGTGGTGCGGTCATGCGGCCATGTTCCCAGGGCG
>NZ_JASERH010000080.1:0-28248 GCF_030766975.1 Streptomyces sp. KL116D | reverse complement strand
GCGTCGTTGCGGCCCGGGTGAACGCGCGGCCGCAGTGGCCGCTGTCCGCGTTCGCCGACGAACTGGCCGACGAGCAGCGCCGGCTGACCCTCCTCGACGTCGACGACACGGGCGTCGCGGCGGCGCTCAGGCTCACCCTGTGCGCGCTGCCCGACGACGCCCGGCTGCTGTTCGAGCGGCTCGGCGCGCTGCCGGGGCCCGGCGTCGACCGGTACGCGGCCGCCGCCCTCGCCGCCACGTCCCCCGCCGACGCCGCCGCGGCGCTGTCCCGGCTCGCGGACGCCCATCTGCTGACCGAGCCGGCCCCCGGCCGGTTCGCCATGCACGACCTGGTGCGGCTGTACGCGCGGGAGGCCGGGCGGGCCGGTGAGCCCGAGCCCCTGGTCCGCCTCCTCGACCACTACGTCCGCACCGCCCTGCGTGCGGCGGGCGCCGCCGAACCCGACGACCGGCCCTGCTGCGTGCTGCCCGCCGACGTCCGCGCCGACCACGGCGGACCACCGCTGCCGGGCCGTACCGCGGCGCTCGCCTGGTACGCGGCGCAGCGCGAGAACCTCGCGGCGGCCGCCGGCGCCGCGCACGCCGCGGGCCTGGACGACCGGGCCTGGCGGCTCGTCGTGCTGCAGTGGCCGTACATCGTCGGGTACGTGCGCGACGACTGGGTCCCGCTGCTGGCCACGGGGCTCGCCGCCGCGGTCCGGCTCGGCGACCCGGACGCCGAGTCGCGCGTGCGGGCCCTTTACGGCTGGGTGCTCACCGAGGAGGGGCGGCTCGCCCAGGCCCTGGAGC
This sequence comes from Streptomyces sp. KL116D, assembly GCF_030766975.1. Classification (NCBI taxonomy): domain Bacteria; kingdom Bacillati; phylum Actinomycetota; class Actinomycetes; order Kitasatosporales; family Streptomycetaceae; genus Streptomyces; species Streptomyces sp. KL116D. The sequence goes on along the minus strand of NZ_JASERH010000080.1, from coordinate 27,459 downwards.
ACCTGGAGCGCGCCCCCGGCCTCGCGGCCCGCGCGGGCGACCCGTCCAGCGAGGCCACCGCCCTGGTCAATCTGGCCGTCGCGCTCGACCGCAGCGGCCGGCCCGGTACAGAGGCCCTCGCCCATGTCGTGCGCGCCGCGGAACTGGCCCGTTCCTGCGGCGACGTCCTCACCGAGCTGCTCGCCCTGGAGCACCGCGCCCGCCAGCTGCTGGCCCGCGCCGACCACGAGGCGGTCCTCGGCTGCACGGAGCGCGGCCTCACCGTGCCCGGCGCCGCCGACGAGGGCCTCGCGCCGCTGCGGCAGATCCTGCTGCGCGTCTCGCGGGGCACCGCCCTGCACGCGCTGGGCCGCCCGGCGGAGGCCGCCGACTGTCTGCGCGCGGCCCGCGACGATGCCGCCGAACGGGGCTTCGAGAAGGGCGTACAGGAGGCGGAAGCCCAGCTCAAGCGGGTCGGAAGCGAAACGGCGACGGGGCGATAGCGCGGGAGCGACAGGACGGCGACGGGGCCGGGCACTGTAGTGATCACAAGGGCCGCCGGACCGGGCGGGCCACCGCTACGGGGGAGTACCACCATGACCCGCACCATCGCCCGCACGACCGTCCTCGCCGCCGCCGCCGCGGTGCTCGGCCTCAGCCTCACCGCCTGCTCGGGCGGCGACAGCGGCACCAAGGACGAGGGCGCGGCCGCCCCGGCCGCCGCCACGACGAGCACCGGCACGAGCACCGGCACGGGCGACGACCAGGGCGCCACCAGCACCACCGGCACCGGCGCGTCGAAGTCCTCGGGCGCGGCGCAGGCAGGCGCCGCCAAGAACGGCAGCACCGCGAAGAGCGGCGGCACCACGGCCAAGAGCGCCCCCGAGTGCAAGGTCGGCTCGCTCACCTACTCGCTCAAGCGCAAGAACCCGGAGCAGCAGGGCGACCACCTGCTGATCACCGCGGTCAACACGTCGGGCGCCGCCTGCACCGTGCAGAAGTTCCCGGTGGTCACGCCGGGCGAGGCCAACGGCGACGTGCCGGTGGCCAAGGACGACGTGCGCCCCGCGCAGCCGCTGCTCGTCCCGGCGGGCGGCACGGTCTACTCGGCGCTCGCCGTCTACCAGGAGACGAAGGCCGAGGACGACTACTTCACGTCGATCCGGCTCTCGCTCGTCATGAACGACTCCGACGCCTCGGCCGCGTCCGTCACGCTGAGGACGCCCGGCGAGGTCGAGTACGCGGGCAAGCGGGCCGACGGCATCGAGGTGCTGTCCTGGAACCCGCGCATGCCGTACGCCGGCTGACCTGCCGGGCGCCGGAGCTCAGCCCCGCGCGTCAGCCCCGCTCGTCCATCCCCGCGAGCACCAGCGGCAGCCGGTCCGCCCCGCCCTCGGCGACGCGGACCGGGACGCCCCAGTCCTGCTGGTGGACGTGGCACGCCGGGTACTCGTTGGCGGGGTCGTCGTCGCAGGACGCGGCCATCGCCGAGACGTGCAGCACGCCCTCCGGCACGGCCGGGTTCAGTACCAGCTCGCGGGCGAGTTCGGTGCCCGCGCCGTCACCGGCGGCCAGCAGCTCGGGCGGCGTGGCCGAGACGAGCAGCCGGGTCGAGGGCCCGTAGCGGGTGTCGAGCTTCTGCCCGGCCGGCGCCTGGAAGATGACGTCGAGCCGGAGCTTGCCGCCCGCGACGTCGGTCGCGGAGCGCTGCGTGCGATGGGCGACGGACTCGACGCGGACGGCCTCCTCGGGCAGCCGCAGCCGGGTCAGCCGGTGCCGCGCGGACTCCACGACGACGATGTCGTCGCCGATGACGACGGCGTCGCTGGGCTCGCGCAGGTCGGTGGCGAGCGTGGTGACCTGGCCGGTCGCGGGGTCGAAGCGGCGCAGCGCGTGGTTGTAGGTATCCGCGACGGCGACCGAGCCGTCGGGCAGCGCGGTGACGCCCAGCGGGTGCTGGAAGAGGGCCTGGCCGGCGTCCCCGTCGCGGTGGCCGAAGTCGAAGAGGCCGGTGCCGACGGCGGTGTGGACGCTCCCGTCCCGGTCCACCCAGCGCAGCGCCGACGTCTCGGAGTCCGCCAGCCACAGGCGGTCCTCCGTCGCGGCGAGCCCGGACGGCTGCGCGAACCAGGCCTCGGCGCCGGGTCCGTCGACGAGCCCCTCGTTCGTGGTGCCGGCCGCGACGGCGACGGTGCCCGCCGCCGGGTCGTACGTCCACAGCTGGTGGACGCCCGCCATGGCGATCCACACCTTCCCGTCGAAGACGGCGACGTCCCACGGCGAGGAGAGGTCGACGTCGAGCGCGGGGCCGCTGGTCGGGGAGCCCTGCCACCACTGCTTGCCGGTGCCGGCGAGGGTGCGGACGGCGCCGCTCGCCAGGTCGACGGCGCGCAGCGCGTGGTTCACGGTGTCGGCGACGACGACGGTGTGCTCGTCGAGGAGGGCGAGGCCCTGCGGCTCGTTGAAGGAGTCGGGGCCGAAGCCGCGCTCGCCGCTGCCGATCCGCCGCACGACGCTCTCGCCGTCCGCCGCCAGCTCCACGAGCTGGTGCCGGGTCGTGTCGCTGACCAGGAAGTTCCCCGAGGGCAGCAGCAACGCCTTGCCGGGGAAGCGCAGGTCGGTGGCGACCGGCTCGGGCGCGACGTACGGGCCGTCGCCGCGGCGCAGCGTGCCCTTCGCCGTGTGCTCGGCCTCCAGCTCGTCCACCAGCTTGGCGATGGCGTGCGCGTGGCCCTCACCGGCGTGCTGCGCGACGACGTACCCCTCGGGGTCGATCACGACGAGGGTGGGCCAGGCGCGGACCGCGTACTGCTTCCAGGTGGCGAGCTCGGGGTCGTCGAGGACCGGGTGCTCCACCCCGTACCGCTCGACGGCGTCGACGACGGCCGCGTGCTCGGCCTCGTGCACGAACTTCGGCGAGTGCACGCCGATGATCACGACGGTGTCCCGGTGCTGCTCCTCCAGCTCGCGCAGCTCGTCGAGGACGTGCAGGCAGTTGATGCAGCAGAACGTCCAGAAATCCAGGATGACGATGCGTCCGCGCAGGTCGGCAAGGGTGTACTCCTTGCCGCCCGTGTTCAGCCAGCCGCCTTTGCCGACCAGTTCGGGGGCGCGGACACGGGCACGGCGGGGAGCGGAGTCGTTCATGATTCAAGAGTGCCACGCGTGTCCGGTCGTCGAGTCCACGTGGTCGGGTACGGGGTCGTGGGCGTCGCCCGTGGAGGACGTGCCGGTCGGCTCCAGGACGAGGATCGCGGTGCCGGGGGCCGCCTGGGGCTTGTGCCAGGTGCCGCGGGGCACGGTGAAGACGGAGCCCTTCTCCAGGACCACGGCGCGCTCGCCCGCCGCCTCCCGCAGGCCGATCGTCAGCTCGCCCTCGACCACGAGGAAGAACTCGTCGGTGTCCTCGTGCACGTGCCAGACGTGCTCGCCCTCGGCCTTGGCGAGGCGGACGTCGTAGTCGTTGACCGTCGTGACGATGCGCGGGCTCCACAGGTCGTCGAAGGTGGTGAGGGCCTTGGGCAGGGAGACAGGTTCCATGCCGTCATCCTGCGGCGGCCGCGCGGCCCCGACGAGTGCTAGAAATCGCACATGCCGCAAGGATCCTCGCACCGTTCGCATCGGCCGCACCGGGTCGTCGTCCTCGTCGACGACGGCGTGAACCCCTTCGAGGTCGGCGTCGCCACGGAGGTGTTCGGGCTGCCCCGGCCCGAGCTGAACCGGGACGGCCCGCTGTACGAGCTGACGCTGTGCGCCCCGGCCGACGGGATCCGCATGAACCAGGGCTTCTTCACGCTGTCCGGGGCGGCGGGCCTGGCGGCGTGCGACACGGCCGACACCCTGATCGTGCCGGGGCGCCCCGACAACGTGGTGCCGCGCACCGGCCCCGTCCTCGACGCCGTCCGCGCCGCCCACGCCCGCGGCGCCCGCATCGCGAGCTTCTGCACCGGCGCCTTCGCGCTCGCCGAGGCCGGGCTGCTCGACGGGCGGCGGGCCACCACGCACTGGCGCTGGGCCGCCGAGTTCCGCGCGCTGCACCCGAAGGTGCTGCTCGAACCGGACGTCCTGTACGTCGACGAGGGCGACGTCCTGACCGCCGCGGGCAGCGCCGCCGCGCTCGACCTGAGCCTGTACCTGGTGCGCCGCGACCACGGCGCCGAGATCGCCAACGCGGTGTCCCGGCGGCTCGTCTTCGCGGCCCACCGGGACGGCGGACAGCGGCAGTTCGTGGAGCGGCCCGTGCCCGAGGTGCCGGACGCCTCGCTCGCGCCGGTGCTCGCCTGGGCGCAGCAGCGGCTCGACGGGCCGATCACGGTCGCCGACCTGGCCGCCCGCGCCGCCGTCAGCCCGGCCACGCTGCACCGCAGGTTCCGCGCCGAGCTGGGGACGACGCCGCTGGCCTGGCTGCTCGGCGAGCGGGTGGCGCTGGCGTGCCGGCTGATCGAGCGCGGCGAGGAGCGGCTCGACGTGGTGGCGCACCGCAGCGGGCTCGGCAGCGCCGCCAATCTGCGGGCGCGGCTGAAGCGGGAGACGGGGCTGAGCCCGTCGGCGTACCGAAGGAGGTTCGGCACGACGGCCGCGCCCCGGCACCGGCCAGCCGCTTCAATTGACCTAGTGCAAAAATAAATTGACGCTAGTGCGATGTGATCCCTAAGGTCACCGTCTCTCCCGCCGAGTCCCGCGATCACCTCGCCTGGCGCCGGCTCTTCGCCGCGTACGGGGAGTTCTACGCGACCGAGCTGACCGAGGCCGAGCTCGACCGGGCCTGGGCCTGGATCCACGACCCGGCCCGCGCCACCCGCTGCCTGATCGCCCGCACCGCGGACGGCACCCCGGTCGGCCTCGCCCACTACCGCGCGGAGGACTCCCCGCTCAGCGGCACCCGCGGCTTCCTGGACGACCTGTTCGTCGACCCGGCCCACCGCGGCGGCGGCGCCGTCGACGCGCTCTTCGCCGGGCTGCGCCGCGTCGCCGCCGAGGAGGGCTGGCCGAACGTGCGGTGGCGCACCGCCGAGAACAACTACCGAGCGCGCGCCGCGTACGACCGGCACGGGGCGAAGACGGTGTTCCTGACGTACGCGATGGACGCCTGAACGTACGCGACGGACGCCCGACCCGGCCGGCCGCGGGTCTCAGCCGGCGGCCGGTACGCCCGCGGGCGGGTCGGGCACCGTGGGCGCGTCGAGGAACTCGATCACCGCGAGCGCGCACACCGCGCAGACCGCGATCCACGCGACGACCGCGCCCGTCGGGTAGTTCCAGGCGAGCAGGACGGCGGCGGCGACGGCCGCCACGGTCCAGTTCAGCCAGGTCCGCATCCGGTGCACCCACGGTCCGACCGGCCCGAAGGTGCCGCCGCCGGTGGCCTCGCGCACCGAGCCGATCGCCCCGGTCCAGCCGCCGCGCACCGCGACCGCCCACCGGCCGGGCCCGCTCAGCCACGCGGCGAGCGCCACGACCGCGCCGAGCACGGCGACGACCCGGACGCCGGTGCGCAGGAAGCGGACGAGGGTGTCGTAGACGGCGCCGGCCGCGGGCCGCGAGACGTCGGACGGCAGCGCGTCCAGGTAGAACGAGCGGCCCAGCCACAGCGCGAGGCCGAGGACGAGCGCGCCCACGGCGACCGCGAGGGCGGCGCCGACCAGCGCCCGGCGCCGTCGCCGGGCGAGCAGCACGCCGCCGACGACGAGCAGCACCACGATCAACGGCAGGACCCAGGACAGGAGTTGGAGGAGGCGGAAGCCCTTCTTCGCCTTGGCGAGGGTGCCGGTGGACTGCATCAGCGTGATGCTGGTGTGCACCTCGGGAATGTGCGCCGCGACGGCGAGGCCGTTGTCGACGAGGGCGTCCTTGACCCGTTCGACGACGGGCGCGAGATCGAGGGTGACCTCGCCGTCCTTGACCTGGACGGCGCCGTCGCCGCTGCCGGTGAGGGCCTTGTCGACGGCGGCGTGCGCGGTCCGGTTGAGCTGCTTCCACACCGTGGCGAAGGCCGGGCTCGACACGAACCTCTCGGCCGTGGTGCGCACCAGCGAGGTCAGCCCGCTGGTGATCGGGCCCTCCGCGGCGCCGAGCGCCTTCTCCAGACGGGGCCGGTCGTCGGGCGCGACGCCGCTCAGCAGGTCGTCGACGTCGATCTGCTGCATGACGGCCGTGGTGACCCGGTTGGCGACGGCGTGCTGCACGTCCGGGTCGGAGGCGAGCGGCTCCATCGTGGCGACGTACCGGTCCGTGTCGCCGATCATCGAGTCCGCCCAGACGGCCACCGCGCTCAGCGGCGTGAGCACGGCGGCCAGGACGATCAGGACGACGGCGAGCGCGGACTTGGTCCTGGACCGCCGCGGCCGCCCTTCCAGTTCGGCCACCCGGGCGCGGAGGGCGGCGAGTTCGGCGTCGTCCTTGGTCATGCTCCAAGGAGACGCGGACCACCGGCTCCGCGCCCGCTGGACTGGGCCAGTAGGGGCGCCCGGGGCGGGCCCTAGCGGAGCGGGTTGCCCAGCAGCGCCTTGGTGACGGGCGCGGCCAGGTCCGTCGGGTTGACGGCGACCGAACCGGCCGTGGTCACCCCGGTCGCGGTGCCGCGGAACGCCCAGACGGCCCCGGAGGACGCGTTCTCGGCGGTGGACGACACCGCGAGGTCCCGGTGCCCGTCGCCGTTCAGGTCCAGCAGCTGGCAGGCCGCGCCGAACGCGTCGCCGGTCTCCGCGACGCCCGGGACGTCCGGCGAGTTCTGGTTGTAGACCTGCGACCCGGTGCCGGTCACCCCGGTGGCGGTGCCCTGGAGCAGCGCGAACGAACCGGCGTCCGTCTTGCCGCCGAAGTCCTCGCCCGCGATGCCGAGCGCGACCTCCGCCTTGCCGTCGCCGGTCACGTCGGCCACGGAGACGCAGGAGCCGAGCGCGTCGCCGTCCTCCTGGGCGCCGTAGAAGCCGGGCAGCGACTGGTCGAAGGTCTGGGTGCGGCTCTGCGACAGGCCGGCGGCCGTGCCGAAGGAGATCGTCACCTTGCCGTCGGTGTCGTCGCCGTTCGAGCCGTCGCCGTTCGCGGTGACCGCGTCGGCGTAGCCGTCGCCGTCCACGTCGCCGAGGGCGAGGGAGCCGTGCGCGCCGGGCGCCCAGCCCTTCTTGAAGCCCGTCGTGCCGCCGTACAGCACGGAGTTCTCGTTCGAACCGTCGCCGTAGTACGCCCAGATGGCGATGTCGTCGCGGCCGTCGCCGTTCACGTCGCCCACGGCACGGGCGGTGACCGGGCCGCTGATGGAGTGCGGGCCGTCGACGCACTCGTCGGTGTCGTTGCAGGCGGCGCCGTCCGCGGTGTAGCCCCACCACTGGGACTTGTCGATGAAGTCGCCCTTGGCCGCGGGGGCTCCGGCGCGCGAGATCGGGCCCTTCCACAGGGCCGCCTGCTGGTCGACCGGGTCGTCGCCGTACGAGGAGATGCCCGCGAACAGGGCGAGGTCCGTCTTCCCGTCGCCGTCGAAGTCACCGGCCTGCGGGGAGCGCCCGTAGGTGTTGACGGCGGTGCCGCCGGTCAGCCCGGCGGCCGAGCCCCAGACGATGACGCTGCCCGCGTCGGCGGCCCGGGAGCCGATGACGAGGTCGGTGAAGCCGTCGCCGTCCAGGTCGCCCTTGGTGACGTACTGGCCGAACGACTGCTTGGCCGTGGCCGAGCCCGGCACCCCGGTCGTGGAGCGGGACAGCAGCTTCTTGCGGGCCGGGTCGATGCCGGACGCCGACCCGTAGGTCACCGCCACGTAGCCGGCCGCGGCCTTGCCGGAGACGGTGCCGCCGGGCGCGGCGGAGACGAGGTCGGCGTAACCGTCCCCGTTGAAGTCGTCCGCGCGGTCCGCCTTGCCCGCCGTGGCGGCCTGGGCCGGGGCGAGCGACAGGGCGGTGAGACCGCCGCCGATGAGGACGGCCGCGGCCAGCGGTGCGGCGATCCGGAGTCGTGCGTATGACATGGGGGGTTCCTTCGGTCGTAAGTTCACGTCCACCCCTTGTGACCCACCAGTTCCTCGAACGGTTGCACGCACCATCGAGAATTGTTGTGAACTCGCCCATTTCTCCCGGCCGTTGGGCACGGAGCGCGATTCCCTCTGCTCCTTTCGGGCCGGGGCACGCGTTCGTCCGGCGGCTTGCGGGCACTCTTCGACGTATGCGCTTCGAAGTACGGGAACGGATCTTCGCCGTGGGCGAGGACTACTGGATCGAGGACGAGAACGGCCGCAAGGCGTTCCTCGTCGACGGCAAGGCGATGCGGCTGCGGGACACCTTCGAGTTGAAGGGGCCCGACGGCCGGGTCCTCATCGACATCCACGAGAAGATGTTCAGCCTGCGCGACACGATGGTGATCGAGCGGGGCGACGAGGAGCTGGCGCGGATCAAGCGCAAGCGCCTGTCGCTGCTGCGCAACCACTACCGCGTCCAGCTCGCCGACGGCGCCACCGAACTGGACGTCAGCGGGAAGATCCTGGACCGCGAGTTCGCCATCGAGTACGAGGGCGAACTGCTCGCCGAGATCTCCCGCCGCTGGCTGCGCGTGCGCGACACGTACGGCGTGAACGTGGTGCGCGAGGACGCCGACCCGGCGCTCCTGATCGCCGTCGCGGTGTGCGTCATCCACCTCGCGGAGAAGGAGCGCGGCGTCGTCGACTGAGGCCGGCGGGGGCCGGTCGGGACCGGGCCGGGCCCGGCTCAGCGGCGGGGCGCGTCCAGCCCCAGCAGGCGGTCCTTGAGGGCGGGGAACTGCTCGCGGGTCACGCCGACCTTCGCCGTGTCGAACTCCACCCGCAGCACCTCCTCGCCGGCGCCCGCCTCGGCCAGCACGGCGCCCCACGGGTCGACGACGACGCTGTGCCCCGCCTGCTCGACCCCGGCGTGCGTGCCGGCGCTTCCGCAGGCGAGCACGTACGCCTGGTTCTCCACGGCCCTGGCCTGGGCGAGCAGCGTCCAGTGCGCGCGCCGCCGCTCCGGCCAGCCCGCCGACACCACGAGCGTCTCCGCGCCCCGGTCGACCAGGCCCCGGTACAGCTCGGGGAAGCGAAGGTCGTAGCAGGTCGTCACGCCGAGCGTGGTCTCCGGCAGCCGTACGGTCACCAGTTCCTCGCCCGCGCTCATCAGCACGGCCTCGCCCTTGTCGAAGCCGAAGCGGTGGATCTTGCGGTAGGCGGCGGCGAGCTCCCCTTCGGGGGAGAAGACCAGCGCGGTGTTGTAGAGCGGGCCGTCCCCCGCGGCACAGCCGCCGTCGGACGCCGCCCGCTCCGGGATCGACCCGGCGTGCAGCCACACCCCCGCGTCGCGCGCCGCCTTCGCCATCGCCCGGAAGGTCGGCCCCTCCAGCGGCTCGGCCTCCTCGGCGAACAGCTCGTAGGCGAAGGCGCCCGTCGGCCACAGCTCGGGGAGCACGACGAGGTCGGCCGATCCGGCTTGTTCGCGCACCAGCGAACTCACGCGCTCCCGACGCTCGTTGACCGATTCGTCCTCGTTTACTGCGATCTGGATGAGGGAGGCGCGCACACTACCACCGTCCTGGCATTCGAGCCGTCAACACGGGCCTACGATCGTCACACGAAAGCACTGCCGGGGTGCTTGCGGGCAGCGTAACTTAGCCTCTCAAGACACCCGCCGCCTGCGCCCGCCGCCTACTTCACCGACCGCGTCACAACCGCTCGAGGGGTCCCCTTCCGTGAGTCTCCACCCCAGCCTTCAGTCCTACGCCGATGCCTGGACCCACTCCGTGGAAGCGATATCCGAGCTGGTCACACCGCTCGTGGAGGGCGAGTGGAACCGGGCGACACCGTGCCCCGGCTGGTCGGTCCGCGACGTCGTGTCCCATGTGATCGGCACGGACTGCGAGATGCTCGGCGACCCCCGCCCCATCCACACGCTGCCCCGCGACCTGTACCACGTGCAGAACGAGTCACAGCGGTACCAGGAGATCCAGGTCGACGTCCGCCGCCACCACACGGCGCCGGAGATGGTCTCCGAGCTGGAGTACACGATCATCCGCCGGTCGCGTCAGCTGCGGAACGAGACGCGTGAGCCGTCGACCATCGTGCGCGGGCCGCGGGCCGTCGAGGAGACCCTCGAATTCGCCATGCGCAGGCGGGCGTTCGACATCTGGGTGCACGAGCAGGACCTCCGCCAGGCCCTCGGCAGGCCGGGCAACCTCGACTCGCCGGGCGCGTACGTCACCCGGGACATGCTGCTCGCCGTCCTGCCCAAGATCGTCGCGAAGGACGCGGGGGCTCCGGCGGGGTCGGCCGTCGTGTTCGACGTGCACGGGCCCGTCGAGTTCCTGCGGACGGTCCGGGTCGACGCGGAGGGCAAGGGCACGATCGACGGGGCGCCTTCGCTGGGGCCCGCGGCGACGCTGGCGCTGGACTGGGAGACGTACGTGCGGCTCTCCTGTGGCCGGGTGACGCCCGAGGCGGTGGCGGACCGGATCAAGACGGAGGGCGACACGGACTTGGCGTCGGCGATCCTCCACTCCCTGGCCGTGACGCCCTGACCCGGCTCCCCGCACGGGGCTCCGCCCCGGACCCGCTCCTCAATCGCCGGAGGGGCTCGAAGGTGCGTCTGCCCGCTGCCGGTCGGTTCTCGGCCGCGGGCCCGGTGGGGGCTGGTCGCGCCCCGCGGCGAAGCCGCTCATGACACAGCCCCGCCCCCGGCCCCCGACTCAGGCAACCCTCCGACCGACTCCAGGGCCGCCCGCCCCCGCCTTGGGCAGTCTGCCGCCTGGGGCGGCAGGGTGGGCAAGGCGGCGCCACGGGGCCGCGCGACAGGGCGCTCGGGGTCCGCCCCGGTAGGGATCACGCAGGGACGTGGACCGACGTCACCCGGGATGCCACCAACCGCTCGCGCTCGGCGCGAGCCGCCCGCTTGCGCAGGCGCAGGATCTGACTGATCCCCAGCGCCTGCAGCACGAACACCGCGGAGAACGCCACGCGATAGTTGTCCCCGGTGGCGTCCAGCAGGACGCCCACCGCCAGCAGCGTCGTCATCGAGGCCACGAACCCGCCCATGTTGACGATCCCGGACCCCGTCCCCTGCCGCTCCGGCGGATTCGCCGGCCGCGCGAAGTCGAACCCGATCATCGACGCGGGCCCGCACGCCCCCAGCACCACACACATCACCAGCAGCAGCCACATCGGCGACCGCCCCGGCCACACCATGGGCAGCGCCCACAGCACGGCCGTCGCCCCGACCGTGCCGAGCGCCAGCGGCAGCCGCGCCGCGTGATGCCGCGCCACCACCTGCCCGTACACCAGGCCCACCACCATGTTCGACAGCACCACGAGCGTCAGCAGCTCGCCCGCGGTCCCCCGCGAGAGCCCCTGCGCCTCGACGAGGAACGGCAGCCCCCACAGCAGCAGGAACACCATCGCCGGGAACTGCGTCGTGAAGTGCACCCACAGGCCGAGCCGCGTCCCCGGCTCCCGCCACGACGCCGCGATCTGCGCCCGCACGAACGCGGGCCCCTTGTGCGCGGCCGGCATCGGCGCCGGCTCGTGCCCCTCGGGGTGGTCCTTCAGGAAGAGCAGCATCAGGACCAGCACGAGGACGCCGAGACCCGCGCTGCCCGCGAACGCCGCCTCCCACCCGACACCGTGCAGCAGCCGCGCCAGCACCAGCGTCGAGATCAGGTTCCCCGCCATGCCGACCAGACCGGCCAGCTGCGCGACCAGCGGCCCGCGCCGCGCGGGGAACCACCGCGTACCGAGCCGCAGCACGCTGATGAACGTCATGGCGTCACCGCAGCCGAGCAGCGCGCGCGAGGCCAGCGCCATGCCGTACGACGACGAGAACGCGAAGCCCAGCTGCCCGACGGTGAAGAGGACCACGCCGAGCGTGAGCACCTTCTTCGTGCCGAGCCGGTCGACCATCAGGCCGACGGGTATCTGCATGCCCGCGTACACGAGCAGCTGCAGGATCGAGAACGTGGAGAGCGCCGACGCGTTGATGTGGAACCGCTCGACGGCGTCGAGTCCGGCCACCCCAAGCGACGTACGGAAGATGACGGCGACGAAGTAGACGGCGACACCGATCGACCAGACGGCGACGGCCCGCCGGCCGCCGGGCGGATCGCCGGGCAGCGTGACGGCGGCCCCGGACGAGGCGGACGAGGCGGAACTCATCACACCTCACCCCGCGCCAGGTTCCGCACCCGCGCCACGTGCCGCTTCACCACGGCGACGGCCGCCGTCACGTCCTCGGCCCGCAGCGCGTCGAGGATCTCCTCGTGCTCCGCGAGGGTCTTCGCGGTCCGGTCGGGGTGGGCCTGCATCACGACGACGCCCATCCGCAGCTGCCGGTCGCGCATCTGGTCGTAGAGGCGGGAGAGGATCGCGTTGCCCGCGCTGCGCACGATCTCCGCGTGGAAGCAGCGGTCGGTCGCGGCGGCCTCCGCCAGGTCACCCGCGGCGACCTGGGCCCGCTGGAGCTCCAGGAGCTCGGTGAGGCGCTCGATCAGCCGGGGCGGCGCGGGCACGGCCTTGCGCACCGCGTGCTCCTCGACGAGCAGCCGGGTCTCCACCACGTCGGCGATCTCCTGCGCGGAGACGGGCAGCACGAGGGCGCCCTTCTTCGGGTAGAGCCGCAGCAGCCCCTCGACCTCCAGCTTGAGCAGCGCCTCGCGCACCGGGGTGCGGGAGACGCCGACGGCCTCGGCGAGCTCGCCCTCGGTGAGCAACGTGCCCCCCTCGTAACGGCGTTCGAGGACGCCGCGCTTGACGTGTTCGTAGACGCGCTCGGCGGCAGGAGGGCGCTTCTCTGTGACGGTCGAGGACATGCGCACATCATAGATACAACACGTACGCAAGATGATCCGCGTCCATGATGCGGACGCTCCGGGACCGCTTCGCAACTCTCCGCGTCAACTCCACCCGCGGAGCGCAACCATGCGGCCGCCCCATGAGTCTCATCCATGCGCGATCTCCCCAATGGGGCGCGCTTTAGGGGCATTTGGAGCGTCCACCTTGAAAACTCGCATAACGGGCATCGCTGTTCTCGTCGCGGGAACCGTGCTCACCAGCGGAGCGCTGACCACCTCCGCACAGGCCGCGACCGCGCCGGCCAAGCCCACGATCGCCGCTGCGGGCGGCTACGTGATGAACAACGGGACGGGCGCGAGCCTGTTCACCAAGGCCGCGGACACCCGCCGGTCGACCGGCTCCACCACCAAGATCATGACCGCCAAGGTGGTGCTGGCCCAGAAGAACCTGAACCTGGATTCGAAGGTCACCGTCCAGAAGGCGTACAGCGACTACATCGTCAAGAACAACGCCTCGTCGGCCCGGCTGATCGTCGGCGACAAGGTGACCGTCCGCCAGCTCCTGTACGGCCTGATGCTGCCGTCGGGCTGCGACGCCGCGTACGCGCTCGCGGACAAGTTCGGCTCCGGCACCACGCGCGCCGCCCGCGTGAAGTCCTTCATCGGCAAGATGAACAAGGCCGCGACGGACATGGGCCTGAAGAACACCCACTTCGACTCGTTCGACGGCATCGGCAAGGGCTCGAACTACTCGACGCCGCGCGACCTGACGAAGATCGCCTCGTCGGCGATGAAGAACTCCACGTTCCGCTCGGTCGTGAAGACCAAGTCGACGAAGCAGAAGGTCACGACGAAGTCCGGCGGCTACCGCTACATGTCGTGGTCGAACACGAACACCCTGCTCGGCTCGTACACCGGCACCATCGGCGTGAAGACGGGCTCGGGCCCGGAGGCCGGCTACTGCCTGGTCTTCGCCGCGACCCGCAACGGCAAGACCGTGATCGGCACGGTGCTGAAGTCCACGTCGGTCAACGCCCGTACGTCGGACGCCAAGAAGCTCATGGACTACGGCTTCAAGAAGTAGACCTGGGGAGAGGCGCCCCGTCAGGGGCGCGGGGAACTGCGCGACCGGCCACAGCCGGTCGCGCAGTCGCCCACGAGACGATCAGCTCCAGGTGATCAGGCGCTTCGGCCGCTCAAGGACCGCCGCCACATCGGCCAGCACCTTGGAGCCCAGCTCCCCGTCCACCAGCCGGTGGTCGAAGGACAGCGCGAGCGTCGTGACCATCCGCGGCTTGACCTTGCCCTTGTGGACCCAGGGCTGGAGCTTGATGGCCCCGACCGCGAGGATCGCGGACTCGCCCGGGTTCAGGATCGGCGTACCCGTGTCGACGCCGAAGACGCCGACGTTCGTGATGGTCACCGTGCCGCCCTGCATGGCCGCGGGAGACGTCTTGCCCTCCCGCGCCGTGGCCACCAGCTCGCCCAGCGCCGTCGCCAGCTCGGGCAGCGTCTTGGCGTGGGCGTCCTTGATGTTCGGCACGATCAGACCGCGCGGCGTGGCCGCCGCGATGCCCAGGTTCACGTAGTGCTTCTGGACGATCTCGGCCTTGCCGTCCTGGCCCTCGTCCCACGACGCGCTGATCTCGGGGTTGCGCTTGATCGCGACGAGCAGCGCCTTGGCCACGAGCAGCAGCGGATTGACCCGCAGCCCCTGCATGTCCTTGTCGGCCTTGAGCTCCTCGACGAGCTTCATCGTGCGCGTCACGTCGACCGTCACGAACTCCGTGACGTGCGGCGCGGTGAACGCGGAGCCGATCATCGCCTGCGCCGTCGCCTTGCGGACGCCCTTGACCGGGATCCGGGTCTCGCGGACCGCGTCGTACGAGACGACGGCGGCCGGCGCCGGGGCGGCCTGCGCGGGGACCTCCACGGCCGGTGCCGCGGCCGGGGCGGGGGCCACGGCGGCGTGCACGTCCTCGCGCGTGATGATGCCGTCGGGGTTCGACGGGATCACGGTGGCGAGGTCGACGCCGAGGTCCTTGGCGAGCTTGCGCACGGGCGGCTTGGCGAGCGGCCGCCGGTCGGCCACGACGGTGGCCGTGCCGTTGGCGGCGACCGGGGTGTCGGCGCCCTTGCGGGCCCGCCGCTTGGTCGACGACTCGGCGACGCCGTAGCCGACGAGGACGGGCTGCCGCCCGCTCGGGGCCGCCTCCTCCGCCTCGGGCTCCGGCTCGGCCGCGACGACCGGCGCGGCAGCGGGCTCGTCGCCCGCCACGTCCACGGAGATGATCACCTGGCCGACGTCGACGGTCGTGCCCTCGGGGAACAGCAGCTCCTTGACCACCCCGTCGAACGGGATGGGCAGCTCGACGGCCGCCTTGGCCGTCTCCACCTCGCACACGACCTGCCCGTCCGTGACGGAGTCGCCGGGCTGTACGTACCACTTGAGGATCTCGGCCTCGGTCAGGCCTTCGCCCACGTCGGGCATCTTGAACTCACGAGCCATGGTGCAGCCCTCCTCAGTACGCCAGCGAGCGGTCGACGGCATCGAGCACCCGGTCGAGGCCCGGCAGGTACTCCTCCTCCAGGCGCGCCGGCGGGTACGGGGCGTGGTAGCCGCCGACCCGCAGCACGGGCGCCTCCAGGTGGTAGAAGCACCGCTCGGTGATCCGGGCCGCGAGCTCCGCCCCGGAGCCGAGGAAGACCGGGGCCTCGTGCACGACGACGAGCCGCCGCGTCTTCTCCACCGACTTCTGCACGGCGTCGAAGTCCATCGGCGAGATCGAGCGCAGGTCGAGGACCTCGAGGGACTTGCCCTCCTCCTGGGCGGCCGCGGCGGCCTCCAGGCAGACCTTCACCATGGGCCCGTACGCGACGAGGGTGAGGTCCGTGCCCTCCTTCGCCACGACGGCCTTGTGCAGGTCGCCGGGGACGGCGTCGGTGTCGACCTCGCCCTTGTCCCAGTAGCGCCGCTTCGGCTCGAAGAAGATCACCGGGTCGTCGCTCTGGATCGCCTGCTGGAGCATCCAGTAGGCGTCCGAGGAGTTGGACGGGGTGACCACCTTGAGGCCCGCGACGTGCGCGAACAGCGCCTCGGGCGACTCGCTGTGGTGCTCGACCGCGCCGATGCCGCCGCCGTACGGAATGCGCACGACGACGGGCACCTTGACCTTGCCGAGCGCCCGCGCGTGCATCTTGGCGAGCTGCGTGACGATCTGGTCGTACGCGGGGAAGACGAAACCGTCGAACTGGATCTCCACGACCGGGCGGTAGCCGCGCAGGGCCAGGCCGATCGCGGTGCCGACGATGCCGGACTCGGCGAGCGGGGTGTCGATCACCCGGTCCTCGCCGAAGTCCTTCTGGAGGCCGTCGGTGACGCGGAAGACGCCGCCGAGCTTGCCGACGTCCTCGCCCATGACGAGGACCTTCGGGTCGTTCTCGAGCGCCGTGCGCAGCGACTCGTTGATCGCCTTGGCGATCGGAAGCTTCTGTACAGCCATGGTGCTCAGACCTCCCCGTCCGCGAACGACGCCTGGTATGCGGCGAATTGGGCACGCTCCTCGTCGACGAGCGCGTGTCCGTCCGCGTACGCGTTCTCGAACATCGCCATCCGGTCCGGGTCGGGCATGGCGCGCACCGCCTCGCGCACCCGCTTGCCCAGCGTCTCGCTCTCGGCGTCGAGGTCCGTGAAGAACGCGGCGTCGGTGTCCGTGTGGGTCTCCAGGTACGTGCGCAGGCGCAGGATCGGGTCCTTCGCCTCCCAGGAGGCGCGCTCCTCGTCGGCCCGGTACTTCGTCGGGTCGTCGGAGGTGGTGTGCGCGCCCATCCGGTACGTGAACGCCTCGACGAGGGTCGGGCCCTCGCCGTCGCGCGCCCGCTGCAGCGCCCACCGGGTCACGGCGAGCACGGCCAGCACGTCGTTGCCGTCCACCCGCACGCCCGGGAAGCCGTAGCCCTGCGCGCGCTGGTAGAGCGGCACGCGGGTCTGCTTCTCGGTCGGCTCGGAGATCGCCCACTGGTTGTTCTGGCAGAAGAACACGACCGGGGCGTTGTAGACCGCGGAGAACGTGAAGGACTCCGCGACGTCGCCCTGGCTGCTGGCGCCGTCACCGAAGTACGCGATCACCGCGCTGTCCGCGCCGTCCTTGGCGACGCCCATCGCGTAGCCGGTGGCGTGCAGGGTCTGCGAGCCGATGACGATCGTGTACAGGTGGAAGTTGTTGGTGTTCGGGTCCCAGCCGCCGTTGTTCACGCCGCGGAACATGCCGAGCAGGTTCGTCGGGTCGACGCCGCGGCACCAGGCGACGCCGTGCTCGCGGTAGGTCGGGAAGACGTAGTCGTCGTCGCGGGTGGCGCGGCCGGAACCGACCTGGGCGGCCTCCTGGCCGAGCAGCGAGGGCCACAGGCCCAGCTCGCCCTGGCGCTGCAGCGTGACGGCCTCGGCGTCGAAGCGGCGGGCCATCACCATGTCGCGGTACAGATCGCGCAGGGCGTCGTCGGTGATGTCGGTGACGTACTTGTCGTACTCGGCGCTCTTGACCCGCTCACCCTCGGGGGTCAGGAGCTGGACCAGCTGCTCGGTCCCGCTCGCCGCGGCGGTCTTGCCGGGGGACTTCTTCGCAGACTTCTTCGCAGCGGCCCGCTTGCGCGGCGGCTGTGCCTTCTGCGCAGCGGCAGTGCTGTCAGCACTGTCTACGGTCACGTGTGCTCCTCCGTCGGTCCGGCCCCGGGATTGCCGGATGGCCAGTCGGCTCGGCTCGCCTGATCCGTCCACGCACGGGGTGGGTGCGCTGCGCCGGATACAGGCGTGTCCAGACAAAGCTCAGCGCTCCGGCAAGCACCCTTCACCCAGCACGGTACCCAGTACGACACACATCTGCGAAACCCCATCTGACCTGCGATTTTGCTTGGATTTCCAAGTAAGTCGTTGATTGGATTTCCTAGTAACCGCGGGACGGACGGAGCGCCGCAGGTCACAGCTGTGCGACGACACTTGGTCTCAGCCTGGCAGGGGGCCGGAACACCGGCACGTTATCCCGGTCACCCAGGGCACGGGAAGAGTTGGTGTGTGAGACTGAGCCCGTGCGCGAAGACGGAAAAATTCACGTATTTCTCCTCGACGACCATGAAGTGGTCCGGCGTGGAGTCCATGAGCTGCTCTCGGTGGAGGACGACATCGTGGTCGTCGGCGAGGCCGGTACGGCCGCCGATGCCCTGGTCAGGATCCCCGCGACCCGGCCCGACGTCGCGGTTCTCGACGTGCGGCTGCCGGACGGCAGCGGCGTCGAGGTGTGCCGCGAGATCCGCTCCCAGGACGAGTCGATCAAGTGCCTGATGCTGACGTCGTTCGCCGACGACGAGGCGCTCTTCGACGCGATCATGGCCGGTGCCTCGGGTTACGTGCTGAAGGCGATCCGTGGCAACGAGCTGCTGACCGCCGTGCGGGACGTCGCCGCGGGCAAGTCGCTGCTCGACCCGGTCGCCACCGCCCGCGTCCTGGAGCGGCTGCGGGACGGCGGCCGCAGCAAGGAGGACGACCGCCTCGCGGGCCTCACCGAGCAGGAGCGCAAGATCCTGAACCTGATCGGCGAGGGGATGACCAACCGGGCGATCGGCGAGCGCCTCCACCTCGCCGAGAAGACGATCAAGAACTATGTGTCCAGCCTGCTCTCGAAGCTCGGCATGGAGCGCCGCTCCCAGGCGGCCGCGTACGTGGCCCGCATGCAGGCCGAGAAGCACTGACGCCCCGATGCCGCCGGCGTCACCCGGACGCCCGCCGACACGGGACGTAGGTCCCGTTTCCTGGGGGCGGGCTCCTCTTTTCCGGCACCCCGTCGGCATCGCACAGTGGTGACATGCCCACCGATACGCCCTCCGGGACGCAGCCGGACCAGGACCGCGGCTTCGAGCTGCTCGCCCGCGTGCCCTACGGGCGCGTGGCGACCAGCATGCGCGCCCTGCCCTTCCTCGCCTCCGCCCGCCACGTCGTGGCCGGCGGACGGCTGCTGCTGCGCATGCACCGCGGGTACGGCTACCACCAGGCGTGCATCGGCAGCGTCGTCGCGTACGGGGCGGACAACCTCGGCGTCGAGGGCCCCGAGGACGTCGGCCAGTGGTCGGTGCAGTGCGTCGGCACCTGCGAGCAGGTCGAGCCGTCCACGGCCGAGCTCGAACTCTTCGGTCCCGCCCCGCACTTCGCGGACGGCGAGCTCTTCGACCCGGTCTACCTGCGCGTCGCCCCGCAGTTCGTGACCGTGCACGAACTGCGGGGCGGTTCCGCGCAGCGCTCCGCGGACCTGCGGGTCCGTCGGCGGTAGGGCGGGTCAGGCGCCGCCGTTGACGCCGCCGTCGGTGGCGGGCTCGCCCGTGTTGCCGCCGGTGCCGGTCGGCTCGTCGGTCGGCTGGGTCGGCTCGTCCGTCGGCTGGGTCGGCTGGTTCGTCGGCTTCGTCGGCTCGTGGGTCGGCTCGTCCGTGGGCTCGTCCGTCACCGTCTGGGACGGCGTCGGGTTCTCGCTGGTGGGCTGCTCGCTCGGCGTGTAGTCGGGGTCGCCGCCCGTGCCGGTGCCCGGGTCCTGCGTCTCGCCCTGGGTCTCGCCCTCGTCGGACGTCTCCGTCGGCTCGTCCGACTTCTCGGACTTCGTCACCGACGGCGACTGCTTGTCGCTGGGGCCCTTGTTCTTGTCGTCGCCCGCGTTCAGCGCGAAGGCCACGCCCACCGCGATCGCGATCACCGCGAGCACGGCGACGATCCACAGCTTGCCGCGGCCACCGCCGCCCCCGCCGTTCCCGCGGCCGTCGAAGCCGCCGTCGTCGCCGCCCGGCGGGCGCAGCATCGGCTGCGCGGCCGTGCCGGTGTCGCCGGGGTGCGGCAGCGCGGTGGTGCCCGCCATGCCCATCGCCGGGGTGTTGCCGCCCTCGTGCATGTCGACGGGGCCGGTGTTCCAGGTGCCGGTGTGGCCGCCCTGCTCGTACAGCATCTGGAGCCCGTACTGGACGAGCCCGCGCATCTCCTCGGCCGTCTGGAACCGGTCGTCCGGGTCCTTGGCGAGGGAGCGCATGACGAGGCCGTCCAGCTCCGGCGGCGTCGCGTCCGAGACCTCGGAGGGCGGCACCGGCATGTCCTGGACGTGCTGGTAGACGACGGAGAGCGGCGTCTCACCGGTGAACGGGGGCCGCAGCGCGAGGAGTTCGTAGAGCAGACAGCCGGTCGCGTACAGGTCCGAGCGGTGGTCGACGGCCTTGCCGAGGGCCTGCTCGGGGGAGAGGTACTGGGGCGTGCCCATGACCATGCCGGTCTGCGTCATCGTCGACTGCGCGCCGTGCAGGGCGCGGGCGATGCCGAAGTCCATCACCTTCACCGCACCGGTGTTGGTGATGATCACGTTCGCGGGCTTGATGTCGCGGTGCACGATGCCGTGCTGGTGCGAGTACGCGAGCGCTTCCAGGACGCCGGAGACGATGATCAGGGCCTGCTCGGGGCCCGGCGCCTCGGCGTTGATGAGGAGGTCGCGGATGGTGCGGCCCTCGACGATCTCCATGACGATGTACGGGACGGCCTGGCCGTTCACGTAGTCCT
Source organism: Streptomyces sp. KL116D (assembly GCF_030766975.1). Lineage (NCBI taxonomy): Bacteria > Bacillati > Actinomycetota > Actinomycetes > Kitasatosporales > Streptomycetaceae > Streptomyces > Streptomyces sp. KL116D. The sequence goes on along the minus strand of NZ_JASERH010000080.1, from coordinate 7,130 downwards.
CGCCGGAGTCGTACACCGCGACGATCGCATGGTGGTTGAGGCCCGCGACCGACTGTGCCTCGCGCGTGAAGCGCGCCTTGGAGACCGGGTCCTCGGCGAGGTCGGAGCGGAGCAGCTTGACGGCGACGGTGCGCCCGAGGCGCACGTCCTCGGCCGCGAACACCTCGGCCATGCCGCCCCGGCCGAGTCTGCGGGTCAGCCGGTACCGGCCGTCCCCCACCAGTCCGCCGTTGCCCCACATCTCCGGCGCATCTGACATACCGCCGCCAGTCGCCTCGGGGTCGGACGGGCCCTGAGCGCGCTGCTGCTGTGCCATCAGTCCTCGCCGTCGTTTCTGTCCGTGTTGTCTGGGTGTATCTGGGTCTGCCTGGGCTGCCGGATCCCTGCGTCGGAGTACGCGCGGTTGTGAATACGCCTCCGTCGGGCCACGCTACAGGCTTCGGCGGCGGCCCCGTTCCGAGATGGACCGGACATCAAACCCGTTGCCGTGCACGTCCTGCAAATCGTGCGCGCAATTTCTGTGCCGGGTCCATGACTGTTCCGCGGCAGTTCGCACGCCTCGTCCTGTAACGCTTGCGCGACGCTTCTTGCCCGTACGGTCACGGAACGGGCATCGAGCTTGACGTGGCAGGGCCCTGGGGCAGACTTGGCCGGGAATAGCTGAATTCGATCACCGGCCGCGCCGACGTCGGGGCGCCTATGGGGGACGTAGAGATCATGCCCGGAGACGGCACAGACAGCGCCGGCGGCGCACAGAGCGGGCGGTACGCGGGCCGTGCCGTGGCGAACGGGCGGTACCAGCTGCGCGACCTGCTGGGCCAGGGCGGCATGGCCTCCGTGCACCTGGCGCACGACACCCGGCTCGACCGCGCGGTCGCCATCAAGACTTTGCACACGGAACTCGGCCGCGAGGACGCCTTCCGTCAGCGCTTCCAGCGCGAGGCCCAGTCGGTGGCCAAGCTCACGCACACGAACATCGTCTCGGTCTTCGACTCCGGCGAGGACGAGCTCGACGGGACCATCACCCCGTACATCGTCATGGAGTACGTGGAGGGCCGTCCGCTCGGCTCCGTGCTCGACGAGGACGTGCAGCGGTACGGCGCGATGCCCGCCGACAAGGCCCTCAAGATCACCGCAGATGTGCTGGCGGCGCTGGAGATCAGCCACGAGATGGGCCTGGTCCACCGGGACATCAAGCCGGGCAACGTGATGATGACCAAGCGCAGCGTCGTGAAGGTCATGGACTTCGGCATCGCCCGCGCCATGCAGTCGGGCGTCACGTCGATGACGCAGACCGGCATGGTCGTCGGCACCCCGCAGTACCTCTCGCCCGAGCAGGCCCTGGGCCGCGGCGTCGACGCCCGCTCCGACCTGTACTCGGTCGGCATCATGCTCTTCCAACTGGTCACCGGGCGGCTGCCGTTCGAGGCGGACTCGCCGCTGGCCATAGCGTATGCGCACGTCCAGGAGGAGCCGGTGGCTCCGTCCTCGATCAACCGCTCGCTGCCGCCGGCCGTCGACGCGCTCGTCGCCCGCGCCCTGAAGAAGAACCCGAACGAGCGTTTCCCGAGCGCCGAGTCGATGCGGGACGAGTGCCTGCGGGTCGCCCAGTCGCTGGCCGGCGCCCCCGCCGCGGCCCCCAGCATCGTGCCCGGCGCCCAGACGTCGAGCGGTGCCGGGGTCGGCGCGACCGTCTTCCCGCCGGTCGACCAGAACGGGATGCCGACGCCCGGCCCCGTCCAGACGCCGTACCAGCCGGGTCCCTACGGCCAGCCGACGCCGCCGCCGCAGGCCGGGTACGGCTATCCGCAGCAGAGCACGCAGAACCTGCAGGGCGGCTACCAGACCCCGCCGCCCGCCTCCCCGTACGCGCAGAGCGGTCAGCACACCCCGCCGCCGTACTCCATCTCGCCGCAGCAGGCGCCCGCGCCGAACCCGGGCGGATCGGGCGGCGGCAAGCGCAACACGGCGGTGATCGTCGGCTCGATCGTCGTCGCGCTCGTCGCCATCGGCGGTCTGATCACGGCCCTCGCGATGAACGGCGACGACAAGGGCGGCGGCGGTGGCTCCACCGACAAGCCGACCACGTCGGAGGTCGCCGGGCACAAGGGTCCCGATCTGACGAAGACGATCGAGACGTCCGAGTGCACCGATCCCGACATCGGCTACAACGACGAGAACAAGATCAAGATCCCGGACTTCTACCTCAAGAACATCAAGTCCGTGAAGGCCTGTTTCCAGGCCGCGGGCTGGAAGTACCAGATCAAGGAGCAGGACGAGAACACCTACGGCGAGGGCTCGGTCATGAACCAGGTGCCCGGCGCGGGTGACGAGGTCGACCCCAAGGACGTCTCGATCGACCTGTACGTCTCGACGGGCAACCCGTCGGACAGCTGATCCGCGCGCCTGATCCGCACGCCTGATCCACATGCGGAAGGGGCCGGCCCGAGTGGGCCGGCCCCTTCCGCGTTCCTCGGATGCTTACAGGTACGGGCCGCCGGTGCGGCCGCCCGCCGCGCGCGGATCGTCCTCCTCGTCGCCGCCGACGCCCGGCGGCAGGGCGCGGCGCATCTGCTCCAGCTGGGCCCGCGCCGCCATCTGCTGCGCGAACAGCGTCGTCTGGATCCCGTGGAAGAGTCCCTCCAGCCAGCCCACCAACTGGGCCTGCGCGATGCGCAGTTCGGCGTCGGAGGGGGTGGCCTCGTCGTTGAAGGGAAGTGAGAGCCGCTCCAGCTCCTCGACGAGTTCGGGCGCGAGCCCGTCCTCCAGCTCCTTGACCGAGCTGGCGTGGATCTCCTTGAGCCGCTGCCGGCTCGCCTCGTCCAGGGGAGCCGCGCGCACTTCCTCCAGCAGCTGCTTGATCATGCTGCCGATGCGCATCACCTTGGCGGGCTGTTCCACCATCTCCGTCACCGGGACCTCGCGGGAGTCGTCGTCTCCGCCGCCGCCCAGAGCCATTCCGTCCTGGCCCACGACCAAGATCTGCGGGTTCTCCGGCGACCGTTCGTTCCTCGGCATCTCCATGCCGCCATTCTCTCGCACCGAGCCGTCACATCACCGTGGTGCCCCCGTTCCGGACTGATCCACCGCCCTGGAGGCCGCTAAATCCGGCGTGCCCGATTTATTGCTCTATGTGAGGCTTGTTGCAGCGATGGGGCAAGCATCGGGCGGCAGCGGAAGGGGACGGCATGCAGGGGACGGGCCTGCGGCGGCTTCGGTGGGCGGCCGGTCTTGCGGTGAGCGCCCTCGGACTCCTGCTGGTGCCGGTGCCCTCGTCGTACGCGGCCGGACCGTCCTCGTACGCGGCAGGACCGTCCTCGTACGCGGCAGGGCACGGGTCGTACGCCGCCGAGCCCTCGCCGGGGTCCTCGCTCGCGGGGAGCAGGGCGGGCGTGGGGCGGACGCCGCCGGGGCGCCCGATGCCCGCGCCGACCCCGCCCGCGGCCGTTCCCCCGCCGCCACCGCCCGCCGCCGTCCCGTCCCCGACCATGTCGGAGCCGGAGCCGGAGCCGCCCAGCGCCGCACGGCAGGCCGTCGTGCCGCGCGGGACCGGGCCCCTGGTGAACGTGCTGCCGCTGGGGGCGGGGCTGCTGCTGACCGGGTGCGGGATCGCGTTCCTGGCGCTGCGGCTGCGCCGCTGAGCCGCCGCCCCCTGCCGAGCCGTTACGGGAGGGTCAGCAGGACCTTGCCGATGTGGCCCGACTCCTCCAGGACCCGGTGGCCCTGTGCCGCGTCGCTCATCGGCAGCGTGCGGTCCACGATCGGCCGCACGTGGCCGCCCTCGATCAGCGGCCACACGTGCTCGCGCACGGCCGCGACGACCGCCGCCTTCTCGGCCAGCGGACGGGCCCGCAGCGTGGTCGCGGTGATCGCGCCGCGCTTGCCGAGCAGCGTGGCGATGTTGAGCTCGCCCTTGATGCCGCCCTGCATGCCGATGATGGCGAGGCGGCCGTTGACCGCGAGGGCGTCGACGTTGCGGTTCAGGTACTTGGCGCCCATGTTGTCGAGGATGACGTCGGCGCCGCCGCCCGCGGTGTTCTCGCGGATCTCCTCGACGAAGTCCTGCTCGCGGTAGTTGATCAGGATGTCGGCGCCCAGCTCGGCGCAGAAGTCGAGCTTCTCCTTGGTGCCCGCGGTGACCGCGACCTTGGCGCCGACGGCCTTCGCCAGCTGGATCGCCATGGTGCCGATGCCGCTGGAGCCGCCGTGCACCAGGAACGTCTCGCCCGGCCGCAGGTGGGCGATCATGAAGACGTTCGACCAGACGGTGCAGGTCACCTCGGGCAGCGCGGCCGCCGTGGCGAGGTCGATGCCCCGCGGCACCGGCAGCAGCTGCCCGGCCGGGACGACGACCTTCTCGGCGTAGCCGCCGCCCACCAGCAGCGCGCACACCTCGTCCCCGACGGACCAGCCGGCCACGCCGGGGCCGATTGCGGCGATGCGGCCCGCGCACTCCAGACCGGGGTACGGGGAGCTGCCGGGCGGCGGGTTGTAGAAGCCCTGCCGCTGGAGCAGATCGGCGCGGTTGACGGCGCTGGACACCACCTCGACCAGGACTTCGCCCTCGCCGGGTACGGGGTCGGGGACCTCCGCCCAGACGAGCGCCTCGGGTCCGCCGGGTTCCGGGATCGTGATCGCATACATGGGCGCGAGGCTACTCCCGTACGCCCCCCGGGGCCGGGTCAGTCCTGCGGCAACGGCTTGGAGTCCGGTGCGACGTGCGTCGTCGGTGTGACCCGCACGATCGTGATCAGCCGGTCCGTCAGCTGGAGGGTGCCGATGGCCTTGTCGTCGTAGCCGAGGACGCGGTGACCGCGGACGACGCTGACGACCAGGTCGTCGATCTCCTTCGGCTTCAGCCCGACCTCGGCCTTTATGACCGGCCGTTCGACCAGGTCGAGACCGCTGCCCTGCTGGATCAGATCCTCCATGACCATGCCCGCGTGCGGGCTGAGCACGGACAGACCGAGCAGCCGGCCGGCCGCGCTGGCGCTGGTGATCACGGCGTCGGCGCCGGACTGGCGCAGCAGCGGCGCGTTCTCCTCCTCGCGCACGGCGGCGACGATCTTCGCGCTGCGGTTCAACTGGCGTGCGGTGAGGGTCACCAGGACCGCGGTGTCGTCCCGCTGCGTGGCGATGATGATCTTGCGGGCCCGCTGCACCTCGGCGCGCAGCAGGACGTCGCTGCGCGTCGCGTCGCCCATGACGCCCGCGTAGCCATGGGCGTTGGCCGCGTCGATCACCTTGCTGCTGGGGTCGACGACCACGACCTGCTCGGGCTTGAGACCGGTCGCGCAGACGGTCTCCACCGCGCTGCGGCCCTTGGTGCCGAAGCCGACGACGACGGTGTGGTCACGCAAGTTGGACCTCCAGCGGTTCAGGCGCCATTCCTCCCGGGTCCGTTCGGTGAGGACTTCGAGCGTGGTGCCGACCAGGATGATCAGGAAGAGCACACGCAGTGGCGTGATGACGAAGATGTTGGTCAGACGCGCCCCGTCACTGACCGGCGTGATGTCGCCGTATCCGGTGGTGGAGAGGGTGACGGTCGCGTAGTAGAAGGCGTCGAGAAGGTCGACGCCGCCGTCGGAGTTGTCGTTGTATCCGCTGCGGTCGAACCACACGAGGAGCGCGGTGAGGACGAGCACGCCGAGCGCCATCAGGACCCGCCGGGCGACCTGACGCAGCGGACGCTCCACGATCCGCCGGGGCAGCTTCACCCGGTAGGTCGCGGTCTTCTCGTCGGCTTGGCGCGCGATGGCGTCATGGCCGGCCAGTTTCACGTGAAACACCCTTCGTTGCCCGCGGAGTTGGGCCCGGGACTCCCTGTGGCTCCAGGGTTTCCCGCGCTCCACGACCATGGCAGATCGAGGATCTCGACCTCCTGGCCCTCCTTGGCGCCACCGGGCGGGATGACGGCGAGCGCGTCGGCGGCGGCGACCCCGCGCAGCATCGCCGGGCCGTTGTAGTGCAGCGGAACCGCCCAGTCGTGGCCACTGCCGTCGTCCTGACGCAGTACGACGGGCACCAGACGGGTGTCGTGCGGGTGGCCGTGGACGGGGCTGTGCAGGGGGGCGCCGGCGTCGTGGGCGAAGTCGGACTCGGCCGGGGTGCCGGGGGCGGGTCCGTACTGAGCGGGCCCGGACAGTTCGCGCAGCAGGGGCTCGGCGAGCGTGAGGAGGCCGGAGACGGCTGCCAGGGGGTTGCCCGGCAGGCCGACCAGGTGCCGTCCCCCGCTGAGCCGGGCGAGCAGCATCGGGTGGCCGGGGCGGACCTTGACGCCGTCCACGAGGAGTTCCGCGTCGAGCGCGCGCAGGGTCGGGTGGACGTGGTCGACGGGGCCCGAAGCGGTGCCGCCGGTGGTCACGACGAGGTCGGCCTTGGACCCGCGGACGGCCTTGAGCAGCGCCTTCGCATCGTCACCGAGCCGCCGTACGGCGATCACCTCGACGCCGAGCGCGCGCAGCCAGTGCGGCAGCATCGGGCCGAGCGCGTCCCGGATGAGGCCCTCGCGGGGGAGCCCCGAGGTGAGCAACTCGTCGCCCAGGACGAGGACTTCGACCCGCGGCCGCGGGACCACGACCAGCTCGTCGTAACCGGCGGCCGCCGCGAGTCCGAGGACCGCCGGGGTGACCAGCGCGCCGGCCGGCAGCAGCAGGTCGCCGCTGCGGCACTCCTGGCCGCGCGGCCGGATGTCCTGCCCGTGCGCGACGTCGCGCTGCGGGTGCAACTGGCCCTTGCCGTCGAGGTGTCCGTGCTCGCTGCGGATGACGGCGGTGGTCTCCGCGGGGATCCGGGCGCCGGTCGCGATCGCCGCGGCCTCGCCGTCGGCCAGCGGCGCGGGCCGGCCGTGCCCGGCGAGGATGCCTTCGTCGCGGACGGCCCAGGGGCCGGGACCGGCCACCACCCAGCCGTCCATCGCGGACGTGTCGAACGACGGCAGATCGGTGAGGGCCGTCAGCGGGGCGGCGAGGATCAGGCCGAGCGCCCGGTCGAGCGGCAGCCGGGTCGCCCCGCGCGGGGTGCGCGGGGCATCGGCCGCTGCCGAGGGGCCCCCGTCCTGGGCGGCGAAGAGGCCGTCGGGGAGCGGGAGTTGCGTCTCCGCCGGCTCGGGGGACGGCGCCGTGCGGGCC
>NZ_JASERH010000079.1:0-48049 GCF_030766975.1 Streptomyces sp. KL116D | reverse complement strand
CGGCCCTCGGTCGTCCGTACTCGGTCGTCCGTACCGGTCGTCCGTACCGGCCGTCCGTCCGGATCGTCCGCGCTCAGGCCCTCTCCCGCGGGCGCCACGTCCCGCAACAGCTGCCCGAACGCCGCCTCGTCCACCACCGGCGTCCTGAACTGCTTCTGCCTTCACGCCGCTCGACGTGCACGAGTCGGGGTCGTTGGGTCACGAGCAGGCTCGTCAGCCGCGACAGGCTGCGTCGCCACGTGCAGCCCCGCCTCGACGGCCCTGGTCCTCCAGCAACTCCCTGCTCCACGGACGTGTCGCCGGAGAAGGCGACCCGCATGCCCTGCTTGAGCGGTTTGCCCGGTCTGTAACGGCCGGGGTTCGGGTACGGGCAGGCGGGCCGCTTGCGCGAGGGGCGCCAGGGACCCGGCCCCGCCGCCGGTACGACGACTGCGGCTGGCGCGGCACCGCCCCTGATGCGCCGTCGGTCCACTCGGTGAGCGGCCTGCACTCCAGGAGCGGCAGCCGCACATTACGCCGCCGCGGCCGCGCGCAGGCTCGGGCGGAACGCCTCCGCGAGCACGCGTGCGTCGTCCAGCGCGTGGTGCGCGCGCTCCTGCACGACCCCGAAGTGCGCGCGAGCGACTCCAGCTTGTGGTTGGGCAGCGGCAGGCCCAGCTCCTTGGAGAGTGCGATGGTGCACAGCCGCTGGCGGACCGGGGCGATGCGCTGCGCGCGGGCGTACTCACGGGCGATCATCGACCAGTCGAAGACCGCGTTGTGCGCGACCAGGGACGCGGCCGTCGAGGACGCGCGGCGAACTCCTCGGCGATCTCCGGGAACAGCGGCGCCCCTTCGAGCACGTCCGTCGCCAGGCCGTGGATCCACACCGGGCCGGGATCGCGCTCCGCTGACCAGCGTGTACCAGTGGTCCTGGACCTCGCCCCTGCGCGTCGAGCCGGTAGACGGCAGCGGAGATTATCCGGTCGTCCCTGGAGAGGCCGGTGGTCTCCACGTCGACGACCGCGTATCCCTGCGGGTACGCGATCGGCCAGGGGGCTGCGGACGCTGGCGTCGGGCGGTCTTCGAGCATGGTCCCTGAGGATACGGGCCGTCACTGACACTCTCGGTCGCCGCCCGCCCTCGACCGCCCGTCCGGGTCAAGTGCCCGGTTCCAGGAGTGACTTGACCAGCGCGCGCACGGACAGGGTGAAGAGCCGGTCGGGATCGACCGGTCCGGCGAGCGCGGGCCAGCGCCGCGTCGTCCTCGGCGGTCGCGGCGTCCCACAGCTCCTCCTCGCCCGGCCGCTACCGTGAGCCCTGCTCATGATTCCGCCTCGATCAGGACAAATCCGACGACCTGGAACTGCACCGCCCGGACGGCCTCGGCGGCGCGGGGCGCCCTGCAGTCCGGCCGCGTGCACCTCGTGCACCAGCGTGCGCTGCGCGGGCAGGGAACATCCGCTCGGTCAGGCCGCGCTCGTGCACCATCGCCACCAGATGCGGATGGGCGCGCAGCTGCCGGCGCAGCGCCCGCGCGACGGAGACGATCCGCTCGGCCGGGCCGGCGCCGCGCGCACGGATCGCGCCGAGGTCGGCGACGGTGCGCTCCACGAGGCGTCGAGCAGGGACTCGCGATTGCCGACGTGCCAGTAGATCGAGGTGACCGCCGTGCCCAGCTCGGCGGCGAGCTATGCGCCTGGTCGGCGCCTCGGGGCCGTGCTGCTTGACCAGCTCCGCGGCGGTCGCGAGCACCTCGTCCCGGGTGAGCGGTCGCGTGCCATCTTCCTCGCCCCTCGACGACCGGTCGCCGACTCCGTACGTGCACGTGTCTTTCTACCCTTCATCGACGTCGGTGTAACTGTGTTACAGGCGCCTCGCGAACGACCTCCTGGAAAGCCATCACCGGTTTCGAGAAGGGCGGCACGACATGGCACGCGTACGGTACGGAGCGCGCACCGAGGCGGAGATCACCGCCGCGCGCACAGCGAGCAGCAAGCTCCCCGACATCTGGTCCACCGGCGTGGTCGCCGTGTGGGAGTCCGACCCGACGCGGTGGCCGCGGCGCTCCCGCCGCCGCTCATGCCCACCGCCCGCCCCTGGTGCGGGCCAACATCAGCAAGGTCGACCTGCCGGGCTGCTGCTGGGTGCCGGGTCCGTGGCCGTCGCCGCCGAGCACGGGGAGTGGCCGGCTGGTATCCGCTCGTCATGCCGATGACGCACGAGCGGGCTGATCGGCGGCCGTGAGGTCTTCGGCGAGCCCAAGAAGCTCGGCGAGGTCACCGTCGAGCGCGACGGGCTCGTGGTGCGGGCCGCGCTCGCCCGGCACGGCATCGCGTTCGTGGAGGTGCGCGGCGCGGTCGGCGGCAGCCTGCCGCTGCGAACCGACGCAGAAGACGGACTTCGCCTAAGTTCCTGCCGGCCGTGGACGGGTCGGGCTTCGACGCGGACCCGGTCCTCGTGCACCTGCGCAACGAGAAGGTCAGGAAGCTGGAGGCGGTCACCGGCGACGTCGTCCTGCGCGAGTCGATGTACGACCCGTCGCCGACCCTGCCCGTGCGCACCTGGTCGAGATCACCATCGGCGAGAAGACCACCGACCAGAAGGGCCGGGTCGCCGGCGGGTCAGCGCCCAGGCCCTCTCCCGTACATCCACCAGCGCTGACGACCCCAGCAGATCCTCGACGGCCGCCCGAGAGCGTGTGACATGGAGCTGACGGAGGGACAGGTCGCGCGTCGTCACGGGCGCGGCGAGCGGCATCGGGCTCGCGAGTGGCCCGGCGGTTCGCCGCCGGTGGCCTCAAGGTGGTCCTCGCCGACGTCGAGAAGGGCGCCCCTGGAGGCCGCGGCCGCGGCTGCGGGCGGATCGGGGCGACCGTGCACGCGCGCGTGAGTCGACGTCGGCGAGCGCGGCAGGTCATGGCGCTCGCCGAGGGACACGCTACGCCACGTTCGGCGCGTGCCACGTGCTGTGCAGCTAACGCGGGCGTCGGCTCCGGCGCCGAGGGCCGCATGTGGGAGCTGCATCAACGACTGAAGTGGGCGTTCGACGTCAACGTGTGGGGCGTCTTCCACGGCGTCCAGAGCGTTCGTACCGCGCATGATCGCGGGCGGCGAGGCCGGCCACGTCGTCAACACGTCCTCCGGGGACGGCGGCATCGCCCGCTGCCGACGGCCTCCGCTGCGCTGCGCAGGCGGCCGTGGTCGCGATGACGGAGTCGCTGTGACGCCCATCTGAAGGCGGGAGCACGCGCGTGACGCCTCAGTCCTCTTCGGGCCCCCACATGCTGCGCACCGGCCTGTGGGGTCGCACCGCAACCGGCCCGACCGGTTCGCCAAGGGCGCCCCGCAGGACGCCGTACCGCAGCCTCGACCAGTGGAGGCCGCCATGAAGGCGGCGGGCGGAGGTCGAGTTACGCCCGTGGAGCAGGTGGCCGAGCTCGTCGCCGACGGCATCGCGGCCGACCGGTTCTGGCGCTTCCCGGAGAGCGAGCATAGCGACCGGCAGATCAGGGCGCGCTCGCAGTCGATGCTGGACCGGGCGAACCCGGCCTACCTGGAGAGCTTCATTCTCGACCGACTCCCCGAGGGGGTACGCACGATGAGCAACCAGGACCCGTACCTGATCATCTCCTCGACTGCCACGCCGGACTGCCCACCGAGGAGTACCGGCCCTATCTGGACAGCCGTTTCCATCGCGCCTTCGACCAGTTCCTCGGCAGAGCGACAAGCGCCGTGAGAGGCGACGCGGCTCGGCATCCGCAACGGCGCCTTCGCCGCGAAGTGGTTCGCCGACAACGAGGAGGGACTGCGCGGCGGCTGGGACGCCGCGCAGCGCCTCAAGGCTCGACGGCGACGGCGTGGCCGCCGAGGTCGTCTTCCCGGCGCGGACGCCGTGGACGAGTCAGGGCGGCGGCGCCGTTCGGTGTCGAGGCTCGGCCTCTCCGGTGACCAGGACCCCGAGCTCGGCATGGCCGGCGCCCAGGCGCACAACCGCTGGCTCGCCGAGTTCGTGCAGAACCCCGAACGGCACTGTGGTGTCGCCCTGTTGCCGATCACGGCCGATCCGGACAAGGTCGTCGCCGAAGTGCACGCGCGCCAAGGAGTCGGGGCTCGGCGCCCTGATGATGCCCCGTCGATGTGGGTCGACAAGGACCCGTACCACGCACGTCGTTACGACCCTGACGGGCGGCGGCCGCCGATGCGATGCCTGTGGTGACGCATTCCGGGGGCGGCGCTGCGCCACGAGTACGGCGACCACCTCGGCATCTACGTAAGTGAAGCGACCTGGTGGCCCGCCCGCCCCTTTGTGGTTCATGTTGTGGTCGGGGCGTCTTCGAGCGCATCCGGGGCTGAGTTCGGCGTCGCCGAGCCGGGCTGCTGGGTGGCTGCCCAACCTGCTGTGGTCCGGGCGGACCGTCTTCTACCTGGGCGCCCACGGCGGCAAGAAGCTCTCCCCGTTCGCCGAGCTGAAGCGCCCGCCGCACGGTACCTCGACCGGCAGATCTTCGTCTGCGCCACCAACACCAAGCGCCGCGAACTCGCCCAGCGCTACGAGATCGGCGTCGACAACATCCTGTGGGGCAGCGACTTCCTGCACCCCGAGGGGACGTGGCCCGACACGCGCGCGCTGGCTGAAGAAGACCTTCCCACGACATCCCGGTGGCGGAGACCCGCCGCATGCTGGGCCTGGCCGCGGCCGAGGGTGTTCGGCTTCGACACCGGGAAACTCGCCCGCTCGCGCAGCGCGTCGGTCCGACCCCGGCCGACCTCGGCCAGGACGCCGACCAGAGCGCCGTGGAAGCGTCCTGGGCGCGCTCGCGCGAGGTGGGCCGGCACTGGCTGACCGACCGACTTCCCGACGCTTGGGTGACTCCATGACCGCACCTGAAGAGCGCTACACGGTCATCTCCGCGGACTGCCACGCGGGCGCCGACCTCCTCGACTACAAGCCCTACTTGGGTCCGGGCACCACGACGCGTTCTGACGCGTGGGCGGCCACGTACGTGAACCCGTACGAGGACCTCCTCGCCGACACCGCCGACCGCAACTGGAACTCCGACCGGCGCATCGCCGAGCTGGAGCGGGACGGCATCGTCGCCGAGGTCGTCTTCCCCAACACCATCCCGCCGTTCTTCCCGTCGGCCTCGCTGATGGCTCCCGCGCCCAGCCGCGAGGAGTTCGAGCAGCGCTGGGCCGGGCTGCGGGCCCACAACCGGTGGCTCGCGGACTTCTGCGCCGCCGCCCCGGGACGCAGGGCGGGCGTGTTCCAGATCCTCCTCAACGACGTCGACGAGGCGGTCAAGGAGATCCGCTGGGCGGCCGGGGCGGGCCTGAAGGGCGGCCTGCTGCTCCCCGGCACCCCGCCCGGCTCCGGCCTCCCCTGAGCTCTACTCCGCCGCGTACGACCCGATCTGGCGGGTCTGCGCCGAACTCCGGCGTGCCGGTCAACCACCACGCGGGCTCGGCGTCCCCGCCGCTCGGCGACGAACCGGCGGCCCGCGCCGTCTTCATGGTCGAGACGACGTGGTTCTCGCACCGCGCCCTGTGGCACCTCGTCTTCGGCGGCGCCTTCCGCAGCACCCGGACCTGAAGCTGGTCCTCACCGAGCAGGGCTCGGGCTGGATCCCCGGCGTCCTGGACATGCTGGACTACTACCACGGGCGCCTGGTGGCCGCCGCGACGAAGGCGACGGCCTCGACGGCGCAGACCGCCGAGTCCAAGTTCGGCGCGGGGCTCGCCGAGTCGATGGGCAAGGGCCCCTCCACCGTGTGGCGCGAGAACTGCTACGTGGGCGCGAGCTTCATGCGCCCGCACGAAGTGCCGCTGCGTGACCGGATCGGCCTCGACAAGATCATGTGGGGCAGCGACTACCCGCACGACGAAGGCACCTACCCGTACACGCGCGAGGGCCTGCGCATCGCGTACGCGGGGCTGCCGCGCGAGGAGATCGCCGCGATGGTCGGCGGCAACACCGCCCGGGTCTACGGCTTCGACCTCGACCTCCTCGACCCGATCGCGGCCCGCGTCGGCCCGACCGTCGCCGAACTCGACGAGCCGCTCAAGGAGCCGCCCGCGGACGCGACCAGTCCGGTGTTCGCGACGGGAGGGTCGGTACGGGTCTGGTGACGCGACGGCTGCCATGCTCGCCCCGTGACCGAACCCACCCGTGAGAACACCCACGACGAGGCCCACGGCGGCGGGCTCGGCGCGCGGCTGAACTGGCTGCGCGCCGCCGTCCTCGGCGCCAACGACGGCGTGGTCTCCACCGCGGGCCTCGTCGTCGGTGTCGCCGGGGGCCACCGACGACCGCTCCGCCCTGCTGACGGCCGGACTGGCGGCTGCTCGCCGGATCGATGTCCATGGCCGCGGGCGAGTACGTGTCCGTGTCCACGCAGCGCGACTCCGAGAAGGCCGCGCTCGCCGCCGAGCGCCGGGAGCTTGCAGCGGATCCCGAGGCCGAACTCCGGGAACTCACCGGCCTGTTGGAGCAGCGCGGCCTCAGCCGCGAGGTCGCCAGGAGGCCGCCGAGCAGCTCACCGCGCGCGACGCCCTGCGCGCCCACGCGCGCGTGGAGCTCGGGATCGACCCCGACGCCCTCTACCAACCCCCTGGCACGCGGCGTGGGCCAGCTTCCTCGCCTTCACGGCGGGCGCCCTGCTGCCGCTGCTCGCCATCGTCCTGCCGCCCACCGGCCTGCGCCTCCCGGTCACGGTCGGCTCGGTCCTGGTGGCGCTCGCGTTCACGGGCTGGGCCAGCGCCCGCACGGGCAGCTCCGCCGTCCGCCCCGCGATGCTCCGGAACGTGGGCGGGGGAGCACTGGCGATGGCCGTCACGTACGCGGCGGGGTCGTTGCTGGGGGCTGCGGGTGTCTGACGCCTACCGCCGGTAATACTTGTCGGTAACAACCCCTAGCCGACGCCCGTCACCTGCCCTTACCGTGCTCGCATGTCGTCGCCGAACCTGCCCGATGTCGTGCTGTGGTCGATACCCGCCTTCGTGCTGCTCACGGTCATCGAGATCGTGTCCGTACGCATCCATCCCGACGAGGACGATGCCGGGTACGAGGCCAAGGGACGCGACGACCAGCATCACCATGGGGCTCGGGAGCCTCTTCTTCGACTTCCTGTGGAAGATCCCGATCGTCGCGATCTACACGGCGGTCTACGAACTGACGCCGCTGCGCGTGCCCGTGCTGTGGTGGACGATCCCGCTGATGCTGCTCGGCCAGGACTTCTTCTACTACTGGTCGCACCGCGTGCCACGTCATCCACATCCTGTGGGCCTGCCACGTGGTGCACCACTCCAGCCGTAAGTTCAACCTCTCCACCGCGCTGCGCCAGCCCTGGACGAGCCTCACCTCGTGGCCGTTCTACCTGCCCCGCTGATCGCGTGCGGCGTGCACCCGGCGGCGCTCGCGTTCTGCTCGTCAGGTCAACCTCGTGTACCGGTTCTGGATCCACACCGAGCGCATCGACAAAGCTGCCCAGGCCGCTGGAGTTCGTCTTCAACACGCCCTCCACCACCTGGGTCTTGCCACGCCTCCAGGGCGGCTACCTGGACCAGAACTCCGGCGGGGATCCTGATCGTGTGGGACCCGGCTCTTCGGCTCGTGGGCGGCCGAGGTCGAGCAGCGCGTCTTCGGACTCACCAAGAACATCACCACCTACAACCCGCTGCGCGTGGCCACCACAGGTGCGCGCCGCTAGGGGACCTGAAGACGGCCGACAGTTGGGGCGAGCGGGCCGGACGAGTCTTCCAGGGCCCTGGCTGGCGGCAGCCCGGCCCGGGAGGCGCGCCGCAGGACGAGCAGAAGGCCGCGAGAAGGCGGACGAGACGGCCGGCGAGACGGGTGCCGCGGAACGGCCCGGCGAAGGTTGCCGGGGGCGCCGCGTGAACCTCCCCGCGTCCTGCGCACCGCCTTCCTCGCCCTGTGCGCCGCCGACCTTGTCGCTGCTGGCCGGCGTCGACGTCGCGCACACCGTCCTCAAGCCGCTGCTGATGCCCGCCCTCCTCGCGTACGCCGTCGCGGCGGCGGACCAGCTCTGTGCGGCGCCCTGCTGTTCCAGGTGGGGGCGGCGACGTCCTGCTCCCTCTTCGACCAGGACGCCGCGTTTCCTCGCCCGGAATGGGCACTTCGCCGCCGGGTACGTCTGCTATCTGGTCCTCTTCCGACGTCAGGGGACGCCGCTCCCGCGCGGCTCGATGCTCGGCGTCGTGCCGTGGTGCTCGCTCGACCGTCGCCTCGCTCTGGCCGGACCTGCCGGCCGCGCATGCGGTGCCGGTCGCCGTCTGGCGATGCTGCTGACCTGCATGGCGTTCGGGGCGGCCCGGCTCGGCCCGGTGGCGAGCGTCGGCGGCGCGCTCTTTCCTGTCTCCGGCTCGCTCATCGCCATGGGCGTCGCCGACTGGCCAGCGCTGCCGCAGTCCGACTTCTGGGTGATGCTCACCTACGTGGCGGCGCGGTTCCTGCTGGTGCGGGCGCGCCCTCGAGCGGGGCGCCCTGGGCGGCGTGCCGTGACATGCGCGCCGAAACCCGGCGCAAGCCCTCTCTGAGCAACACCTGAGAAACACCCGCATGCGCGCCACCACCATCCACGCCCGATTCGACACGCGGGTGGAGGATCGTCCCGACCCGCTCGTCGTCCTGCCCACGGACGCCGTCGTGCGCGTCCTGCGCGTGCGTCTGCGGCAGCGACCTGTGAGCCCTACCGGGGCGAGCCAAGCGCGAGCCCAGCCAGCGCATCGGGCACGGTTCCTCGGCTCGTCGAGGAGACCGGCTCCGAGGTGACCGGCGTCCGGCGCGGCGACCTGGTGGTCGCTCGTGGTCGGACGGCGTGTGCGACTACTGCCGCGGGCCTCACCACGTCCTGCGAGCACGGCGGCTTCTGGGGCTCGGTCGGCTACGACGGCGGGGCAGGGGGCGAGGCCGTGCGCGTCCAGCACGCCGACGGCACGCTCGTGCAGCTGCCGGCCGACGCCGCGTCCGACGACCTGCTGTCCGCCCTGCTGACGCTCTCCGACGTCATGGGCACGCGGCCACCACGCGGCCCTCGGCGCGGGCGTGCGCCCGGGCTCGACCGTCGCCGTCGTGGGCGACGGCGCGGGTGAGCTGTGCGGCGTCCTCGCGGCCAAGCGGCTCGGCGCCGAGCGGATCATCGCGCTCGGCCGCCGCAGGCCCGTACCGACATCGCCCGCCGCTTCGGCGCCACGGACGTCGTCGCCGAGCGCGGCGACGCGGCCGTACAGGCGATCCGCGCCCTCACCAAAGGCCAGGGCGCGCACGCCCTGATCGAGGCCGTCGGCACCGAGCAGTCCATGAAGACCGCGGTCGACATCACCCGGGACGGCGGCGCCATCGGCTTCGTCGGCGTCCCGCACGGCAGCTGGCACCGGCCTCGACCTGGGCGTCATGTTCGACCGGAACATCGCGCTGCGCGGCGGCGTCGCCCCGATGCGCACCTACATCCCGAGCTGCTGCCCGACGTCCTGGACGGCACCATCGACCCGCTCGCCCGTCTTCGACGACTGACGGTCGGCATCGAGGGCGTGCCCGGCGGCACAAGGCGATGGACGAGCGCACCGCCCTGAAGGTCCTCGTCACCAGCGACGGCGGGCCCGGGCCACATCACCGGCGGATCGGCAGCGGCAGCGCCGTCAGCACCGCCGACACCGCCACCACGACGCGGGACCACGACCTCCGCGCGCGAGGCGCGTGCGGCCGTACGGTCCCGGGCCGCGCAGCCGGAACCTGGCGGCGAGGGCGAGCGCTGCGACGACCGCCACGAGGCACCTTCGCCAGCAGCGTGCGCCCGCAGGCGGTCGTCGTCAGCTGGTCGAGGACCGTGCCCGGCGGCATCCGGCGCAGCGTGCTGCACACCCCGTCGCGGTGATCGCGGCGAGCAGCACCGCGAGCCACGCGCGCGTAGCGGCCGAGCAGCGCCGTGCCCGCCTCGAGCGCGGTCCGCCGCCACTGGCGCAGGGCGCGCAGCACGTACAGCAGATCCGCCCGCCCCGGCGCGGCGCACGTCAGATATGGACGAGGGTGAGCCCCGACCCGACGAGCGCGGTGTCCTCGGCCGGCGGATGGGCGCGCAGCGCCTCCGCGACGACCACGGCCGCCAGCGGCGCAGGGCGGTGTCCGGGCGGCGCGAGCGGGCGCTACAGGGCCGCCACCAGGAAGGCGTTGACCTCCAGGAGGGCGAGGGTGCCGTCGCGCGTCCCGTAGAGAGGCCGCCGATGTCGAGGTCGCCGACGCCGTGCGGGATCAGGTTCCCCGCGCCACCACGGAGGCCAGGCCGAGGGCCGCCACGAAACCCACCCGTGCGCGTACGGCGACCAGGTGCGCGCACCGCCTGAGCCGGCCACCCGGCGGGCGAGGAACCCGGCGAACGCCTCGCCCAGCTGCACGCAGCGCCGCGAACGCACCGTCCGCAGCAGCGCCCGATCCGCTGACGCATGGGCGCCGCGGCCTCGCGTGCCGTCGAGCGCCGCCCAGCGGCGAACATCGGGACGAAGGTCGCGGCGGCGACGAGCACGACGGCGGCGACGGCGCGCCCGGCGCCGACAGGGTCTGCGGCCAGCGCGCGGCGTCGCGCCGGCGCCGCGGGCATGTCGGTGGTGGGTGGTATCGAGCTCACCACTGGATCTTCACCAGTGGGCGCAGGCCGGTGGCAGTGCAGAGGAACAACTGGCGCAAAGCCGTCCGATCGCTCGGTGCTCAGCGCCACGCCGCCTCGTCCGTGCCCCCACACCCCCGGCGGCTGCAGCCGGTGGTGGCCGCCGTCGAACGACACCGGCAGCGGCGTGCCGCAGCGCCCACACGTCGGCTGTCGACTAGAGCGCCCGCCCGCCGCGAGGTCGCCGCTCGCTCACCCGGCCGTCAGCCACCCGGCCGTCTGCGCCAGCGCGAACCGCAGCACGCGAACCGCCCCGCGTCGCCTGCTCGGTGAGCGAGCGCAGCACCGCCGCCGCGATCAGGTACCAGCGTGCCGTGGTCGAGGGCCTGCGCGGGCAGCGCGCCCGGCGCGGCCGGCGACCCCTCGATCGCGGCGATGCCCGACGCCACCTGCACCGGACTGTCGAAGCCGCGCCGCTGCCCGCCCGGCCGTACGCGCCCCACGCCGACCACTGCGCCACCACGACCCTGGACGCCGCTCCCACGAGCGCTCTCGGCGCAGGGCCCAGCGGGTACCGGTCGAGGGCGCCCGGCCGGTAGCCCGTGACCACCACGTCGGCCCCGGCAGAGCAGTTCCCTGAAGGTGCGCCGGTCGACGCCGTCCGTCGGATCGACGCTCGCGTCGACCGCCCCAGACCGCGCCCATGGCGTGCGCGTCCGTCCTCCGGCAACTGCGGCGCGTCCACCGCAGCACGTCCGCGCCGAGCAGCGCGAGCGTCCGCGTGGCGACCGGACCCGCGACCCGCGGTCAGGTCAGGACCCGCACCGGCCGCGCCACCGAGCGCGCGGGTCGCCATCGCCCACCGACTCCCGGGTCAGCAGCGGCCGTTGCGCGACCGCCGCGCCCTGCGGATGCGCCGCCCACTGCGCGGGCGTGCGCAGCGCCACGGCCAGCCCGCCGGCCGCGTGCACCGTCTCCCTCGACCTCGTACGCCGACCGCCCGGCGAGCAGCGCCGCCACACCTCGTCCACCGTCGCGTCGTCGCCGACGCCGAGCGCCGTGCGCAGCCGCGCGCGCGGTGGTGCGGATAGTTCGCGTAGGGTGCGCAGCCAGCCGTCCGCGGTGCGCCAGAAGCGGGACAGGGGGCGCGAAGTTGACCGGGGCGCGCCCGTCGATGAGGTGCCGCTCACTGGTGAACGCGGGTGTCGAGGGCGGCGTCGTCGACGGTTACCGCGGGAACCGGCCGCCCGGTGCGCGCGGCGGTCCACTCCCGCGCCGGCCAGCGCGCAGGCGCCCACACAGGCGCGGGCCAGTTCGACGACAGGAAGCCGGGCGGGCAGCGCGTCCGCGCGCGTGCGGTACGCGATGCGCAGAGGGCGGGGTCGCCGCCGAGCGCCTGCCACACGGAGCGGTGTCGGGTGCGTGTGTCATGCGGGCACTATCGCCCAGCACGGGGCCGCGCACGGAGACGGGGCCGAGTGGCGTGCGCCACTCGACCCCGTCAGGGAACCCACTACTGGTCGTCGCGTCCAGCGCGTCGGCCGTACCGGAACCGTAAAGCTGTTCTTGTTCTTGCTGCCCACGCACACCGCGTCGACGGTGCCGTCGCCGTCGATGTCGTACGGGTCGGTGCACGGCGTCGCGTCAGCCTCCCCGTACCGGCAGCGCCTCGGACCTGGGCGGCCGAGGCGTGCAGGTGCGTCGACTTGATGAGCGCGGCGACACCCGCGACGTGCGGCGGCGCCATCGGCGTCGCGCGTGGCCGTACTGCGCCGCGGCAGCGTCGACAGAGATCCAGTCCGCTGGTGGCCGGCGGGGCGGGCGTCTGTACGCGGTGCTGTCGCCGCCCGGCGCCGCGATGTCGACGACGCTTTCTTGCCCCAGTTCGAGAGTACGACGCCTTGATGCCCGCTGGCGCCGGTCGCCAGAGACTGGTCACCACACCCGGCAGCTGCGACGGGATGTCGAAGCAGTCCTTGGTGTTGATCGTCCGCGTGACCGGGTTCGTGTCGTCCGGCGACGAGTCGTCGACGATCTGGTCCTGCGCGAGGTCCGTCTCGGCGTTGCCGGCCGCCGCCACGTTCACCGCGCCCTTTGCGCTCGGCGTACTGCGTGGCCCGGGTGACGGCCGTGACAGCGCCTTCTGGTCGGCGTCCGTCTTGCAGTTGAACAGCCCACGGGTCGGTGTGGTAGCTGGAGTTGGTGACGTCCACGCCGTGGTCGGCCGCCCACATGAAGCCACCAGACCACGGCCTCCGTGGCTCGCACATGCTGGGTGGCCGGCTCGTACCTTCAGGCTCGCCACCTTCACGCCCGGCGCGACACCGACGCCGACGCCGTTCTTTTCGCGGCGGCGATGGTGCCCGCCGCGTGCATGCCGTGGTCGGACTCGCCCGCCACCGGACGCCACGCGTCGTCCTTGCACCGGCACGCCGCCCAGACAGCTGGCCGACGCCTGCCGGTCGAGTTCGGCGCGATGTCCGGGTGGGTGTCGTCGACGCCGAGTCCAACGCCGACAGTCACGCCGAGCTACCGCAGCGACTTCTCGGTGGGCCCGGTCCGCCTTTGATGGCGGGCGGTCCCACCGCAACGGCTCCAGCGGGTCCTGCGCCGCTCGCCGCCGCGGCGGCGCCTCTCCGCCTCGGCGGCGGTCAGCACCTTCTCCGTGGCGATGTCGTCGCTGGACTGCGCGCCAGCGGCGCCGGTCGCGCGTGGCACCGGCCGACTCGACGCCGTGCGCGGTCAGATCGTCGTGCGAAGTCCGTTCTCGAGTGGACGACGAGGACGCTGATCTTGTCGTTTGCCGCGATGACGACGGAGCCGCCGGCCTTGCCGATCGCCTGCCGGATCCCGGCCGAATTGCCCCTGCCCGGAACGGACGTTGACGGCGTAGCTGAGCTGCGCGCGCGTCCGTGGCGACGACGCGTCGGCGGCGCCACCGCGTTCGCCATCACCGCGAGCGCCGACGCCATGGCGAGATCCCGCCGGGTGAAGGGCCCGTATGAGACGCGATTTTCATAGGTGAATCCCTTACTTCGTCACGGCCTGGAGCGCGTTGACGATGCCGTTTCCGTAGAAGCCGTTGTGCTTTGCCGGCCGCCCTCGCAGACCGCGTCGACGACCCCGTCGCCGTCACCGTCGTACGAGGCCGGGCACGTCTGCTCGTCGGCCTGCTTCTTCAGCAGCGCCTCCAGCTGACCCGGAGTCGCTTTCGGATGCCCGGACTTGAGCAGCGCGATGACGCCCCGTCACGTGCGGGGCGGCATCGAAGTGCCCTGCTAGCTCCCAGCCGCCGCCAGAACGTCGGACCCGCCCCGTTCTTGTCCAGGGTGTCGGCGGGTGCGGCTGTCGCCGCCGGGGGCCTGCACGTCGATGACGCCGTTGCCGCAGTTGGAGTAGTAGGCCTCTGCTGGGTGACGCCCACCGACGACACCCATCGCGATCCCCGGCAGCATCTCCCGGCGCGATCGGGCACTCGGACGGATCTGACGTGTGCTCACGGGCGTGCTGGTTGTCAGGACGGGCGAGGTGTCGACCACCGAGTCCGACATGCAGGTCGTCGTTGAAAGTTGTGGGCGCTCGCCACGCTCAGTGACACCCTTGTCCCGCGCGTACCGGATGGCCCGGCTGATCGAGTCGACCAGGGCCTTCTGGTCGGCGTCGGTCACGCAGTTCATGTACCAGGGGTCGGAGTAGTAGCTGTTGTTGGTGACGTCGATGCCGTGGTCGGCCGCCCACACGAAAGCCGCAGACGACGGACTCCGTGTGAAGATCTGGATCGCCCGGGTCGTGCTTGATCGCGGCGAGCTAGCACGCCCGGCGCGACTGCAAGCCACCGATGCCGTTGCGGGCGGCGGCGATCGTGCCCGCTCCCACGTGCGTGCCGTGAAGTCGGCGGCTGGCGGCTCGGACAGCGGGCGCCAGGCAGCACGACGCGTCCGGCTTGCCCGCCCACGCAGTTCGCGGACTGCGCCGGCGGAAAGTTCGGCGCCAGGGTCGGGTGCGTCGATCGACGCGCCGGTCGGTACGCGGTGACACCGACCGTCGCTAAACCGGCCGCGTCCTCGATCGCGTTGGCGCGGTCAGAAGCGCCGATCATGCCGCATCAGTCCACTACTGGTTGGGCTCCCAGCGAAGCTCTGACCCGCGGCGGCGGGCCCGACGCCCGGGCGACCTGGGCGGCGCTCAGCGCCTGCGTCGTCCCGATCTAAAGTCCGTCGCGGACGCGGCAGTGTACGCACGGCTGCAGGTCGCGCCCGCGCTCACCGCGCACCGCGCACCCGCGCGGATGGTCTTCCCAGAAGTCCGGTTCTTCGAGTGGGCGACGATGACGCCGATCCGGTCGTGAGGCGATGACGACGCTCGCCCGCCCGGCCGATCTCCTGCACGGCCGCCGACGTCCGTACCCGCACGGACGTTGGCGGCATAGCTGAGCGGCGGACCGTCGGCCGCGACGGGCGCGTCGGCGGCCACCGCGTTCGGCATCACCGCGAGCGCGGACGCCAGCGGCGAGCCGGACGCGGCGGCGGCGCGGTCCAGCGGACGGGACTTCTGCCGGGGACTCGCTTCTTGACGGCCTTGAGCGCGTCGACGATGCCGTAGCCGTAGAAGCCGTTGCGCTTGCCGCCCTCGCAGGTGGCGTCCACGACGCCGTCGCCGTCACCGTCGTACGCAGGCCGGGCGGACTCCTCGTCGGCCTGCGCCTTCATCAGCGCCTGCAGCTGGGCCCGGCGTGGCCTTCGGGTGCGTCGACTTGAGGGCGCGGCGACACCGGCGGCGTGCGGCGACGCCATCGACGTGCCCTGCAGCCAGCCGTACTCGCCGCCCGGCATGGTCGACAGGATGCGGCCGTTCTTCGACGGGGTGTCGGCCGGGATCTGCAGCTTGTCGCCGCCCGGCGCCGCGATGTCGATAACGCCGTTGCCCGTAACTGGAGTAGTACGCCTTGGACTTGGTGACACCGGTCGAGCTGACCGTGACGACGCCCGGGGAGCTGGGTCGGCACGTCGAAGCAGAATGTGCGGGTTGATGGTGCGCTCCACCGCGGTCGAGTCGTCCGGGCTGGAGTCGTCGAGGATCGCGTCGGGTCCAGGTCGTGGTTGGAGTTGCCCGCGGAGGCGAAGCTCAGGGTGCCCTTCTTCTGGGCGTACAGCTGGGCCCGGTTCACCGCGTCGACGATGGCCCGCTGGTCGGGGTCGTCCATGCACGGTTTGTCCATCCACGGGTCCACGTAATAGCTGTTGTTCGTGACCTCGATGCCCGTGGTCGGCGGCGAACACGAAGGCGCACACGACGCTCTCCGGGTAGAACAGCTCGCTGACCGGGTCGGCCACCTTGATGCCCGCGACGCTTCACGCCCGGGGCGACGCCGCGACGCCGACGCCGTTGCGCGCGGCCGCGATCTCACCGGCGACGTGCGTGCCGTGGTAGTGCTCGGGGTTCGCGGGCCGCCAGGGCGCCCGGCGAGGTGTCCGCCTTGCCGCCGACGCAGCTGGCCGACTGGGAGGCGGAGAAGTTCGGCGCGAGGTCGGGGTGGGTGTCGTCCACACCGGTGTCGATGACGCCGACGGTGACCTTCTTGCTGCCCGGGTTCACCGTCGCGGCCTTGTCAGCGCCGATCGCCCGCAGGTCCCACTGGTCGGCCTCGAGCGGCTCCCTGGCCGGGCGTCGCCTGCGCGGCGACGGCCTTCGCGTCGGCCTGAGAGCTTCTGGACGGCACCCTCGTCGGTGGTGCCGGCCAGGCTGAGCGGCGCGGTACGGGTGGCGCCCGCGGTAGCCACGCCCTTCGTCGCGCGGATCTGCTTGCCGAAGTCGGCGTTCGACGAGTGGACGACGAAGACGCCGATCTTCGCGTACGTCTCGACTATGGAGCCGCCCGCCGCGGATATCGCCCTGCTCACGGAGGCGATGGTGCGGGCGTCGGTGCTGCGCGTGTTCACGACGTACGCGAGCGAGGACGCCGAACCGGCCGTGGCGGCGGGGGGAGTCGGCAGGGGCGGTGGCGCTCGCGGACGGCAGGAAGCCGAAGGAGGCCGTCAGCGCGATGCCGATCGGCAGGGCGAGGGGCCATGCGGCGTCTGGCAGGCAGATGAGCCATGGGATCTCCACATCATCCGTCGTATGGGGCGAATACGGAAAAGCCCGAACACGAATGGTGCTCGGGCAGGTACATGACGCGTGGTGCGGTGTGAACGTATCTCTAGTCCCCTGCAGGTCATCAACGAGTTCCGAAAGAAAGCAGGGAGTTGAACCGCCGCGCGCGTGTCCCCGTGACGTTGTGCAGGGGGTACGCGCACGATCCGACCTGTTGGATCACGCCGGAGAGCTCCCTACCATCGCGACCCGGCCCACGTGATCCACGTCACTGTGAGAGGTTCGCCCAATGACCGGCACCCCGTCCCCGACAGCACCCGCATCACGAGGAGACTCCGTGGCCACCGACGCACCACCACCACCCCAGGGGCAGCCCCGACGACCGTCTGGCGCTGCCCCTCCACCGAGGAGTTCATCGAGGTGCAGCAGAGCGAGGGAGTTCGGCGAGCTGCGCCACGCGCACCGCTCGTTCGCCTTCCCGCTCACCATCGCGTTCATCGCCTGGTACCTGGTCTACGTCCTGCTGTCGAACTACGCGGGCGACTTCATGGGCACCAAGGTCTTCGGCAACATCAACGTCGCCCTGATCCTCGGCCTCGCCCAGTTCCTCACCACGTTCCTCATCGCCTGGTGGTACTCGCGGTACTCCGCCGCGAAGCTCGACCCCAAGGCCGAGGCCATCAAGTCCCGTATGGAGGGCGGCGCATGAGCCCCGCATCACCCTCGCCGCCGGCGAGGCCAGCGGCACCGGCCGCTGATCATCAGTCTGTTCGCGGTCTTCGTCCTCGCGAGCGCTCGTCATCACGGTCTGGGCCGGCCGCCAGACCAAGAGCGCCTCCGACTTCTACGCGGGCGGCCGCCAGTTCACCGCCTTCCAGAACGGCCTCGCGGTCTCCGGCGACTACATGTCCGCCGTCGTTCCTCGGCATCGCCGGCGCCATCGCCCTCTTCGGGTACGACGGCTTCCTCTACTCGATCGGCTTCCTGGTCGCCTGGCTGGTGGCGCTCCTCCTGGTCGCCGAGCCGCTGCGCAACTCCGGCCGCCTACACGATGGGCGACGTGCTCGCGCTACCGCATGCGCCAGCGCCCGGTCCGCACCGCGCAGCCGGCACCCTCGACGATCGTCGTCTCGATCTTCTACCTGCTCGCGCAGATGGCGGGCGCCGGTGTCCCTGGTCTCGCTGCTGCTCGGCATCACCCTCGGACGCGGGCAAGATCCTCATCGTCGCGCTCGTCGGCGTCCTGATGATCGTGTACGTCACGATCGGCGGCATGAAGGGCACCACCTGGGTGCAGATGGTCAAGGCCGTCCTGCTGATCGCCGGCGCCATCCTGCTCTACCTTCCTGGTCCTCGCTGAAGTTCGACTTCAACGTCTCCGACCTGCTCGGCACGGCCGCGGAGAACAGCGGCAAGGGCGCGGCGTTCCTGGGCCGGGCTCAAGTACGGCGCCACGTCCACGTCGAAGATCGACTTCATCTCGCTGGGCATCGCGCTCGTCCTCGGCACCGCCGGACTGCCGCACATCCTGATCCGCTTACACGGTGCCGACCGCCAAGGCGCCCGTAAGTCGGTCAACTGGGCCATCGGCATCATCGGCGCCTTCTACCTGATGACGATCGCGCTCGGCTTCGGCGCCGCCGCCCCTCATCAAGCCGGCCGAGATCATCGCGTCGAACCCGGCGGGCAACACGGCCGCACCGCTGCTCGCCCTCCACCTCGGCGGCACCGACTCCAACTGGGGCGCGAGTCCTGCTCGCCTCGATCTCGGCGGTCGCCTTCGCGACGATCCTCGCCGTCGATCACGGGCCTGATCCCTCACTTCTCGTCCTCCTCCCTTCGCGCACGACATCTACGCGAACGTCATCAAGAAGGGGGAAGGCGGACGAGAAGCAGGAGATGAAGGCCGCCCGCTGGGCCACCGCTCTTCATCGGCATCGTCTCGATCGACCTCGGCGCGCTCGCCCGCACCTGAAAGCGTCGCCGGCCTGGTCGCCCACTGGCCTTCGCGGTCGCCGCCTCCGCCAACCTGCCGACGGTCCTGTACAGCCTCTTCTGGAAGCGCTTCAACACCAACGGAGCGCTGTGGTCGATCTACGGCGGCCTCTTCTCGGCCGTCTTCCTCGTCCTCTTTTGCCCGTCGTCTCCGGCAACCCGAAGACGTCGATGTCTCAAGGGCGTCGACTTCCACTGGTTCCCGCTGGAGAACCCGGGCATCATGCTCGATCCCGATCGGCTTCCTGCTGGGTGTCATCGGCACCTACATGGCCAAGGGAGAAGGCCGACAAGGGCAAGTACGCGGAGCTGGAAGTGCGCTCCCTCACGGGCACCGAGCCCACGTCGGACTCGCTGCTGCGCCCCGCCGTAGACCGCTGGTAGCTCTCTACGACGGGGGCGCGGCACGCATCGTGGATCACAGGCCTGCCGCGCTGTCAGACGCGTCACGTAGGCTCGGACCACGAGGCGACAGAGACAAGCAGACAGGCAATGGGAGGGGGCCCACGTGCTCATCGACACCTACGGCCGAGTGGCCACCGACCTTCGGGTCTCGCTCACCGACCGCGCAATCTCCGCTGCACCTACTGCATGCCCGAAGAGGGCTCCAGTGGCTGGCCAAGCCGGACCTGCTGACGGACGACGAGATCGTCCGCCTCGTCCGCATCGCCGTCACCCACCTCGGCATCACCGAGATCCGCTTCACCGGCGGCGAGCCCCTGCTGCGCCCCGGCCTGGTCGCATCGTCGAGCGCGTCGCGGCCCTGGAGCCGCGCCCCAGGATATCCCTGACGACGAACGGCATCGGGCTCCAAGCGCACGGCACAGGCGCTCAGGACGGCGGGCCTCGACCGGGTGAACGTGTCACTGGACACGCTCCGCCCCGACGTCTTCAAGACCCTGACCCGCCGCGACCGCCACAAGGACGTCATCGAGGGCCCTGGCCGCCGCCCACGAGGCGGGCCTCACCCGGTGAAGATCAACTCGGTCCTGATGCCGGGGCTGAACGAGGACGAGGCCCCCTGACCTCCTCGCCTGGGCCGTCGACCACGACTACGAGCTCCGCTTCATCGAGCAGATGCCCCTCGACGCCCAGCACGGCTGGAAGCGCGACGGCATGATCACCGCGGGCGACATCCTGACCTCGCTCCGTACGCGCTTCGAGCTCACGCCCGAGGGTTCCGACGAGCGCGGCTCGCCCCGGCCGAGCGCTGGGTCGTGGACGGCGGGCCGCACCGCGTCGGCGTCATCGCCTCGGTCACCCGCCCGTTCTGCTCGGCCTGCGACCGCACCCGCCTCACCGCCGACGGCCAGGTCCGCACCTGCCTGTTCGCCACCGAGGAGACGGACCTGCGGGCGGCGCTGAGGACGAGGGCCCGGACGGCACCGACGAGAACATCGCCCGCATCTGGAAGCTCGCCATGTGGGGCAAGAAGGCGGGCTCCGGTCTGGACGACCCGTCGTTCCTGCAGCCCGACCGCCCGATGTCGGCGATCGGCGGCTGACGCCCCACTCCTCGGCGTCCCGCTCTCGCGGGCGTCCCACTCCGCCAGCGGCACGGTGTCCTTCAGGAACCCGCGGACGCCGAGGAACTGGACGGGTGCTCGCGATGCTCCTCGCAGGCCAGCCAGGTCTTGCGCCGCTCCGGCGTGTGCAGCTTCGCTGTTCCACGCGAGCACCCACACCGCGTCGGCACGGCAGCCCTGGCGGGCACTGCGGGTGGCGGGGGACGGTTCGGAGAGGTTCGCGAGATTCACGCGTCAACCTTAGACGCCCGGAAATGGCGACGCCGAGCAGCCACGAGCTGCCCGGCGTCGGTCCGTCGCTCCGACGGGGATGCGGAGCGCGTACGCAGTATGTCACGCGGGACCCGCCGCCCGGCACCGGAACAACATGATTGATCTGAGCTTTTCTTGAGCTTTGTGTACCGGTCGCGGAGCGCGGTCGGACGGCCCCCGACGGTGTCCGCGCGGCCCGCGGACTAGCTCCGGGTCCTCCGGGACGGATTCCGCCGGACCGGCCGTCGGCGCGGGCGAGATCATGGGTCGCGAGGGGCCGGCACGAAGGTCGAGGGCAGCCCCGGCGTTCTCCGGCCGGCGTTCGCGATCACGACCGCGACATAGGGGGAGGAAGGCGCCGAACACCAGGGTCACGATGGCGACGTGCCGCTCCACGTTCCACAGCACGGCCGTGAGGATCACCGCGAGCGTGCGGATCACCATCGAGATGACGTACCGGCGCTGCCTGCCCCGCACGTCCTCGGCCAGGGCCCTGCCGGGCTCCAGTGATCCGGAAAACCTGCGCCGCACCGTTGTCGCTCTGCTTCCGCATCACATTCCACCACCCGCCAGCTCGCCGGACTCTCCCCGGCCCGGACCGGCATCCACGTTACGCCCGGGGTGCGCCGACTACGAGACCGGGGCGCGCCTGACCCGGGCGTACGGCCTGCGCCGTACCGCGTACGGGGTGCCCGACATGCGCCGTACGGGGTACGGCCCGAGACTGATCGCACGTGCGCGTCGCACTTCGCGCACCTCCGCGCCGCATGAGGAGGCGACGTCATGACTTGGTTGTGGGCGATCATCGTGGAGGCTTCGTACTGGGCCTGATCGCGAAGGCGATCCTGCCGAGCGGCAGCAGATCCCGCTGTGGCTGACGACCGTCTTCGGCATCATCGGCAGCGTCCTGGGCAACTGGGCGGCACACCGGCCTCGGCGTCAACGACACCGGGGGCATCGACTGGACCCGCCATCTGCTCCAGCTGATCGGAGCCGTGGTCGTGGTCGGGGTGGGCGACATGGCGTGAGCGGCGCTGCGCGGCAACAAGAAGAAGGCCTAGGGCGGACGCGGCCTCGATCCGCCGGACAGGCCCCGGACAGGCCCGGACAGGCTCCCGGACGGGCCGATTCCCGCACCCGGAAGGGCGCGCGAGGGAACCGTGACGTGGTGCGACGGGCCCGGCTGGGCGCTCTCTGAGCCTCGACCGCGGCCAGGTTCTTCTTGCCGCGCCGCAGCACCAGCCAGCGGCCGTGCAGCAGGTCGTCCGCGGCCGGGACGGCGTCCTCGGCGGCGACCTTGACGTTGTTCACGTAGGCGCCGCCTCTTCATGGTGCGCCGGGCGGCTGACTTTGCTGGCGACGAGACCGACCTCGGCGAACAGGTCGACGACCGGACCGAGCTCGGCGACCTCGACCTTCGGCAGCTCGGACGGGGCGGCGGCCAGCGATCGCCTCGTCCAGGTCCGCCAGGTTCCCGTCGCCCTGACCGAACAGCGCCTTCGACGCCGCGATCACGGCCGCCGTCTGGTCGGCGCCGTGCACCAGCGTCGTCAGCTCCTCGGCGAGCGCCCGCTGGGCGGCGGGCCACGGCGGTCGTTCTCGGTCTGCCGCTCCAGCCCCTCGATCTCCTCACGGACGCGAAGGAGAAGGTGCGCAGGAACTGGAAGTGTCCCGGTCGTCCGCGTTCAGCCAGAACTGGTAGAAGGCGTACGGCGAGACACATCTCCGTCCAGCCGGGACGGTGCCGGACTCGGCCCTGCTCGAACTGGTGCCGTCCGCCTTGGTGAGCAGCGGCGTGCCGATCGCGTGCACCGGCCTCCGGGTGCACTGGTGGACAGGTCGGTGCCCGAGGTCAGGTTGCCCCACTGGGTTCGACCACCAAGTGGACGGCGGATTTGACCGTGTGCTCTATTTGCTGGACTGGATGAACCCACTGTGGGGATCTGACCAGTGAACTCAATGCTGAGCCTTCGATCTTTACCGTCAGATGAGCCTTGGGGGACATCTCATACTGTAACAATCATCGACCGGAAGATTGCCGCCGTCTTTGAACTCGTATTTTCAACACGGTTATATACCAGTGATTCTGAATCAGTTGTTAACAATCGTCAGCTTAGTTGCGTTTCTCAAGTCGGAACTACGCTTGATCAGATGTTCATTGTGCGCTAACGCGATAGTTCTCCAGCGAGTTTAGATGCATTCACCGTCAGCACTGGTTCTTTGTGGATCAGTTGGTGAGCGTGTGTTAAATAGGACTCATGGTGTTTGACCATGTTGGTCAGACCAGCATGAGATCTGTGCTGCTTTCAGACAAACTGACTGTGGATATCGGCACGATCAGATTGAAATACCAATATGATTTGCGACGGACAAATCTGGAAGATTATCAGCGATCTCAATAGGTGACCAGGGCGATCAATGCGGGATGAATGGGCGATCGATCGTTATTCCAGTTCTGTTCTCTGAACGAATGTTGAGATACTGTGATTATCAGACGACCGGATGGTGAATAACACATTATGATGTTCGGTATGGGAGATCGGGCTTGTGCAGTTCGCATCGCATTTATAATGATTCAGATCTTACTCTGGGCCGGCGTCTTCATTCGCATGTTAGCGATGACGACTGCTGTTTTGTTTAGTTGAGCACGACTCAGTTGAGCAGTTGTTGTGTTCTGGCGGGCAGACGCTGGCTGATTCTTAAATTATCGGGTCAGACCGGTCAGCAGCAGCGTCGCCGGATCGACCTCGCGGATGTACCAGAGGCAGGTCAGCAGCAGCCCGCGGTCCGTCGCGGCGACCATCTCGTCGAGCGACGTGTCCGAGCCGCCGTCCAGGATCAGGTTGTCGCCCGCGGGCGCGACCGGGAGACCGGTCAGCCCCGCGCTGTGCCGCGTCGTCGTCAGGTGCCGGAGCTCCCCGCCGGAGATCCACTCGGTCGCGCCGAGCGGCGGCCCGTTGTCGACGACGGACGCGTCGTCCCCGGAGGCGTGCGCGAGCACGAACGGCGCGCCGACTCCAGGCCCGGCGCGTGCGGATCGCTGCGCAGCGACAGCGGCAGCCCGGTCAGCCGCTCGCCGACGCGGGTGCCGCCGCCCGGCTTGCGTGAAGACGGTCCGGCCCTCGGCGGCGTCCCGCGCCCCCGCCGACCACAGCTGGTAGATCAGCAGGTCGGCGACGGCGGTCGGCGGCAGCAGCGTTCGTACCGGCCGGCGGGCAGCTCGATCCGCCGCTCGGCCCAGCCGAGCCGCGTCGCCAGCTCCGCGTCCATCGCCGCCGGATCGACGTCCGTGAGTCCTCGTCGAGCGCCCCGCCCCACGCCGAGCGCCTGCGGTCCGGCGACTTGGCGTTCAGCTCCAGCGTCCCGTTGGGCTGGTCGTGGCGCAGCCGCAGCCCCGCCGACGTGCCGAGGTAGCTCGACGTCAGCTCGTGGTTGGCGAACCCGTGCACAGCTCGCGCCCGCCCGCCCCGGCCCGCGCGAACGCCTCGCCGAGCGCGGGCGCGAAGTCCTTGAAGACGGCCGACGACGTCTCCGCGGGCGCGTCCGTGAGTCGGCGGAGTGCGGCACGCCGGAGACGAGCGGCTGCGCGTCCTCCGCGGGCCCGGCCTTGGCGGCGGCCTCCTCGGCGGACCTGACCAGCGCCTCCAGGTCGTCGGCGGTCACCGCCGACCGGGACACGACACCGGTCGCCGTCCCCTCCTTGCCGTCGACGGTCGCGATCACGGTGAGGGTGCGGCTCCCGCGTGACCCCGTTCGTCGTCAGCGCGTTGCCCGCCCAGCGCAGGTTCGCGGTGGACGTCTCGTCGGCGATGACGACACAGCCGTCGGCCCGCGACAGCTCCAGGGCGCGCTCGACGATCTCGTACGGCTTGTTCCCGGGCGTACGGGGGCTCATCGGCCCGCCTCCTGAGTGGTGTTGAGGATGTTGACACCCGTGAAGAGGGCGCTCGGGCAGCCGTGCGAGACCGCCGCGACCTGCCCGGCTGGGCCTTGCCGCAGTTGAAGGCGCCACCGAGGACGTACGTCTGCGGGCCGCCGACCGCGGCCATCGAACCCCAGAAGTCGGTGGTCGTCGCCTGGTACGCCACGTCCCGCAGCTGACCGGCCAGCCGCCCGTTCTCGATCTTGAAGAAGCGCTGTCCGGTGAACTGGAAGTTGTAGCGCTGCATGTCGATGGACCACGACCGGTCGCCCACGACGTAGATCCCGCGGTCGACGCCCGCGATCAGGTCCTCCGTGGACAGTCCGCCGGGGTCCGGCTGCAGCGACACGTTGGCCATCCGCTGCACCGGGACGTGCCCGGGGAGTCGGCGTACGCGCATCCGTTGGACCGGTCGAACCCGGTCAACCTCGCGATCCGGCGGTCGAGTTGATAGCCCACCAGGGTCCCGTCCTTCACCAGGTCCCAGACTGCCCGGCCACGCCCTCGTCGTCGTAGCCGATGGTGGCGAGCCCCGTGCTCGGCGGTGCGGTCACCGGTCACGTTCATGATCTCGGGAGCCGTACTTGAGCTTGCCGAGCTGGTCGAACGTGGCGAAGGAGGTGCCCGCGTAGGCCGCCTCGTAGCCCAGCGCGCGGTCCAGCTCGGTGGCGTGCCCGATCGACTCGTGGATGGTCAGCCACAGGTTCGACGGGTCGACGACCAGGTCGTAGGAGCCCGCCCGCACGCTCGGCGCCCGCATCTTCTCGGCCAGCAGCTCGGGGAATCCCGCGCGAGCTCGCTCCGCCCAGTCCCAGCCGGTGCCGGTCGGGTACTTTCCAGCCCGCGCCCGACCGGCGGCGCGATCGTGCGCATGGAGTCGGAACTCGTTGCCTCGACCTCGTCCACGGCGACGGCCGTGAGCTGCGGGGTGCAGCCGCACGCGCCGTTGCACTGCGACTCGTGCTCGGCCGTGTCCGCGTAGAACTTTTGTTCTCGTGGACCGACAGCAGCGAGGCGTCCACGTGGGACACCCAGTCGGCCCGCAGCAGCCCTGCGCTCCAGTCGGCGAGCAGCCTGGACCCTCCTCCTCGGCACGGAGAAGTCGATCTCGTGCGAGGAGACCGGTCTTCTCGCGCGCCGAGCTTCGGCGGCCAGCTCCACCCGCTCCTCGTCCGAGCCCGCCGCCGCGAGTGACCTGCGCACTCAGCTTCGCCATCGCCTACGGCCTGCGGCGCCACTCGCTTCGCCGCCGCGTCCATCGTCGAGATCGACGCCCGAGGCGAACCCCACGTACCGCCGTGGGACGACCCGCACCGCATAGCCCAGGTCCGTGGTGTCGGACGAGCCCGACGGCTTCGCGTCCCGCAGCCGCAACCCGCCGCGCTGCGCACCCGCGCGAAACCGGAGGTCCGTGCGTGCTCGGCGCCCAGCGCGCGGGCCCGGCGCGAGCGCGGCGTCGGCGAGGGCCCGCAGCGGGAGCGCCGTGAAGGCTTCTATCCGATCGTATGAGGCACGAGTGTCTCCCTGGCTCGAAATTCGCCACCGGCGAGCCCGATGGGATCATGCTGCGCGGCGGGGTGCGCTGGTAGACCTTTCTGTGGGGACCCGACAGTGAGGTCGTGTACGCCACTGTCGGTGGTCGGTCTCCGTACCTTGGGCGGGTCGTACCGATGGGTTTCGAGGACCACCACCGCTATCGAAAGGGTGATCCCGTTGAGCCGCTCGGTTCTCGTCACCGGAGGAAACCGCATCGGCACTCGCGCCATCGCCCGCGCATTCGCCGCCGAGGCGGGCGACAGGTCGCGATCACGTACCGCTCAGGTGGCCCACCGCGGAGCTCGAAAAGCTGGGCTTCCTCGCCGTCAGTGCGACATCACCGACGCCGAGCAGGTGGGAGCAGGCCTGCAAGGAGATC
Source organism: Streptomyces sp. KL116D (assembly GCF_030766975.1). Classification (NCBI taxonomy): domain Bacteria; kingdom Bacillati; phylum Actinomycetota; class Actinomycetes; order Kitasatosporales; family Streptomycetaceae; genus Streptomyces; species Streptomyces sp. KL116D. Next base: position 21,750 of record NZ_JASERH010000079.1, on the reverse strand, counting down.
GAGGAGAAGCACGGCAACGTCGAGGTCCTGGTCGCCAACGCCGGCGTCACTGAGGACCAGCTCCTCATGCGCATGTCCGAGGAGGACTTCACGTCCGTCCTCGACACCAACCTCACCGGCACCTTCCGGGTCGTGAAGCGTGCCAACCGCGGCATGCTGCGCGCCAAGAACGCCGCGTCGTGCTGATCTCCTCCGTCGTCGGGCTGCTCGGCTCGGCGGGGCAGGCGAACACGCCGCCTGAAGGCGGGTCTTAGGCTTTCGCGCGTTCCCTCGCCCGTAGAGCTCGGGTCGCGCAACATCACCTTCAACGTCGTCGCCCCCGGCTTCGTCGACACCGACATGACGCAGGCGCTCACCGACGAGCAGCGCGCGGGCATCGTGTCGCGTTGCCGCTCGGGCGGTATCGCGCAGGTCGAGGAGATCGCCGGTGTGGTGAGGTTCCGACCTCGACGACGCTTCGTACATCACTGGGAGCCGTCATCCCGGTTGACGGCGGACTGGGAATGGGTCACTGAGCACGATGACGAACACGACTGGAATCCTCGAGGGCAAGAAGATCCTCATCACCGGTGTGCTGATGGAGTCCTCCATCGCCTTCCACACCGCGAAGCTGGCCCAGGAGCAGGGCGCGGAGATCATCCTCACCGCGCCTGGCCGCGGCCGACGCTGACCGAGCGCATCGCCAAGAAGCTGCCCCACCGACAAGGTGAAGGTGCTGGAGCTCGACGTCTCGAACGACGAGCACCTCGCCCGCCTGGAGGGCCAGGTCCGCGAGCACCTCGGCGACCGCATCGACGGCGTCGCGCACCCATCGGCTTCTGCGCCGCGGACGCGCTCGGCGGCAACTTCCCTGAACACGCCGTTCGAGTCCGTGGCCACTGCCATGCACGTCTCCGCCTTTCTCCCTGAAGTCGCTGACGATGGCGCTGCCGCTGATGTCCGAGCGGCTCCGTCGTCGGCCTGACCTTCGACGCTGCGCATTCGCCTGGCCGCAGTACGACTCGGATGGGCTGCGAGCGCCGCGCTGGAGGCCACCAGCCGCTACATGGCGCGCGACCTCGCAAGCAGAACATCCGCTGCAACCCTGATCTCGGCGGGCCCGCCTCGGCTCCATGGCGCCAAGTCCATCCCGGGCTTCCGGTGAGCTGGCCTCCGTGGCACACGCGCTCTCGCCGGAGTGGGACCTGAGGGACCCGGAGGCCGGCCGCGCCGCGGCATCGTCGCGCTGCTCTCGGACTGGTTCCCGAAGACGACGGGCGAGATCATCCACGTCGACGGCGGCCTGCACGCCATCGGCGCCTGAGCGCTCCGCTGGGTTCAGCCGCTCGGCTGCGCGCCGTCGGGCCTGATGTCCCTGCATCTGGCCACAGGTCCGTATGTGGTTGCTCGCGCAGTTCCCCGCGCCCCTGAAGGGCGCACCACCCGTTCGGCTCACCGGCCGGGCGGACCGAAGGCCTCACCGCACTCTGGGTGCGAGGAGGTCCCTCGTGCGTCTGGCCCACCGGATAGCCGCCATACCGCCGCCCTGGCCCTGATCGTCGCGGTGCCGTCCCACGCGGTGCCCGACGACCGGTCCGCCGGGAAGAAGCGCGAACTCTTCGGCGCCCAGTGCCGCATCGGGTCGACCGGTCACGGGTGAGCGCCACCTGTCACAACCCGTACCTGGGCGTCGACCGGGATGCGCCCTGCACATCGAGTGCGACCAGTGGTGGGACATCGACACCGACTCACGGCCGCGGGCCGTCGATCTCGCCCAGACCGTCCGCCTCGACGGGCGGTGCTGGAAGAACGTGCGCGGCGCCCTGGCCGTCACCGGACGGCGCCGTGTGAGCCGGGCCTGCCGGCACTGGAACGCGTAGCCCGCCGCCTCCAGGGCGGCCGCCTCCGCGTCGCCGACCCGGATCGCGTCGACCAGGCGCGTGGTCGGGTCCATGGTTCGGCGGTCAGCCGCTCGCCCACGTCTCGCGTCGCGCCAGTCCCGCAGCACCTCGCCCAGGTCCGCGACGTCGCCGTCATCACGTCGTTGTGGGACGCCGCCACCACGGCCATGTGGAACGTCGCGTCCGCTGTCACGAACGCCTCCGTGTCCCGCGACTCCCACGCCTCCTCGCGCCGCACGAGCAGGGGCGTCCAGCTGCTTCAGATCGCGCTCCGTGCGCCGCACGGCGGCCAGCTTTCGCCGCGCTCGACTCTCGCGCGTGGAACGCAGCTCGGCGATGTGCCGGGGTCGGCCCCGCGAACCGCCGCTGCATCACGCCCGCCAGCTCACTGGTCGCCACGACGTACGTGCCCGAGCCCTGCCGGATGTCCAGGAGGCCGTTGTGCGCGAGGGCGCGCACCGCCTCGCGCACCGTGTTCCGGGCGACGCCCAGCTGCCCGACGAGCTCCGGCCCGTCGGGATGCGGGAAGCCCACCGGCGCGCCTCGCCCGAGGAGATCTGGGTGCGCAGGCTGGGAAGATGACCTGCCTCGGACGGGGCCGAGCGCCGGAGGTCAGCGTATGACGTTCACTTCGCTGTGGCACAGTCTGGAGGTGGCCTGCGAGTGACGCAAACGGACTGGACAACCAATCATCTTCCTGCATGATTCTAAAGATGGGTCTCATGGCTGAGTGAGGAAACCCCGACGATGGCAATCACCACCGACCGCCGAGACTGCACGCGGAGGAGAACCGCCCCCGCGCGCGTGGGCGGTGCAGAAGAAGCTGGTCACCGTCGGCATCGTCCTCGCCGCGCTGAACCGCGACCGGCCATCACCAGCGCCTCCGCGCCCTCCTCGAAGAGGTCCGGGACGGCCTTCGGCATGAGCGGCGGCACGTCGCCGACCGCTCACCCGTGCCGCCGCCCTGCTTCGCGGTCTTCGGCGTGATGGCGCCCCGGCTCGCTCGAAGCGCTGCGGCGCGCCGCCGTCTGCGCCGGCATGGCCGCGATCACCGCGGGCCTGGATCATCCGCCCGTACACGGGCAAACACGGTCGGCTTCCCGCGCGCCAGCGCCCTCGCCCTCATGGGCATCGCGGTCCGCGGCGTCCACGATGCCGGTGATCGGCCGCAGCGCTGGGTTTCCCCGACCGCGTCGGCTCCATGACCGGTGATCTACTCGATGGCCCTCGCGGCCGGCACCTCCCTCGCCGCCGCCGCGACCGTGCCGCGACCGACGCCCTCGGCGGCAGCTGGCAGACCGGCACTCGCCGTGTGAGGCCGCGCTCGCGCCGCCGCCGCTGCGCGCCTGGTCCCGCTCGTCCGGGGAGAAGGGCCCGGCCCTCGCTTCTTCGCACCCGCTGTCACGCGCTCCGCGACCAAGCCGACGCCGACGGCGACGGGCTGCGCGTCACCCGCAGCCGCACTGCGTGGGCGCTCGCTCGTCTTCACGGCCTTCCTCCAGGCCACCGCCGCGTCGCGCCGATGGGCCGGATGGCGCAGACCTTCCGGGACCTCCGGCGTCTCCAGCCGACCGCGGGCCTGCTGCTCGCCGTCACCATGGTGATGGGGCGCCGCCCGGCTTCGGCCATCCGCGCGCATCGCCGCCCGGCTGGCGCAGCGGCCCGATGGTGATCGCGCTCGGCGTGTGCGGTCTGGCCGGACTACGCGGGACCACCTCGCCCCGGCGTCCGGGGGCCTGGGCGTGGCGATCCTGCTCGGCATCTCCAACTGCGCCTTCCCGCTGGCCCTCACGATGGTCGGCATGCGCGCCCGCACCGGCGCAGGAGTCGCGTCAAGCTGGCGCGTTCGCCCAGTCCACCGGCTATCTGATCTCGATCCCCGGCCCGCTGCTCGTCGGCGTCCTGCAGTGAGGCCACCGACGGCTGCGTGCTGAGTCGCCCTGATGGGCGACGCTGATGGTGCCGCAGATCGTGACTCGCGGTCCTCGCACCGGCCGCAACCGCACTTTGGTCGAGGACGAGGCGACGCGGGAGGGTCGCACCCGAGGGCGCCCCGGCGTCCTGACGGCGGGGACGGGCGTGCGACACTCTGCCGCATGGTCGCCTGTGCTCGAGCCAATCCCTTGTGAACGCGCCAGAAGAGAGCTTCTTCTGGTGCTTCGGCGCGATGCTGGCCGTCGCCGTGATCAAGTCGGCATCATCGCGACCATCGCATCGCCGTGACCTGAGCACGCGGCCCCAGGGCGTAGCTCCACCATCCCCCTAGCCAGCGTCAGGCAGCGTGGTGGAGATCACCGGATGGGTCGGAGGCGCGCGCGTCCACCTTCTGGAGAGTGATCGCCGGGACCGTCGGCGACACGGACGAAGAAGACCACGGACCACGGAGGCACCGATGTCGGCCCCCACGCACACCCGGACCCCGCCCGGGCGGTCACCGGTGGCGTCGACATCCGGCCAGCGCCCTGGTGGGCCCAGTCGCGCTGCCAGCCGTCGCGCTAGATGGCGCCTGCTCCTGCTGATCCTCACCCCGTCTCGACGCGCAGGCCGCGGCGGGTGACCCGAGCCTGCCCACATCACTCGAGCGCGCCAGAACTCGTGCTTTCCCTGACACCTTTCAGCGCCGCTGACTGCACCTGTAAGCCGGGAGTACGCGTCATCTGCGCCCTGCGCTCCGGTTTCATGCGAAGCTGGGACCCATGAGCGTCGCAGAACCCCCGCAGGATTGTCCTTTTCCGGCATGCCAAGGCGGACTGGCCTCAGGTGAACGATCACGAGCGGCCGCTCGCCGAGCGGGCCGCAGGGACGCACCCGTCGCCGGCCGCAAGCTGGCCGACTCCGGAGTCCCGTTCGACCTGGCCCTGCTCGACCGCCACCCGCACCCGCGAGGCTGGAGGCTCGCCGTGGCCGGGCTTTCGAGCGACCGAGGCCGGCTCTGCGAGGAGCGGATCTACGAGGCGTCACCGGGCGAGCTGTGATCGCCCTCCCTGGTGCGAGTAGACCCAGGACGACGTGTTGCACCAGCGCAGTCCTGATCGGCCACAACGGAGGTCAGCGGCCCTCACCACCGAGATCCTCGCCCCGGTCCGAGGGAGACGCGAGGGAGCGGCTGGACGGCGCGGGATTCCCGACCGCCGCGTTCGCCGTCCCGCTTCTCCGGCCTGTGGAAGAGCCTCCGGAGCCGGGCACCGCGCACGCCTCGTCGGCTACGGGCGCCGAGCGAGTAGCCTCCACGCTGGACGTGGTGGGCTGGCACCGCATCGTCGTGCCGGGGCACACGGCTCCGACCGGCCGCCCTGCTCCTCGTGCAGGTCCGCCGTCTCGACTCTTCGCGCGTGATGCCCGAGCAGATAGGAGTGACGCGTGTCCAGGAACGGCATCGCCCACCGCGGTGCGCGGCCTCCCGGACCACCGGCTTCGCGTTGAAGGCGACACCGAGCCCGGCCGCGTTCAGCATGTCCAGGTCGTTCGCGCCGTCGCCGATCGCCACCGTCTGGGCGAGCGGCACACCCGGCCTCCGTGGCGAAACCGGCGCAGCAGCCAGCGCCTCGCTCCGCCCGGTCCACGATCTCGCCGGTCACCTCGCCCCGTCAGCTCGCCGTCCGTCGATCTCCAGCGTGTTCGCCTGCGCGAAGTCGAGCCCGAGGTGCCTCAGCTTTCACAGGTCGTCCGCAGACCTGCGCGAACCCGCCCGGGACACCACGCCCACCTGGGGGCCGAGCCGCTCGAGCGTCCGGGATCAGGCGTGCGCGCGCGCCCGGGCGTCAGCCGCACCTCCGCTTCCTGCACCTTGCCGACCACCGACGCGTCGAGCCCCGCGAGCAGCGCCACGCGCGCGTGCAAACGACTGCTCTCGAAGTCCAGCCTCGCCGCGCATCGCCGCCGCCGTCACCTCCGGCGACCTCGGCCTCCACAGCCCGCGTGCGCCGCGAACAGCTCGATCACCTCGTCCTGGATGAGCGTCGAGTCGACGTCCATCACAGGCGCGCTAGCCGCTGCGCCCGCCGGTGCAGCCGGGCCGCGACGACCGCCACGTCCACGCCCCGCGCTCGCGGCCTCGTGGCGAGGGCGCGGTGCGCAGCGCTTCCGTCTCGGTGCCGGACACCGCGAACTCGACCGGCGGTGACGGGGGTACGCGGCGAGCCGGAAGATGCGGTCGATGCGCTGCCGGTACTGGTGATCGTCGCGGCGATCGCGGCGGTCGGCTCGGCGGTGAGCGGGTGCCCGAGCACGATGACCGGGAGCGGCCCGCGGCCGCGCGCGCGCGGCTGTCACCGATGCCGGAGATGATCTCGGCCTCGCATCTTCATCGACTCGGCCCAGCTGTGCACGGGTGGACCGCAGGTCGCCTCGAGAGACCCGGCCGGGGGCGCGGTCACCAGGGCGCACAGGACCATGCTACGGGTGACGACCCGCTCGATGTCCGTGACGACGTCGACGGAGTGAAGCGGCGAGGGTGTCGAAGAGGCCGGCGGTGATGCCGGGCCGGTCCTTGCCCGAAGATCTTGACCAGAAGGGTCGGGACATCGGCCGCGGCGAGTTCTGTGCCGGCCGGGACATCAGCTGGGGTGCTGGGGCTGCGAAGCGCTCATGATGGAGCTACTGATATCGGGCCTGCGTGCGAAGGTGCTCCGCCGGTCCGAGTGCCGGACGATCTTCGTGGGGCCGAGAAACCCGCCCGGCTGCGTTCACCCTCCTGCTCTCGTCGCCCCTGCCCACCTCGGGCGGCGGAGGCGGCGGAGGCGGCGCCGGCCACTCCCCTTGGTGTTCTTGCCGCGGCGGCGCGGGCAGGTCCGGACGGATGGGCCTCGCGAGGGTGGGGCGCCCGTCAGGTTGGTCCGCTCGTCGTGGGTTCTTGAGGTACGGGTTGGTGTCCGGGTTCGACGGTCGGTACGGGCGGCCTGGCTCACGGCCCGGTTTGCTCGTGTACGTCGAAGCCCGCGCGGGCGGCGCGGCCCCGGCCAGTGCGGCGACCCGCCCGCCCGCGCCCCGGTCCCGTACGCCAGCAGCGCCCCGAGCGCCCCGGGCCCTCGCACCCCACGCCGCCCCGAGCAGCAATCCGCCATGCCGAGGTGCTCCGTGCAGTTCGATGCCCGCGGCCGAACGCGTCGAAGCCGAGGACCGAGAGCGAGGCGCCTGCCGAGACGTCCGTCAGCCACACCAGGAGCGGCATCACGCCAGCGCGGTCACCACGCCCAGCCGCAGCGCGCAGCGCCCCGCGAACCTGAGCGCTCCCTGGTCCAGCGGTGTGCGCACGGCCGTGAGGACCCTCTGCGAAGAGCATCATCACGGCCACCGCCACGGCCAACAGCCAGACCCCGCCGTCGAGTTCGGGCTTCAGTCGCCCCAGGTCACCGGCTGGTCTGACGAGAGCCGGTCGTCCAGCGGGTCGGGAGACCTGGCGAGCGCCCCGTCGCCTTGCCGTCCCACGGCACGAACATGCCGAGCGGGAGGGCGAGCCACACCCGTTCCGGCGCCGAGCAGCGCCGCGCCTGCGATCCGCTTCGTGGTCGTCGCCGATCATCGCGTACAGATGTCAGTGGCGAGCTCCCGCGAGGACCGCCACCAGCAATTCACGGTCACCAGCGCGGACGCGGCCGGCCCACCTGGTGCACGGCGCCCAGGGCCGGCGGCGGGGTGCGCTGCGATGCGAGTAGCGCGATATCAGCAGGACGCCGACGATTGAACGCCGCGCCGCTCCAGCAGCGTCGCCCCCGTCTGCACGGTGAACCCCACCGATGCCTTGGCGTCCGCGAGGTCGCCGAGTCGGTCGGCAGCGCCCGCCGATGCCGCCTCCGGCAGCTTGTCGCCGATGTCGGCCCGGCAGGTCCCCGGCGCCCGAAATGTCGCGTTCCAGCCCCAGCTTTCGGAACCGTCAATCGTGATGATGTCGTGACCCGCCCAGGCGAGCCCGCCTCAGCATCCCCACGAAGAGCACGACCACGGCGCCGGGCCCGCGGCGCAGCAGCTCGCCGGGCGAGACCTCAACCCCGCGCCGCGCAAGGACCGTAGGGAAGAACCAGCTGACCGGCAGCGCGCGCGACCAGGCCCACCGAGCGGTGCGATCGCCGATCGGTGCGTCCGCCTGCGGGCGCCCTGCAGGCCGAGTGGTCGACGCTCGCCGGACGGCGTCACGCGCTCCGCCGACCCCCAGTGCCACGACTGCGGCCGCCGCGTGGGGCCCAGCGAGCCTGCCGAGTCCGCCTCGAGCAGATGGAAAGCCCGAGCGCCGCGACGCCCGCCATGGCGATGAACGCTCCAGCTCACCGCGGCGATCGCGGACAGCAAGATCGCCCAGGGCACGCCGGGCCGCGCCGGGTCGCGTGCTGGCCGGCCCCCATCAGGACCTCCCGATCTGTACCGCGATCGCCCTGTTTTCCCATTTGCGCATGATCCGTAGGGAGTTGTGGGCACCACCACTCTTCCGGGGCCAAATCTGCCGCGTCAACGGGGCGCACACCGGGGCCGCCGGGGGAGTTCTCACAACCCCGAACGCAAGGCCCGGACTTTCGGTCATGGGGCCTTTCCTGGAAATAGTTCCCTCACGATGTTCGACATCCCTAGACTCACGGCGGGGGCAATACTCGACAACTCCAGGCATGGAGGCCTGGAACTCGTACTGGAATTGAATGGCAGGACCTGGACGCTCGATCCGTCCAGGCCGTACACCCTCGGTCGTGATCCGGGGTGACGTCGTGCTCGACGACGCCAGGGTGTCCTGGCGTCACGCCACGATCAGCTGGGGCGGCCGCAGTTGGGTCATCGAGGACCACGGCTCGACCAACGGCACCTTCGTCCAGGGCCAGCGGATCCACCAGATGAGATCGGGCCCGCGCGCCGTCCACCCGGCAACTCAACTGACGGGCCGCGCTTGAGCGTGCAGGGCAGTGCGCTTGCGCCGCAGTGGTCGCCTCGCCGCACCATGGCGCAGCAGCAGCGCCGCCGGCCCGCCCAGCAGCCACCGCCGCAGCAGCAGCCGCAGGGCGGTGCGCCCGGCTGGCCGCAGCAGGCGCCCCAGCAGGCGCAGCTGCCGCAGCAGCAACAGCAGCAGTGCGCGCAGCACGCCGGTGCAGGCAGATGCCGCACTGTCAGGGACCCGGTGGAGCGTGGGGGCGCCGCCGGTCTACGGCGACCGCAGCCCGACGACCTTCCACCCTCAGCTCGGGCCTCGGCCGCGTCATGCGCATCGGCCGTGCGCTGGAGAACGAGCTGGTCGTCTCCGACCTTCCAGGTCTCGCGCCTGCACGCGCCGAGTTCCACGCGACGCCCGACGGCCGCTTCGAGATCCGCGACCTGGGTTCGCACAACGGCACGTACGTCAACGGCCAGCCGATCGCCAAGGGCGGCACCGGCGCTGTCAGCCCCGAACGACATCGTCGGCGTCGGCCACTCGACGTTCCGCCTCGTCGGCGACCGGCTCGAGGAGTTCGTCGACACCGGTGACGCCCTTTCTCCGCGCGCCACCTGACGCGTCACCGTCGACGGCGGCAAGCAGATCCTTCAAGCGACGTCTCCTTCGGCGTCCCGGAGAAGTCGCTGATCGCGCGTCATCGGCCCGTCGCGGCTCCGGCAAGTCGACGCTGCTCGACGGCACTGACCGGCTACCGGCCGGCCAACCAGGGCGACGTCCTCTACGACAACCGGAACCTGTACAAGCAGTTCGCCGAGCTGCGCCAGCGCATCGGCCTGGTCCCGCAGGACGACAGTCCTGCACAAGGAACTGACCGTCAAGAAGGCGCTCTGGCTACGCGGCCAAGCTCCGCTTCCCGGCGGACACCAGCGAGCAGGAGCGCCAGCAGCGCATCGACGAGGAGCTGCGCGAGCTCAAGCTGGACATCCACAAGGAGAAGAAGGTCACCTCCCTCTCCGGTGGCCAGCGCAAGCGCGTGCTCGCGGGCCTCTGAGCTGCTCACCAAGCCGTCGCTGATCTTCCTGGACGAGCCGACCTCCGGCCTCGACCCGGCATGGACCGCGACGTCATGCAGCTCCTGCGCGGCTCTGTCCGACGACGGCCGCACGGTCCTCGTCGTCACCCACCCGGTGGCCGAGCTCGCGATCTGCGACAAGCTCCTCGTGATGGCGCCGGGCGGCTCGGTGGCGTACTTCGGCCCGCCGGAGGAAGCGCTCAACTTCTTCGGCTACGAGACCTGGGCCGACGTCTTCTCGGCGTTCGAGAACTACCGCGACTACGACTGGGCGGGCCGCTGGAAGGGCCTGCAGCACTACCAGACGTACGCGCGGCCGACATCGACGCCGTCGCCCCGCAGTCCGATGCAGGTGCCGCCGCCCGCGGCGGTCAAGCCGCCCAAGCCGCAGCCCTGGGGCGCAGCTGATCACGCTGATCCGCCGCTACGTGTCGGTGATCGCCTCCGACAAGGGCTTCCCCTTTATGGGCCTGATGGTGATCCTGCCCGCGGGTGCTCGGGCATCGTCTCGCGGTCATCCCGGCCGATTTCGGCCTGGCGCCGCCAGCTCGCCGTCCCGTTCAGCGGCGACGCGGGCACGATCATGTTGATCGTCGCGGTCGGCTATGTGCTTCTCGGGACGCGGCCAACTCGGTCCGAGAACTGATCATGAACGGGTCATCTACGAGCGCGAACGGGCCACCGGCCTGTCCCGCTCCGCGTACCCTGATGTCCAAGGTCATCGTCCTCGGCTTCATCACGGCCCATCCAGGGCGTCATCATCTGCGCCATCGCCTTCGACGCCGCGAGACCTTCCGAAGGAAGGTCTCCTGATGCCGCCGGCCGTCGAGCTGTGCATCTCGATCATCGCGCTCGGGCTTCACGTCGATGATGTTCGGCCTGGTCATCTCCTCGCTGGTGAAGACCTCCGAGAAGACGATGCCGCTGCTGGTGATGTTCGCGATCGTCCAGGTCGTCTTCACCGGAGTCCTCTTTCCAGATCTACGGTCTCGATCGGCCTGGAGCAGTCTCGCCTGGCTGATGCCGTCCCGCTGGGCGATCGGTGCCGCCGGCGCCACGCTGGACCCGGCGCACCTGATGCCGCCGTGGGACCCGAAGAAGCCGAACGACCTCGACCCGCTGTGGGAGCACTCGGTCGGCCAGTGGGCATCAACATCGCGGTGCTGCTCGCCCTCGGCATCATCTGCGGCTTCGCGGTCGCGCGCCTGCTGCGCCGCCATGAGCCCGAGGTCATGCGCAGCAGTCGTCACGCACGACAGAGCACACGACGGAGAAGCGGCGGCACCCGCGCGGGTGCCGCCCTTCTCCGTCGTGGTCGGCGTGCTGAGGACCCTGAGGTCCCGGCAGAGAGTCCCAGTACGCGCTGTTCACGTTGTCGATCGAGCCGTACTTGTCGGCCGTGCGTAGTTCGCGGCGGCCGCGATGTTGGCGACCGGGTCGTAGATGTTCGTCGAGGTGCCGTCGGCGTGGTAGCGCGTTGAACGTCGGCTGGATGACCTGGAGCAGGCCGATCGACGGGGTGCCGTTCTGGGCGTTGATGTCCCAGCCGTTCATGCGCGCTCGGGTTGCCCGTGGACTCGCGCATGATGTTGCATGTAGAGCCCGTTGTACGTACCCGGGATGCCCTTTGACTTCATGATGTCCAGCGACTGCTTGATCCAGCCGTCCAGGTTGTTGGCGTGACCGGCTTGCGGGCGGCGGCGCGGAGGCGGCCTCCCTGGCCTCGCGCTCGCGCTTCGCCTTGGCGTCCGCTCGGCTTCGCCTTGGCCGCGGCATCGGCCTTCGCCCTGGCCTCGGCGTCGGCACTTCTTCTGCGCCTCTTCCTTCGCCTTGGCGTCCTGCTGGGCCTTCAGCTTGGGCGGCGGCCTGCTCGCGCTTCTCGGACGCCGCGGCCTGCTGGCCGGTGACGCTGTCGTGCACGTCCTTGACCTGCTGCGTACCGGCAGCCGTCGGGAGAGGCGACGGGGGCGGCGGAGACCGTCTCGGCCAGACGCCTGCGTGTCAGCGACCCGGCACCAGCGTCACCGCGAGGGCGGCGGCACCGAGGGCGGCGACACCGGCCATCGAGAACTTGTGGGTGCGGGTCAGGCGACTCATGGCCGGAAGGGGCGTGCTTGGACATGAGATGGGGACCTCTGAAGTGTGTTTGGGGCACGAGCACCGCGGGTACAACCGTTCGGCGCTCAGCGACGAGGGCCATTCTGAGCGGGCGCAAAATTCCGTGGCAAAGGTGTGACGTACGAAGCCGGGTAGTGGACCGGGGGCATGCGAAAAGCGGGCCAGGAGTCGGCTCTCGACTCCTGGCCCCCGCCCCGCCCTCGGGACTTTGGTCCTTACTTATCCACTCAGGCACCTTCGTACGTGATGTGCGCCCTATGCGCGGCGTCACAGCGGGCACCCGCCGATCTCACCAGTGTTGCCGGTGCAGCGCGCTAGCGTGAGGGCGCCTGCTCCGGAAGGATGAGATGGACGTCGCCGAACTCGTGCACAGGCAGAGGCCCCGCAGCGCCTCCTTCGCACGTACGGCTCACGGCCGCCCGCCCCGCCACCGCTCTCCAGTCATCAGCGAGATGGGACGCCTCCGGCTCGTGCAGCCCGGCGTCAGCAGCCCGTCCACCACCCGCACCCCCGCGCCTCCGGCGTCACGACCAGCTCCGTCCAGCCGCGCGCCGCCCGCACCACCCCGTCGTCCCCGGCCGCCGACTCGACGGCCCGCACCGCCGTCGTGCCCACGGCGATCACCCGGCCGTCCTCGGCCCTGGCCGCGTTGGATCAGCCGCGCCGACGCCTCCGGGCACCTCGAACCGTCTCCCATAGGGCGGCTCGTGCGACTCCGCCGACGCGACCCCCGTGTGCAGCGTGATCGGCGCGAACTGCACACCCCGGCTCACCAGCTGCGCCACGATCCGCTCCGTGAAGGGCCGCGCCGCACTCTCGGCATCTCCGCACTGCTCCGCCCCGTCGGCGTACGGCAGCGCGAACACCGTCTGATAGGCGGACAGCGGCTGGTCCTGCTCCGTGTACGCGTAGCGGATCGGCCGCCGTGCGCTCCGCAGCAGCGCGGGCACGTCCGGTCGCCCGCACCCCACCACAGCCGCTCGTTCCCCGCCGCGACCGGCTCCTCGAAGACGAGGTGCACACAGCCGGGGCAGCGACACCACCGAACCCGCGGGCCCGCCTGCGCGCGGGCGCGTGGTGCCCCGCCCGTCCGGAACCCGCAGTCTCGACCGCCCACCGCCCGTCGTCGCCCCCGCGTGGAGAAGTGCACGACCACGCGCGCGTGCCCGTCCGTCCTGTCCACGGCGGCCGCCAGCGTGGGGGAGGTGTTCACCACGAGCAGGTCCCCGGCCCGCAGCACCTCCGGCAGCTCGGGAAGCGGTGGTGCGCCACCTCCGTGCCGCGCGACACCAGCAGCCGCACCGACGATCTGTCCCGGCCGGGACCCCGCTGCTCGGCGGGCACCCGCGCCGACAGCTCCTCCGGCACCCGCAGCGCAGCGTCATCGCGCCTCCAGCAGAGAAGGCGCCGCGTACCGCCCGCTGGCCCGGCCGCTCGTCGAGCAGCCGCAGGAACTCCGGGCACGACGTCCTCGGGCCGTGGCACGCCGCTCAGATCCTCGTCCGGCTCGGCCGCCGCCAGCATCTTCGTCCGCATCCCGCCCGGATCCACCGCCCACACCCGCAGGCCGGACTCCTCCACCCCGAGCACGGCCGACAGCTGGTCGAGGGCCCGCCTTCGTCGCCCCGTAACCGCCCCACGTGCGGTACGCCTCGGCCGCCGCGTCCGAACTCATGTTGATCACCGCCCCGTCGTGCGCCTCGCGCAGCAGCGGCAGCGCCTCCTGCGGCAGTCCGAGCGGCGCCACCACATTGACCTCCAGCGCCCTGCGGAACGCGTCGAGCCCGTGCTCGCCGAGCGTCACCAGCGGCTCCGCGCCCAGCACCCCCGCGTTGTTCACCAGCAGATCGAGACCGCCCAGCTCCCAGGCCGCCGCGATCAGCTTGACCTGGTGCCCGCCGTCCAGACGTCACCCGGCACCGCCACGACCGCCCCGCCGTGCCTGCGCAACCCCGCCGCCACCTCCTCCAGCGGCCCGGGGACCGCGCGTCGAGCACCAGATCCCAGCCCCGCTCGGCCAGCGCCGTGGCGAGCGCCCGCCCGAATCCCCGTGAGGCCCCTGTGATGATCGCTACTGTCATGACAACCGTCCCCTTTGGTCCGCCATCTCTGCGTGTGCCTTCAACGTAGGAACGGTGGGGGCCCGGGCACCTGTATGCGGGTCGCGACGCCCACGGGCCCTTCGGCCTAAGCCCAGGGCCCTAGGCGGGCGCCGCCACCTGACCGATACGCGCCGTCACACCCCGCCGGTACGGTGAGCTCATGAGTCAAGGTCCACGGACTGGTCTTGCGGCGGTCAGCGCCGCGCTGCTGGGCCATGAGCAGGCACCTGGAGGTGCGCGACGTCCTCAAGACGATCGTCGCCTCCGCAGCGCGAAGCTGCTCGACGCCGAGTACGCGGCGCTCGGGGTGCCCCGACGACCACGGCGGCTTCGCCCAGCTCGTCGTCGACGGCGTCAGCGACGAGCAGTGGAAGGCCATCGGCCCGCTGCCGCGCCAGCACGGCATCCTCGCCGCGATGCCGCGCGAGGCGAAGACCGAGCGCCTCGCCGACGTCCGCAAGCGACCCCCGCTTCGAGGGCTGGCCCGTCCGCCCACCCGGACATGTCCGACTCTGGGCCTGCCCATCAAGGACGGCGACGAGACGATCGGCGCGCTCTTCCCTCGCGAACAAGAAGCGCCCTAAGCCGCAAGGCGGTTGCGGCTTCACGCAGGAGGACGAGGAGCTGCTCCAGATCCTCGCCCAGCACGCCGCGATCGCCCTTGACGAACGCCCGGCTCTACGAGCGCAGCCGCGAGCTCACCATCGCCGAGGAGCGCTCCGCCTCGCGCACGAACCGCGACGACGCCGTCAGCCAGAAGCTCTTCTCGCTCCGCCTGACCGCGCAGGCGGCGGCGCAGCTCGTGGACCGCGATCCGGCCCGCGCCAGCGACGAGTTGCAGCACGTGGCCGCGCTCGCCGCGGAGGCCACCGGACGAACTGCGCGCCGCCGTCGTGGAGTTGCGCCCCGCCGCACTGGACGAGGACGGCTCTGGTCGCCACCCTCCGTACGCGCAGATCCAGGTGCTCGACCGGGCCCACGGCGCACGGGTCACGTTCTGCTGCGACGGCATCCGCGCCCTCCCCTGCGGCCCAGGAGGAGGCGATGCTCCGCGTCGCCCAGGAGGCGCTGCACAACGCACTGCGGCACTCCGGGGCGTGCGTCGAGACGTGACGCTCGACAAGCGGGGCGCGGGCGCCGTGCTCACGTCAGCGACGACGGCAAGGGGCTTCGAGCCGGGGAGTCGATACGCCGCGCGGGACGCCACCTCGGCCTGGTCTCGATGCACGACCGGACGAGCGGCGTCGGCGGGCGGCTCGCAGTGAATCGGAGCCCGGCAAGGGCACCACGATCGAGATGGAGGTCCCCGGTGGCTGACGCAATCAAGGTGCTGCTGGTCGACGACCACCAGGTCGTCCGCAGGGGATCTGCGCACGTTCCTCGAGATCCAGGACGACATCGAGGTGGTCGGCGAGGCGGCCGACGGCGCCGAAGGGGTCGACCGCGCCGAGGAGTTGAAGCCGACGTCGTCCTGATGGACGTCAAGATGCCGGGCATGGACGGCGCGAGGCACTGCGCAAGCCCGCGAGCTCGGGACAATCCGGCGCGGGTGCTGATCGTCACCAGCTTCACGGAGCAGCGCACCGTCGTCCCGGCCCTGCGCGCCGGCGCCGCCGGGTATCGTCTACAAGGACGTGGACCCCGACGCACTGGCCCGGCGCCATCCGGTCCGTGCACGCCGGCCACATCCTGCTCCAGCCCGAGGTGGCTGGCGCCCTGCTCTCCCAGGAGCAGGCGAACAACGGGCAGGGGGAGAGGCAGTTCGCTCACCGAGCGGGAGCGCAGGTGCTCGGCCTGATCGCGGACGTGCCGCTCGAACCGGGAGATCGCCCGCGCCCTCGTCCCTCCGAGAAGACGGTGAAGACCCACGTGTCGAACATCTCATGAAGCTCGACCTGGCGGACCGCACCCAGGCCGCCCTGTGGCCGTCCGGCACGGGGTCACCGGCTGACCCCACGCCCTCGTCCGGGCGACCGTGCTCCGGCGCACTACTGCACTCGGCGCCGTGGACGGTTCCGCTCCGCCAGAGATTCAGAGACTGTCGTGTAGATGTCCACCGTCCGAGCGCACTCCCGCCGGGCCCTCCGGCGTTCTCCAGTGCATGCTGCGGCGGCTGGCCGCGGCAACGCAAGGAGTGAGCTAGAAGTGGAAGAACCTGCACAGACGGCCGCGGCTGTCACTCGTCGCCGGCGGCCTGGTCGCCGCCGGTGCCGGTCTCGCTTCCGCCACTGATTTCGCGTGCGCACGCCGACGGGCAAGGCTCGAAGTCGCCGGGCGTCGGGCTCGGGCAACCTCATCCAGGCCCCGATCCACATCCCGGTCAACGCCGTGGGCAACACCGCCAACGTCATCGGCGTGCTGAACCCGGCCTTCGGCAACGGCGGCTTCAACGGCTGATCACGGCCGATCACGACCGGCTCGCTGCTGATCGCGACGCGGGTCACGGCTGACTTCGAATCTCAGGGTCCACGGACCACCGGCCCCCGGGTAACTCCCCGCCGTCCAGTCTCCGCCCCGACCGGGCGACACCGCCGTCCTCACGGCCGTTCGACCTCAACTCCCGCAGGGGGAACGCTCGCCTGACCCGTTCGTCGGCCGATTGATCCGAATCGAGGGCAAGCCGCGCCCACGAAAGTCGTCCGACCGGCTCCACGCAGTCAGCCAGCGTGCGACCCCGTGGCTGGGCCGCACCGCGCTACTGGAGTGAACACTTCCTGGGCGAGCATCGCCAAGAAGGCCGCCCTGACCCTCGCCGTCGCGGGCCCGCCGCTGCCGGCGCGTCCGCCGGTGCCGCCTCCCGCCGACTCCGAGGCGGGAGGGCGCGGCCACCTCGAAGTCCCTCGCAGCGCCGCTCTCCGGGCAACCAGGCCCAGGTCCCGGTCCACGTCCCGGTGAACGCGCCCGGGCAACCCGGTCAACGTGGACCGGCGTCTCTGAACCCCGCCTTTCGGCAACATGGCGTCGAACCTCCGACGCTCGCTCGCTACACAGGTGCGGCAGAAGGCCCTCACGGACCAGGTCCGCGAGGGGCCTTCGCCGCATCGACGAGGGCGTGCCGCAGCGCGCGCGAACCTCAGCCCCCGCTCCCGCTCCTCCACGAAGGGAGTTGTACGCGGCCACCTGAGCTCTGCTGCGCGCCGTCCAGCTCGACGGGCCGCAACGCGACGGCCCGAGCCTCACCTCCGAAGCCAAGCTCACCGCTCCCAGCCGTGCCTGCTCTCGTACGCCACGGAGGACGAGCAGCTCCCATCGCTGCGCCAGCTCGAGCACCTGCACGGCTCCGCGCCGGATACCCGGGAGCCAGCACTCACGGCCCCGGTCGGCCCGGGCCCGGTGCGCTGCCGATCGCGGCCTTCCGCCACCGGGCTCCCGGAACCGGCCACGTCCAGCTTCGTCAGCACCACGCTCGTGGCGTCCCGCAGCGCCTCCGCCAGCCTCTGCCCGCCTTCGCCGAGGGATTTCCGGCACGTCCGCCGGGCGGAGTCCTCCCGCACGGGGCAGGCAGTGCCAGACGACCTCGACGCGGATCGCCGCCGTCCGGCTCCGGCCTCAGCGCCACTCTCGGGCACCAGCCTGAGCGCCACCCTCGTGGCAGACGACGGCCTCCTCGGCGTCCAGGGCCCGCGCGTTGACCTCGGGAGGTCCGCTGAGTCCCAGCGGGATGTCCCTGGCGCGGGCAGCGCCACCTGCAGCTCTGCCTCGCCCCCGAGCGCCCGCAGCCGCCCGAGCGCCAGCGTCAGCCCGACCGCGGACTCTGGGAGTCCTTCGACATGGTGCACCGCGTCCTCACCTCACAAATGGCGAGCACCGCGTCATCAGGTGCGACAAAACCGCCCAACAGGGCATTTCCCATGCGGCCAGACGTCCAGAGCGTGGTCCGAGAGCGATGCGCCCTGGCACTCGCGAAGCTCCCGGGCGAGGTCGTGCCTCCGGCCGATGGAATGGACCACCGCCAGTGGCGTGGTTTGCCTGGGGGCGGTGTCCGGTTACGAATAAACTGAACACGGTGCACGGGACGCAAAGCCGAGACAGCTGAGACTGCAATGGAGACAACGCGCTCATGAGCGATGTACTGAGTTGGAGGACGTATCCGTGGTCCGGTGAGGGCCCGGTTTCGGTGGACCAGGCTCCCTGGTCGGTGAAGCCGAGGGGGAGCTCATCCCCGACCGAATGGCGCCGGCAAGACCACCCTCCAACGTCGCCTCGAGCCACGTGTCTCGAGCCAGGGCACCGCCACGATCCTCGGCGAGACCCTCGGCAAGCCCGGGCACGGACGTCTTTGAGCGCTGCGTAAGCCTGCGTGCATCGGCGGCCGCCGGCATCGCGCTCGCCGAGAAGCTGCCCAAGCGCCAGACCGCTTCCAGACCGTGCTCACGGCCGCGCGTACGCTACGGACGGCCGGCTGGCAGGAGGGAGTAGCCGAGGACGTCGACGAGCAGCGCGCCCGCGCTTCCTCGACCGCCTCGGCATGGTTTATACCTGACCGTGTTCGGCACCTTTCGATTTAATCGACCCCGAGCTGCTGCTCATCGACGAGCCCGCCGCGGGTCCCGACCTCGGCGGGCCGCGGGACCTCGTGTGCGCCGCCTCGGCCGCGCCTCAAGCCCGCGACCCCGATCGCCCCGTCGATGATCGCGGCGGACGCACCACGCCGAGGAGACTCGCCCCCGGCTTCACGCGCACGTCCTCAAGGATCCGTCAGGGCCAAGGTCCTGGGCCGCCGGCCCGCTGGAGCTGGAACTCACCTCCCGCAACCTCTCCACGTTGCTTCTGGCCTCCCCCTGGTCGTCGAGGCAGAAGGGCGAGCGCTGGACCGCCACGGGTCTGCCCCGAGCTGACGGCCCCGCGCGGCCGTGCGCCGGTCGTCGTCTGTCCGGCAACGGCCACCAGCGGATCTACCATGACCATGGCAGACATCGACGCATGGGTGTGGTGGCTGATCGGAACGGCCGCGCTCGGTATTCCCTTTTGGTCATCACCGCCATGCCCGGAGTTGGGCATGCTGTCCGTCGGCGCGGTCGCCGGCGCCGTGACAGCAGGACTCGGCGGCGGGTGCCGTTCTCAGGGTCGTGGTCTTCCCTGCCGCGGTGTCGTGCGCGCTGATCGCCGTCGTACGCCCCATCGCCAAGCGGCAGCGCACGGAACCGCCCCCAACTGGCCACGGGCGTGGACGCCCTGAAGGACAAGCAGGCCGTCGTCGTCGAGCTGAGGTCGACGGCGGCAGCGGCCGCATCAAACTGGCCGGTGAGATCTGGTCCGCCCCGCGCCCTCGACGCCGACGCGACGTTCGAACCGGGACCGCCAGGTCGACGTGGTCGACATCGAGGGGGCCACCGCCATCGTCATCTGACCCGAACTCGCACGCCACCAGGGTGGTTCTGACAAACTCGACGAGCAAGATCGCATGATCTTCCGGTACGACGAATACGGCGAAGCCGGAACGACGACGGTACGAAGGGCACAGGAGACGCGATGTCAGCGATCATCATCGTCCTGATCATTCTGGTGGTGTTGGTCTTCATCGCCCTGATCAAGACCATCCAGGTCATCCCGCAGGCCAGCGCCGCCATCGTGGAACGCTTCGGCCGCTACACCCGCACGCTGAACGCCGGCCTGAACATCGTCGTCCCGTTCATCGACTCCATCCGCAACCGCATCGACCTGCGCGAGCGGGATCGTGCCGTTCCCGCCGCAGCCGGTGATCACCCAGGACAACCTGGTCGTCAACATCGACACCGTCATCTACTACCAGGTGACCGACGCCCGCGCCGCGACCACGAGGTGGCCAGTTACATCCAGGCCATCGAGCAGCTGACCGGTCACCACCCTCCGCAACATCATCGGTGGCATGGACCTGGAGCGGACCCTGACCTCCCGCGAGGAGATCAACGCGGCACTGCGCGGCGTCCTCGACGAGGCGACGGGCAAGTGGGGCATCCGCGTCAACCGCGTCGAGCTCAAGATCGAACCGCCCACCTCCATCCAGGACTCGATGGAGAAGCAGATGCGCGCCGACCGTGACAAGCGCGCCGCGATCCTCACCGCCGAAGGCATCCGCCAGTCCCAGATCCTCCACGGCGGAGGGCGAGAAGCAGTCGGCGATCCTCCGCGCGGAGGGCGAGGCGAAGGCCGCGGCCCTGCGCGCGAGGGGCGAGGCGCAGGCCATCCGCACGGTCTTCGAGTCCATCCCACGCGGAGCGACCCGGACCAGAAGCTGCCTCGTACCAGTACCTCCAGATGCTCGAAGATCGCCGAGGGCGACGCCAACAAGCTGTGGATCGTCCTCAGCGAGATCGGCGACGCACTCCGCGCCTGTCCGGCGCGATCGGCAACTTCTCGGCCCGATGGCGGGCGGTGGTCGGGCCCCTGTCGGCCCTGAAGGAGCGCAGGGAACAGCGCCGATCGACTGACGGACATGACGGATGACGATTATGATAGCCTGCCGACCATCAGGTCGGCGGGCCCCTTCGTGCACGCGGCGCCTACGCTGCGACGCCCCCGCCCCAGCCAGTCCGGCAGGGGCTGCCTTCACGTCCGTCCGTGCAGCGACAGCAGCATGGCGTCGGCCGGCGTCGCCTGAAGGGCTTCCCGCAGCAGCGGTATCCTGGCCTGCTCCGGCGTCCGGTCCGCCTGCGGTGATTGTCCTGGCGCAGGACGCGCCACCGTGTTCAGCCAGGAGTCCGCACTGCCTTGGGACCGCGGCACGACGGGTCCACGGTCGTCGCTCCGCCGGCCGCAGTACGCGCACTCCGGTGCTGGTCCCGCACGAGCACACCCTGCCTGAATTCACGGCGCGCGTTCGGAACGGCACCTGTACGTACCTTGCACAGCCTGATCACCCGCGGCACCAGGCTGCCGAGCGGCGGCACCGCGCATCCGCAGCTCGGGGTGGGCCTGCTCGACGACGGCCTTGTCCTGCAGCACCAGCACGACTCGCTCGGTCTAACGTCACCGTCGAGAGTGGTCCGAAGCCCGGTGTTCAGCACCAGCGTGTCCTGCATCCCGCCCACCTCCCGCACAAACTCGGATCACCCTCGGCGTCCGTGCGTCAACTCTGGCTGTGCACGCCGAGATGGACAACGTATTAAACCGCCCGCCTCCCGGGATCCACTTCCAAGACTAGAGGCGGGTAACGTTCCGTGAACGCTTTGGTGAACGCTACTTTCGCGGCGCCGCGTACTCGGCGCGACGACCTGCGCGCGCCAGCGCGTGGGAACCGGTGTAGCGATTGTTCGACGAACGCGGGCGAACTGTTGAATCCGACCCACCTTCGGTTCACGGCGTACACGGTGAAGACGTAACGGGTGGGTGGTCCCCGGCGGCGGCGCGCCCCACCAGTCCTTGCTCCTGTCGTTCTTTGAGGCTGGTCACCGAGACTGATGTCGATCACGGACCAGTGCTGTGAATCCGCTCCGGTCGGCGCGTCCGATCGAAGCACGACACGGCGGAAGTTTGGTCTCCGCGCGGGAAGCCCTCCCACCGCAGGTGTGGTGACGGGCTCCCTGGCCGCAGACCTGGTCGTCCTGAGCACCCAATTCGCTTTCGAAGTCATCGCTCACGACCGTGAACGACGGCACCTGGGGGCAAAGCATGCGGCAGCGGGAGCCTGCTCTCGCTGCTCGGTCACAACGGAACCTCCTGGGTGAAGTGGCGCACGAACGCGAAAGTAAGCCTCACGATAAATGCGGAAACGGTTAAACACCTAAATCTTGAACCGAACGAAGCACC
>NZ_JASERH010000078.1:0-19316 GCF_030766975.1 Streptomyces sp. KL116D | reverse complement strand
CTTGGGCAGGTGGTGCAGGTCGGCCATGAGGAGCATGTTCTCCTCGCCGGTGATGAGGCCGTCGACGGCGGAGAACTGGCCGGTGACACCGATCGCGGCGCGGACGCCGTCGGGCGAGGAGGCGATGTCGTGTCCGGCGACCTGGGCCTGTCCGCCGTCGGCCCTGATGAGGGTGGAGAGGATCTTGACGGCGGTGGTCTTGCCGGCGCCGTTCGGTCCGAGGAGGGCGAAGACGGAGCCGGCCGGGATGTGCAGGTCGATGCCGTCGAGGACGGTCTTGTCGCCGTAGGACTTGCGCAGACCGACGGTGGAGACGGCGGCGGTACCGGACGGGGCGGATGGGGCGGACGGGCCGGACTGTCCGGGCATCGACATGGGCATGGGCATGTCAGAAGAAGGCATGACGCCCTCCATTCGCAGGGGTCTCGAAGAGTCTCGAAGAGTGAGGTGGGCGGGTGAGGGGCCGAGTCGGCGGAGGGGGTGCGGGAGCGGGACTCGGCCCCTGTCGCGGTGGGGCGGTGGCGCGGTGGGGCGGTTCTCAGACCTTGGCGGGTGTGGCCGGTCTGGCGGGTGCTCAGACCTTGGCGCGGCGGATGTCGATGTTGCCGTAGCGGGTGCGGGCCCGGACCTTGACGGTGTCCTCGGCGTCGTCCGGCGCGGTGGAACCGGTGAGGGAGTTGCGCACCTGCCCGGCGTTCGAGCTGGCGTCGAGCCACGCGGCGGTGCCCTCGCGGATGCCGAGGTCGATGGCGCCGTAGCTGGTCTCCAGCTGGATGGTGCCGCGGACGACGTCGTCCACCCGTACGGTGCCGTGGGCGGTGGTCGCGGTGACCGAGTCCTCGGCGCGCCGGATCTCGATGTCGCCGTTGGCGTTGCTGACCCGCAGCTCGCCGGTGGCGGCGCCGACGGTCGTGGTGCCGTGCGAGTTCTTCAGGACGCCGGTCCCGTCGATGAAGCCGACGCGCAGGCTGCCGGTGCTGGTGGTGATCTCGGCCGGGCCCTCGACCCGGTCGACGGTGATCGAGCCGTGCGAGGCGGTCAGCTTCAGCGGGCCCGTGGTGTCGAAGCGGACGTCGCCGGACGAGGTCTTCACCCGGACCTCACCGAGCCGGCCCTCGCCGAGCACCTGGGCCCAGGCGCCGGTGAACTCGACGTCCGAGCCGGCGGGCAGCTCGACCGCGACGTCGACCGTGCCGGTGCGGCCGAACAGGTTGGACTTGGGCGTCCGGACGGTCAGCGTGCCGCCGCCGAAGGTGACCTCGGTCTGCTCGGCGGCCCGCACGTCGATGTCCTTCTTCGGGTTGCGGGGCCGTACCTCGACGACCGTGTCGCTGCGCTCGCTCGCGGTGAACTGGATGGAACCGGCCTCCACGCGTGCGGTGGCCGAGATCGCTTCGGGGGTCTCGAAAGTAGGCATGGCTGTCCCGTCCTCTTGGGTCGGTAGGGCGTCCCCGCTGGTGGGACGTGGTGTGGGTTGAAGTGGTCCGGGCGGTGTGGTGCTGGTGGGCGGGCCGCGGGTGGGGCTAGCGCACCCAGCCCGTGAAGCTCTGCCCGACGGCTTGGCTCTTCTCCGGTGCGGCCGGCCGGGCGCCGCCGTCGACCGCGGCCGACACGGCGCGCACCAGCCACGCGTTGACCGACAGGCCCTCGCGGCCGGCGGCCTCCTCGGCGCGTGCCTTGAGGTGGGCCGGAAGGCGCAGGTTGACGCGTGCGGTGCCGCCGTCGTCGCCGTCGGCCGGGAGGGGCGTCCGGAACGGTTCGGCGGGTGCGGCCGGCTCCGCGGGGGCGCCGCCCTCGGCGGGCGGCAGCGTCACCACGAAGTCGGGGTCCAGACCCCGGAGCCGTACGTCGACCGAGCCGGGGGCGAGTTCACGGGTGATCTCGTCCATCGCGGCGGAGAGCACGTTGAGCATGGTCAGTCGGGTCGCCGACTCCAGGGGAGCGGTGAGGCGCTCGGCCAGCTCGCGGGCTTCGTCGCCCCCGGCTTCGGCGGCCACCGCGAGTTCCTGGCGGAGAGTGTCGACATACGGCGTGAGGTCCATGACGTCATAATGGCACCACGTTGGCGCCACATGCAACCCCTAGCGGCACCGATTTCGACAAGAGGTGCATGTCGCCCGCTCTGACCTGGGAAAACGCGACGGCGTCGCACTGAATCAAACTGGCGCCAGATGGTGGCGCGGCGACGCGAGGGCGTTCGGCGGCACCGATTGGCACCGCCTGGCACCGCCTGGCACCACGTGACACCACACGGCGCCACACGGTGCCACCGGCACTGCGCGGCACCGGCACTGCGCGGCACCGGCACTACGCGGACCGACCGACGCCACGCACACCCCCTCACTGATCGTGACCGTGATCGGGAATCCAGTTGCCGTGGAACCCGACGGGCACCCGTACCGGCAGATGCACGCGCGCGACGGGTTCGCCGCTCAGGTCCTGGGCGGCGAGGACCACCAGATCCGTGCCGCCCCGCTCCGGATCGAAGACGTACGACAGGACCCACCCGTCGTCCTCGGCACCGCCACCACCACTGCCCGCCGACGGCACGAACACGCCCTCGCCGACGTCCGCGTCCGGATGGAACCGGTGCACCTCGCTGCCGCCCCGCTCCAGGTCGAACTTGACGAGGGCGAGCCCGAGTTGGGCGAGCTCGGGCGCCGGTGAGGTGGGGGAGAGGAGGTGCCGGCGGGCGCGGTCGGCGGCGTAGCCGTCGGTGGGTTCGAGCACGCCGTAGCCGTACCGGTGCGCGCCGGTCGCCCGCCGCGGGTCGACCCGCGGGAACTCGACGGCCCGCTCGTCGATCAGGTCCTCGCGCACCGTCCCGGCGGCCAGGTCCACGGTCCACCGGACGAGCCGCGGCGGCGTCTCGTCGGGCCCGCGGCTGTCGCGCCCGGCGAACAACCGGTCGTAGCGGACCAGGTGAACCGTGATCAGCCCGGCCCCGTCCTCGTACGCGTTCATGGGATGGAAGACGAAGCACGGCTCGACCTCCAGCCACCGCACGTCCTCGGCCCGCCCCTCCCGCGGCAGCACCCCGAGCCGGGGCGTGCGCTCGGGGTCCCAGATGTAGGGCAGGGAGGACGGGGACGTGGCGACGTCCGGATTGAAGACCACGGGCAGGTCGTAGAGGAGGACGTACGAGGAGGTGAGCGAGAAGTCGTGCATCATCGGCCGCCCGCCGACGGGGACGTCGACCGCCCGCCGCACCCGCCCGTCGCGCGCGACCACCAGGTACTGCACGTACGGATACGCCCAGCAGTACGCGACGGCGTGCAGCTCACCGCTGACCGGGTCGACGGTGGTGTGCGCCGCGAACCCGCCCGGCAGGGTGCCCTGGAAGTCGTACGGGCCGAGGGTGTTGAGGTCGCCGTCCAGTTCGTAGGGCAGCGACCCGCCCTCGACGGTGGCGAGGTAGCGCCCGGCGAAGTTCAGGACGTGGGTGTTCGGCGCGACGTCCATGTCGAGGTGGCGCGGCCCGTGCACGGGCTTGTCGCCGAGGGCCGCCGCCATCGTGTCGCTGCGCACCCACCGGTTCCGGTACCACTCCGCCCGCCCGTCCCGCAGCCGCACCCCGTGCACCATCCCGGGACCGCTGAACCAGTGGTACGCCGCCGGGTCGTCGAGGTTCAACGGATTGGGCCCGTTGCGCAGATACCTCCCGTCGAGCCCCTCGGGCAGCCGCCCGCTCACCGGCAACGCACGAGCGGTGACCTCTTCCCGCACGGGAGCGAACAGCCCACGCAGATAAGGGTTTCCCTGATCGGCCATGACGGCCTCCTCGACGGGGTCAGGCAGGGGGTGGCCCGAAACTCCACCATCACGTCCACCATCCATCGGAACCCGCCCGAGGTCGACCCTCCCCAGCCCGGGCAGCAGAAGGGGGACCGGCCCGATGGCTGCTTCGCCCCCACTTTCGGAGGAGAAGCAGCCATCGGGCGATGATGGGGCTCCGATCGGGCGGGGAGGCCGCGGGATGAGTTACCCATTGCAGGCAGTCATCGCGGCGGACGAGTTGCTGCGGGTCGCATCCCGGGAGGTTCCCGGGGCTCAAGTGGTGTCGCTCGGACAGGGCCTGTCGCTGATGCCGATGACCGACGAGGTCTTCGACGCCGTCACGGACGGCAGCAGCGACGGGGCGGAACTGGGGTTCTGGAAGCTGCCCGGGGGCTTCGCGACGATGCTCGCCCGGTGGTCCTCGACAGGACCGATCGCCTACGTGGAAGCCGAGTACTTCGGCGGAGTCGGCGAACAACGCGCCGCTGTCTGGGCTGACGGTTCGCCGGCACTGGGACCACTGGACGCTTCCGAGAAGAAGCGGTTCTCACGGCCGGTCAGCCCGATCTCCCAAGCCTTGCGGCGGCTCGGTGCACGAAAGCGCCTGGGCGCGGACGAGTTCGAGGCCGTGGGTCTTGACCGCCACCGAAACACCGAGGACTGGACCGCGCCCGCCCCGGCCGACTGACCCTGCGCAGCCTCACCAGCTGATGGCGGCCGTACTCCGAGGAGCTGAACTCCAGGAATGACAAAAGACTTTGCCGATGCCCTGCACCGGCTCATGGAGGAACGCCGCCTGACCCCGCGGTCTGTCAGCACGGCTTCAGGGCTGGCCGAATCTACGATCCGTCAGCTCCTGACCGGCCAGATGCAGCCGACCGTTGAGCTGGTTCACCGCATTGGTCCCGCGCTGGGCATACCCGCGGCAGACCTGCGAGTCATCGCCGGACTCCATGCCGAGCCGTCCCGCGTGCCAGCTGCACGTGACGTGGTGTTGGGGTACGTCAATGACCTGAACTCGGCAAGCGAGGCCATGCGGGCAGCGTTTCCGTCGCTGGGTCAACTTGCGGGCGTGCTCGGTCTGGTCCGGACGCGCCAGATCGGACGGCGCGGGGAGGCGGGCGACTACTCCTACAGCGTTCACGGTGCGGGGTGCCTGTTCACCAGCCAGGAAGGCGCAGAGATCGATGTGGACTTCGAGCCTGACGGGACAGCGGTCTTCGACTTCTGGCGGCTGCACTTCTATGCGCGGAGCCTGCCCGATCCGCTCGACCTCACCGACGAGGATCTGCGCTCCGCGGTGGAGTCGCTGAGCCCCCTGCTGATCGAGGCACGGCCCGGGTGGTTCACCGCCGCTGAGGACAGGACTTCACGGTGAGGCCTGCATGGCCCTGTCGAAGGGCTACTCGTAGACGGTCGCGGCCATCAGCGCCCGAGCGAAGAACCGCCAGTCCCCGTGGGCCGGCACCTCGCGACCGGTGGTCCGGTACCAGCCGCCCGCGTCGTCGATCCAGGCGGACAGGGCTTCCAGGAAGCTGGAGAGATCGGCGTTCTCCCACGAGCTTCCATCCTCGGCGTGGTTGCGATGCAGGGCGCGCACGAAGGCAGCCAGATCTTCCCGGCTGTTGACACGCTCAGGTGCGGGCTCTGGGCCAGGCGCAGGGATCATGCCAGGCAGCCTATGGGGGAGGGCAGTTGCGGACTCACTGCCGATTGATGGGGATCTAAGGCGACTTCGCACAGGGCGGCGGGCACGACGTCGTCGGCCGTCTCGACCGGCCGCCGCTGGTCGCTGTAGTACGCCCGCCGAATGTGCGTGACGAGAGCGGATTTCTGAATCCTGAGCAGCGACGCCTCCTCGGCGGTCGCCTGTCGCGGCTCGGGCTGCTCGCGGCGCCGACTGAGCCGCTCAACTGGAAGCAGCGGAGAGGGCTGAGCTAGTCGAGCCAGATGAGCATGGCGTCTCCGGCACTTGCTGCCGCCTGGAAGAACCGGCCGAGCGCTTCGTAGTGGTCCGTCACGTATGTCAATGATTCGCCGCGCTCCCAGACGACGGTCGGGTAGATCTCCGCCTTGGCCAGGTCGGCAGGGCTGACGCCCTCCGTCAGGGCAGCGCTGGGAGTCGTGGCGAACGCGTCGGCGGCCGCACGGACCCGTTCCACGGTGAGGTACCGGGGCGGTTCGTAGCCCCAGTCCTCGGCGCCGGGTATCTCCTGCTCGCCGTGGACCACTGCGACCGGGAATCCGACGCGGCGCAGCAGGAAGTCGAGTGCGTGCCAGGCCTTGTCGATGTCGTGACTGCGCGCGTCGGGCAGTTCCGGCCGGTCGTCCGTCTCCGCGTCGATCAGTTCGCCCAGGAACTCCAAAGCCCACTCCGGATCACCGATCGCACGGTCGAGTTGGGCAGGGGTCATGCGTGCGTACTCGCCGATCATGCTCATGGCCGGAGATTAGCCGCGTGCACTGACAGTGCGGTCGAGCGGTCGAGCTGGTAGCGGCCACGGCCAGGACCACGAACGCCGACCTGCCCCCGGCCGCCTGATCCGCCACCGAGAACTTCGACACGTACTCGGCAGAGCGACCCGCAGAAGCGCGGCGACAGCCGGACCGCCCCGGACCCGCCGCATGATCCTCGGGGGAGTGGCCGGAGCTTCCGTATGCCCGCCGACACGCCCCTGACCAGCAGAAAGGCCCCACCGAAGCAGGGCCTACGAGAGGCGCCCCCGGCAGGACTCGAACCTGCGGCCAAGCGCTTAGAAGGCGCCTGCTCTATCCACTGAGCTACGGGGGCCGGTGTGTGGCCGTTGGCTCGGACGGACGGATGTGGGGGTGATCCGTGACCTTGCCGGGGACAAGGATAGGGCTCCCGGGGCCCGGTCCTTGTTGCTTCGCCTCCGTGGCTCGATGTGGAGGTTCAGTGAAGCGGTCCTGATAATCGCAGGCAGTTACGAATCCTGCACCGCTTTTGGCGTCTCACGCCCCGGGTGTTGTGCACTCGTTATGCCTGCGCCCCCTCTCGTCCCTTCCATCCCGCTGTGCGTTTCCTGTGACGTATCGCGCGTCTTATCTGGTCTCTCCTGACGCCTCCGTGGCGTCCTACTGGTGCTTTCTGACGTCTTATCGGCGCGCAGGTGCGGTCATATGCTTCAGAAAGCCAGCAAAATTGGGCATTCTTCGCATGTGGTGACCTTGGACGTACGGCCTCAGCTGCTCGACGCACTTACCGCGCTGCGCGACCGTGTCGCCGCCGCGCGCTTCCCGCTCCCCCTCACGGGGGCGCCACGCGCGCGTGCCAACCGCGGCGAGTTGCTCGCACAGCTCGACGACTACTTGGTGCCCCGGCTGCGGGCCCCCGAAGCGCCCCTTCTCGCCGTCATCGGCGGCTCCACGGGCGCCGGCAAGTCGACGCTCGTGAACTCGCTCGTGGGGCGCGTGGTGAGCGAGGCGGGCGTGCTGCGGCCGACGACCCGGACACCGGTGCTCGTCTGCCATCCGGACGACCACCACTGGTTCTCCGGAATGCGGGTGCTGCCCGACCTCACGCGCGCGTGGGTGCCCAGACAGAGCGACGCCGAGGCGGACGGCGAGGAGGACGACGACCCGCTCGTCCCCGTCCTGGACGACGACGAACAGGTGCTGCGCGTGGAGACCGCGGGCACCGTGCCGCGCGGCCTCGCCCTGCTCGACGCCCCGGACGTCGACTCCCTCGTCGCGGAGAACCGGCGGCTCGCCGCACGCCTCATCAGCGCCGCCGACGTGTGGATCATGGTGACCACCGCCTCCCGGTACGCCGACGCCGTCCCGTGGCACCTGCTGCGTACCGCCAAGGAGCACGACGCGAGCCTCGTGACCGTGCTCGACCGGGTGCCGCACCAGGTCGTCGCCGAGGTGGCCCGGCAGTACGGCGCCCTGCTCACCAAGGCCGGGCTCGGCGAAGTCCCCCGGTTCACCGTGCCCGAACTGCCGGAGTCGACCGGCAACGGCGGCCTCCTGCCGGCCACCGCCGTCGCCCCGCTGCGGGCCTGGCTCACCCACCGCGCCCAGGACCCCGACGCCCGCGCCCTCGCCGTCACCCGCACCGCCCGCGGCGTCCTCGACTCGCTGCGCGTCCGGATGCCCGAACTCGCCTCCGCCGTCGCCGCCCAGTACTCCGCCGCCGTACGGCTCACCAGCGCGGTGGAGGAGGCGTACGAGAACGAGCACGCGCGCGTACGCAGCCGGTTGCAAGAAGGCGCTGTGCTCGCCGGTGACGCCCTGAAGCGGTGGCGGAGCTATCCGCTGGACTGCTCGGCGGGGGAGCTGCTCGACGCCCTCGTGGAGAGCCTGGGCGCCCTGCTGCTGTGCGCCGTGACGGCCGCCGACGAACGCGTCGACGAGGCCTGGCGGCGCGAGCCCGGCGGCCGCACCCCGGAACTGACCGGGCGCGACCCCGGCCTGGAGAGTGCCGAGCACCGGATCGGCATGGCCGTACGGCGCTGGCGGCGGGTCCTCGAGGAGTACGCCGAGGAAGAGGTGCGGGCGGTCGGGGACGCCCAGGGTGCGACACCGCCCGACCCCGAGATCGTCGCCGCGCTCGTCGCCACCGCGCTGCTCGGCGGTCGGCGGGCCAGGGCCGCGGGCGAGAACCTCGCAGAACGCATCGGCGCCCAGGGCGCCCTGCGGCTGCGCGACCGCGGCGGGCGGCTGCTGAGCGAGTACCTGGACACCGTGCTCGGCGCGGAGCGCGAGCGCCGGCTCACGCCGCTCGACGGCCTCGGTGTCGGCCCCGAACCCCAGGCCGAACTGATCGCGGCCCTTTCGCTGCTGCAGAAGGAGAGGTGAGGGCGGTGACCGCCGTCACGGACCACACGGACCACACGGATCGCGCTGATCGCACGGATCGCACTGATCACTCGGACCATGTCGAGCGCACCGAACCCGCCGGTTCCGCGGGGTCCTCCAATTCCCCCGGCTCCTCCAGTCCTTCCAGCCCCTCTAACCCCTCCAGTCCCAACCCCTCCAGTTCCGCCGTCGGCGCCTGGGACGACGGGCTCATCGCGCGGCGGGCCGGCGGCCAGCCGGGTGACGTACGTGACGTGCTGGAGCCGCCGGCGGCCCCGTGCGCGTACGAGGACGGGCACGACGGCCAGCTGAAGCAGCGCCTCGACGCGCTGCGCGAACTCGTCGGGCTCTCCAGGACGCGGCTCGACGGCGGCACCCTCGCCGAAGCGGGGCGGGTTCTCGACGAGGCAGCGGCCCGGCGCAGGCTCTCGGCCCGGCACACCGTCGTCGCCGTCGCCGGCGCCACCGGCAGCGGCAAGTCGACCCTCTTCAACGCCCTCGCGGGAGTGCCCCTCTCGGAGACCGGACTGCGCCGGCCCACCACCTCCGCGCCGATCGCGTGCAGCTGGACGGACGGCGCGGCCGGGCTGCTCGACCGGCTCGGCATCCCGGGCCGCTCGCGACGGCGCCCGCTCCAGGGCCAGCACGGCGAGGCGAAGCTGGAGGGCCTCGTCCTCGTCGACCTGCCCGACCACGACTCGGCCGCGCCCGCGCATCGCGAGCAGGTCGACCGGGTGCTCGCCCTCGTCGACGCCGTCATCTGGGTGGTGGACCCGGAGAAGTACGCCGACGCGATGCTGCACGAGCGCTATCTGCGGCCCATGGCGGGGCACGCCGAGGTGATGTTCGTGGTGCTCAACCAGATCGACCGGCTGCCCGGCGACGCCGCCGAGCAGGTCCTCGACGACCTGCGGCGCCTCCTCGACGAGGACGGCATCGCGCTCGGCGAGCACGGGGAGCCGGGCGCCACCGTGCTGCCGCTGTCCGCGCTTACCGGCGACGGCGTCGGGGAACTGCGCGACGCGCTCGACCAGTTCACGGCCGAGCGGCGGGCCGCCGTGCGCCGGATCGCCGCCGACGTCGACGCCGCCGCCGACCATCTGCGCCCCGTGTACGCGGCCGGCCGGCAGATCGGTCTGAGCGAGGCGGCCCGCGAGGAGTTCACCGACCGGCTCGCCGAGGCCGTCGGAGCGGCAGCCGCGGGCCAGGCCGCCGAACGCGCCTGGGCCCGCGGCGCCAACAAGGCGTGCGGCACCCCGTGGCTCAGGCTCTGGCGCTGGTACGAGGCGCAGCGCGCGCTCGGCTCGCCCGTCCAGCCCCCCGTGGTCCCGGTCGAGGAGGAGGCCACGGCGCGGCAGCGCGTCGAGCACGCCGTCCGGGCCGTCGGAGACGCCGCCGCGACCGGGCTGCCCGCCGCGTGGGGGCAGGCCGTGCGGGAGGCCGCGACGCGCGGTGCCGAAGGGCTGCCGGAGGCGCTCGACGAGCTGGCCGTGACGGGTACGCCGGCGGGCGGTTCCCGGGCCCAGGGCGCGGCATCCCCTGCGCGTCCTGCGGGTTCCGCGGGTCCTGCCGGTCCTTACGGGCCGAGCGGGCGGCCGCCGCGGCCGGGCTGGTGGCCGGTCGCCGTGCTCGCCCAGGTGTCCATGACGATCCTTCAGGTGCTGGGCGGACTCTGGCTGTTGGGCCAGATCGTCGGCGTCGTCCCGCCGAACCTCGGGGTGCCGGTGCTGATGATGCTGGCCGGGATCGTCGGCGGGCCGTGCGTGGAGTGGTCCTGCCGGATGGCGGCGAAGGGGCCCGCGCGGCGCTACGGCCAGGACGCGGAACGGCGCTTGCGGGACGCGGCCGCGGCCTGCGGCAGGGCGCGGGTGCTCGACCCCGTCGCGGCGGAGCTGCTGCGGTACCGGGAGGTGCGGGAGCAGTACGTACGGGTGGCCGGGTTTTCCACAACCGGGCGGTAGGACACAGGCGTCGGCGGGGATCGCGGCGCGGGGGCAGTCTGGTGATCGCGGCTCGGGAGGGGCCCGGGCCGCGAGAGGCGCCCGCCGTGGGCGGGGCGCAGGGGGAGGGGTTGCGATGAGCAGCGAGACGATGGTGACCGTGGTGGGGAACGTGGCGACGACCCCGGTCTTCCGGGAGTTGCCGACGGGGCCGGTCGCCCGGTTCCGGCTCGCGGCGCACGCCCGCCGCTTCGACCGGGTGCAGAACGTGTGGGTGGACGGCCACACGAACTTCTTCACTGTGTGGGCCTGGCGGGCGCTCGGGTCGAACGTGCAGAGCTCGCTCTCGCTCGGCGAACCGGTGGTGGTGCAGGGCAAGTTGAAGGTGCGGGACGAGGAGCGGGGCGGGCAGCACTGGACGTCCGCCGACATCGAGGCGGTCGCCATCGGCCACGACCTGTCGCGCGGCACCTCCGCGTTCCGGCGGGTGACGCTGACCCGGTCGGGGAGCGCCGTACCGTCCGACGCGTCCGATCCGCCCGGGGAGCCGAGGGCCGCTCGGCGGGCGGCGCACGGGTCGCCCGAGCCGTCCTTCGAGATCGAGCCGGAACCGGAACCGGAGCCGGAGCCGGTCGGCTGACCAGGATCACCTCAGTGACCTCAGTGACCTCAGTGACCTCAGTGACCTGAGCGGTCTGATTGACCTGAGCGACCTGGCTGACGCGGCTGACCGAAGTGCGGCATATCGGCGATTGCGTACCGGTGATTTGTCGATATGCCCAGCTCGGGGCCGATGTTGGCGATAACGATTACGAGTCGGATCGGTTGCCGGAAGACAGCTCCGGGCATCGCGATAGGTCGCTTCCCTAGGATGCCGGGCGTAGCTCTGTGGGCTCAAAGGGGTTCGAAGAGGCTCAAGGGTCGGCTGAATCGCCCTCGTTGGCGCTCCGGCCGGCATCGCTTCTGTCGGCGGGACACTCACCCCCCATGTGTCACACGTCCTGCCTGAAGGGAATTACGTGTTTTCTGTGTTCTCACGGGCCGGCCGGCGCGGACGAGTCACCGCTCGTCTGGCCGCGGCGGCCCTGGCGTCGGGGCTCGTCGCCACCGGGGCGATATCCGGCGCGGGTGCGGCCGTCGCGGACGACGGGGTCAGGGAGCAGGGCGGCGCGAGCGCCACCATCAGCGGCCTGGAGACCTACGGCGAGGCGGTCGTCCACCGGGACGGACAGGACGAGAAGGTCTCCGCGGGCCTCTTCCGGATGACCGTCGACGGTGGCGGGACGCTGCAGACGTACTGCATCGACCTGCACAACCCGACGCAGACGGAGGCCAAGTACCAGGAGACGCCCTGGAGCGGCACGTCGCTGGGCGGCAACCCGGCGGCGGGCAAGATCCGTTGGATCCTGCAGAACTCCTACCCCCAGGTCAACGATCTGGCGGCGCTCGCCCGCAAGGCCCGCACCGGAAGCCTCACCGAGCAGGACGCCGCGGCCGGCACCCAGGTCGCCATCTGGCGCTACTCCGACCAGGCCGACGTCGACGCGGTCAGCCCCGCGGCCGAGAAGCTCGCCGACTACCTGCACAAGAGCGCCCGTTCGCTGACCGAGCCGCAGGCGTCGCTGACCCTGTCGCCGCAGGCCGTGTCCGGAAACCCGGGCGAGCGGCTCGGCCCGGTCACCGTCCACACGAACGCCGAGAGCCTCACCGTGACGCCGCCCGCCGAGGCCGCCGCGGGCGGGGTGAAGGTCGTCGACAAGGACGGCACGCCCGTCACCTCGGCGACCGACGGCAGCCGGATCTACTTCGACGTCCCCGCGGACGCCGCGTCCGGCTCGGCCGCGCTGACCGTGCAGGGCTCGACCACGGTGCCGGTCGGCCGCGCCTTCGCCTCCGACACGCGCAGCCAGACCCAGGTCCTCGCGGGCTCCAGCGAGTCCACGGTCTCCGCGACCGCGACGGCGACCTGGGCGAAGGAAGGCGCCGTGCCCGCGCTGTACGCGCGCAAGAACTGCGCCGCGGGCGGCGTCGACATCACGGCGACGAACAAGGGCGACGAGCCGTTCAGCTTCCGGCTCATGGGCACCCGGCACACCATCCCGGCCGAGTCCTCCCGGACGGTGACGATCCCGCTCCAGGAGGACCAGGCCTACGACTTCACGATCAAGGGTCCGAACGGGTTCGAGAAGCGCCTGCGCGGCGTCCTCGACTGCAAGACGGCGTCCGCGGCCACCGCCGCCGACGACGGCCTCACCACCCAGACCACGACGCAGCCCAGCCCCGCGTCCGTCGGCGGCACCGGCACGGCGGGCACGGACCTGGCGGAGACGGGCAGCTCGAACGCGACGCCGGTGATCGCCGGCATCGCCATCGTGCTCGTCCTGGTGGGCGGTGTGTCGGTCGTCCTGGGCCGCAAGAAGAAGGCGTCGTCGAGCGACGGCGAGTGACGTCGCGCGCACCGGAGCGCCGTGCTCAGTGCCCGTCGGACCGGCGGGCCCGGGCCACCAGGTCCGGGGGGACGTCCGGGCCCGCGCACGCGTAGTCGATCAGCTGGTCCCGGTAGGCGGTGTTCGCGAGCGCCGGGGCCAGGTCGATCAGGGCGCGCAGGTCATCGGCCGACCCGGCCAGACGGGTACGGAAGGCGGCCCTCGCCGCGCGCAACGTGACGTCCCCGGGCTCGTGCTCCAGACCCCGCTCGACGAGCCGCACGGCCTCGGCGAAGTCGCCCTGTTCGGCGCGCACGTCGGCGAGGTCCAGGTGGAGCGACCAGTTGGTGGGGTCCAGGACCAGGGCGTCCTCGTACGCCGCCGCGGCCTGCCCCGGATCACCCATCGCCCGCCAGGTGGCCGCGCGGGCGACGGCGGTCCACATGACCCGGCCGGCGGCGTCGGCGCGGTCGCACAGGGCGAAGGCCAGGTCGTAGCGGCCGCAGGCGCGGGGCAGCCGGGACATGGCGGCCAGCGACTCCGGCACGGGGCTGCGCGCGGACACCACGTCGAGCGCGTGGAACCACGGGGCGAACCGCTCACGCATGGCGTCGCTGTCCAGGTCGTGCCCGTAGTCCAGGGCGCGCAGACACGCCTCCGCCAGCGCCTCGGCGCTCACCGCACCCAGGAAGCGCGCATCGCCGAACCAGGGCGCCGCACCCCACGCCACGTCGGGCCGCGCCCCCGTCACCGACCCGAGGGCCATCGCGGCGTCGTCCACGTCCCCGTCGAGGAACAGGAAGTAGGCCTGCGCCAGCACGGAGCGCAACGAACCGTCCCGTTTGAGCGGCCCCTCGACCTCAGTGCGCCGCTCCCGCCACAACTCGGCGAGCGAGGCATAGGCCTCCGGCTCGGCGGGTGCCGCGGCTATCGCCCCGACCAGAACGTCCACGGCACCGACCGGGCTCCCGCCACAGTGCGCCAACACCCGAGCGAGCTGCACGCCCGCGTTCACCGACTGGTTCGACATGGCCGGAGAGTATCCGCGGGCGTCCGCTCGGTGAGCGGCGCATGGTGAGCGGCGATCGACGGGTAGCGACCCACAGTGACCGGCCCGCTACCGCGCCCCGCTCCGAACCCCCAGTTCAGGGCCCCAGCCCGATACGGGTTTCCGTCGTGGGGTGGCCGTCAGGCAAGATGGGGTGTATCTGCCCTCACGCGGTGGAGCCGCGGAACGCGGGTCCCACACTTCGACTGCCGGACGGTTTCTCTTGGCTGAGTTCATCTACACCATGCGCAAGACGCGCAAGGCGCACGGCGACAAGGTGATCCTCGATGACGTCACCCTGAACTTCCTGCCGGGAGCGAAGATCGGCGTCGTCGGTCCGAACGGTGCCGGTAAGTCGACCGTCCTGAAGATCATGGCGGGCCTTGAGCAGCCGTCGAACGGTGACGCCTACCTGTCGCCCGGCTTCAGCGTCGGCATCCTCATGCAGGAGCCGAAGCTCGACGACGCCAAGACCGTGCTGGAGAACGTCCAGGACGGCGCGGCCGAGATCATGGGCAAGCTCAAGCGCTTCAACGAGGTCGCCGAGCTCATGGCCACCGACTACTCGGACGAGCTCATGGAGGAGATGGGCAAGCTCCAGGAGGACCTCGACCACGCCGACGCGTGGGACCTCGACGGTCAGCTGGAGCAGGCCATGGACGCCCTGGGCTGCCCGCCCGGCGACTGGCCCGTCACGAACCTCTCCGGTGGTGAGAAGCGCCGCGTCGCGCTCTGCAAGCTCCTCATCGAGGCGCCCGACCTGCTGCTCCTCGACGAGCCCACCAACCACCTCGACGCCGAGTCCGTGAACTGGCTGGAGCAGCACCTCGCCCAGTACAAGGGCGCCGTCGTGGCCGTCACCCACGACCGGTACTTCCTCGACAACGTCGCGGAGTGGATCCTCGAGCTCGACCGCGGCCGCGCCATCCCCTACGAGGGCAACTACTCAACCTACCTCACCAAGAAGTCCGAGCGGCTCAAGGTCGAGGGCAAGAAGGACGAGAAGCGGCAGAAGCGGCTCAAGGAAGAGCTGGAGTGGGTGCGGTCCAACGCCAAGGGGCGTCAGGCCAAGTCCAAGGCCCGTCTCGCTCGTTACGAGGAGATGGCCGCCGAGGCCGACAAGATGCGGAAGCTGGACTTCGAGGAGATCCAGATCCCGCCGGGCCCGCGGCTGGGCAGCATCGTCGTCGAGGTCGAGCACCTCAGCAAGGCCTTCGGCGAGAAGGTCCTCATCGACGACCTGAGCTTCACGCTGCCGCGCAACGGCATCGTCGGCATCATCGGTCCGAACGGCGCGGGCAAGACCACGCTCTTCAAGATGATCCAGGGCCTGGAGGAGGCGGACTCCGGCAGCATCAAGGTCGGCGACACCGTCAAGATCTCCTACGTCGACCAGAACCGCGCCAACATCGACCCGAAGAAGACCCTCTGGGCCGTGGTGAGCGACGAGCTCGACTACATCAACGTCGGCCAGGTCGAGATGCCCAGCCGTGCGTACGTCTCCGCCTTCGGCTTCAAGGGCCCCGACCAGCAGAAGCCGGCCGGCGTGCTCTCCGGCGGTGAGCGCAACCGCCTGAACCTCGCGCTCACCCTCAAGCAGGGCGGCAACCTGCTGCTCCTCGACGAGCCGACGAACGACCTCGACGTCGAGACCCTGAGCAGCCTCGAGAACGCGCTGCTGGAGTTCCCCGGCTGCGCCGTCGTCGTCTCCCACGACCGCTGGTTCCTGGACCGGGTGGCCACGCACATCCTCGCGTACGAGGGTGATTCCAAGTGGTTCTGGTTCGAGGGCAACTTCGAGTCGTACGAGAAGAACAAGGTCGAGCGGCTCGGCGCCGACGCCGCCCGTCCGCACCGGGCCACCTACAAGAAGCTGACCCGCGGCTGATGGCACGCCACGTATACGCCTGCCCCCTGCGCTGGGCGGACATGGACGCGTACGGCCACGTCAACAATGTGGTCTTTCTTCGGTACCTCGAAGAAGCGCGCATCGACTTCCTGTTCCGGCCGGACAAGGACTTCCAGCAGGGGTCTGTCGTGGCGCGCCATGAGATCGACTACAAGCGGCAGTTGGTCCACCGGCACGCGCCGGTGGCCATCGAGCTGTGGGTGACCGAGATACGGGCCGCTTCGTTCACGCTCAGCTATGAGGTGAAGGACGCGGACGAGGTCTACGTGCAGGCGTCGACCGTGATCGTGCCGTTCGACTTCGAGGCGCAGCGGCCGCGGCGGATCACCGCCGAGGAGCGCGCCTTCCTGGAGGAGTACCGGGACGACGGCAGCCCTTCGGGGGCGCTCGCCGCATGAGCGCGCCCGTGCTGTACTTCGCCGACCCCGGGGAGGCGGCGGACCTCGCCGCCTTCCTGGGCCGGCTGCTGCACTACGACAAGGCGGCCGCCGTCCGGCTGCAGGCGCAGGCCGGCGGGCAGGCGCTCGCGGTGTTCGGCCGGCCGCCGTCGTTCGAGGTGCTCGCCATCCGTACGGCACGCCTGCTCAAGCCGTACGAGAACGGGATCGACGACTCCCTCGACGTGACCGTGTCCGCCGGGCAGCTGCTGGAGTCGGTCGACGCGGACGGGGGCGCGTCGAGCGCCGTGGTCCCGCCGGCCGTCACCGGGCCGCCGTGGGCCGGGGTGCTGCCGCCCCGGGGCGGCTGGGAGCGGCTCGACGGGTTCCCGGACGCCGCCGCGCTGCACGGTCTTGTGAAGGCCGCCGTCGCCGAGTTCCGGGCGCGGGTCGAGGAGTTGGCGCCCGAGGCGCGGACGCGGGCCGAGCTCGATCACATCGGCCGGGAGATCTGGTCGCGCCAGATCGCGGGCAGCGGCGTACCCGTGCGGGTCGCCCACGCCGCGGTGTCCCTCGGCTTCCTGCGGGGCACGCCGGCCGATCTGCTGACCTCCGGCGCGTGGGTGCGGCTGCGCACCGCGTACGGTTCCGTGGCCATGCGGCGGACCGGCTCGGGCCTCGGCGGCCTGTTCGTCGGCCCCGCCTGACGGCCGCCCACCGGCGGGCGAAGGCCGCTCAGCGCTCCTGGTCGTCCGGCCAGATCTGGATGTGGTCCTCCTCCAGCTCCAGCATGACGCGGTCGCGCATGCCCAGCGACTCCGTGTACTCCGTGGGGAGTTGGAGCCGGCCCGCCCGGTCCAGCATCGCGTACTCGCGCGAGACCAGGGACTCCTGACCCGTCGCCGCGTCGACGTGCGTGCGGCGCAGCACCTCCGTCGACGTACGGCCGTCGCGGATGGCGACCGTGCGGCGCACCTCGCTCGCCACCGTCTGGTCGTGCGTGACGATGACGACCGTCGTGCCGAGCTCCTCGTTCGCGGTGCGGAACGCGGCGAAGATCTGCTCGCCGGTGTGCGAGTCGAGTTCGCCGGTGGGTTCGTCGGCGAGCAGCACCTTCGGCTCGTTGGCGAGGGCCACGGCGATCGCCACGCGCTGCTGCTGGCCGCCGGACATCTGCTGCGGGCGGCGGTCGCGGCAGTCGGCCACGCCCAGCAGGTCGAGGAGCTCGGTGGCCCGCTCCGACTTCTTCGCGCGGCGCGTCCGGCCGCGCAACTGCATCGGCAGGGACACGTTCTGAGCCGCCGTCAGGTACGGCAGGAGGTTGCGGGCCGTCTGCTGCCAGACGAAGCCGACGGTCTCGCGGCGGTAGCGCAGACGGTCCTTCGCGGTCATCGTGAGCAGATCGTGGTCGGCGACCTTGGCGGCGCCCGCGGTGGGTTCGTCGAGGCCCGCGAGGATGTTCATGAGCGTCGACTTGCCGCTGCCCGACGCGCCGACCAGCGCCATCAACTCCCCTTCCCGTACGAGGAGGTCGAGGCCCTGGAGGGCCTGGACCTCCACGCCGTCCGTGGTGAAGATGCGGACCAACCGGTCGCAGGTGATCAGCGCGTCGTGGCCGTAGGCCGGGCGGTCCCGGTGGGCGGAGGCGCGTCGTTCGAGTTCGGCGAGGGTGGGGGTGCCCGTCGTTTCCTCGGTCGTCATCGTGTTTCGGTCTCCCGCTTCATGGGTCGATGGCCGGCTGACCGCCGGTGAGGGCCGGGCGCGCCCCGCGCCCCTGCGGGGGCGCTCACGCGCCCTCGCCCGCTCTCAACTCCCGTACGGAGCCCCGGCGTCCTGACCACCACGCCTGGAGCGCCGCCACGCCCACGGTCAGCAGCAGGACGCACGCCGCCGGGACCAGGAGGGACAGGGCGTCCGTGTGCAGGCGGCCCGCCGAGGCGCTCGTCGCCTCGCCGAGCGCCAGGCTCGTCAGATCCAGGCCCGGGGCCAGCAGCCGGACCGCCGCCCAGCCGGTGAGGGCGCCGCCCGCCGCCGCCAGCAGCGACTGGGGGAGCGCCTCCAGGATCAGCAGGCGGCGGGCCTGCGGGCGGGTGAGGCCCATCGTGCGCAGCCGGGCCAGGAGCGCGAGGCGCTCGGGCGTGGCCCGCGCCAGGGCCAGGAGCAGTGCGAGGGCGGCGAGTCCCGCGCCCGCGGCGACCGCCGCGACGTAGATGCCGGTGGCCCCGGTCTGCAGCGGCGAGTCGACGTAGTGGGCGCGCTCCACGGCGCGCACCCGCACCGTCGTGCCCGTCCCCGCCGCCTTGCGCAGCGCGGGCGCGTCGACGGAGGGGCCGGTCAGCAGCAGCGCGGTCGTGCGGGACGGGACGCCGGTCAGGTGCGCGAGCCCGGTCGCGTCGACCACCAGGAAGTCGTCGGGAAGCGCCGGCGTCGTGTCGCGGACGGCGGCGACGCGCAGGGGGACCTCCTCGCCGTTCATCCACAGGGTGAGCCGCCCGCGGTCGAAGAGGGCCGCCATGGAAGGGGAGACCAGGGCCGGCAGCGTGGTGCCGCCCGACGGCTTCAACTCCCGTGCCCCGAACGCTCCGAGGCCCGTGTGCCGGGCCAGCCGCGCGTACGCGTCCGGGGCGACCGCCGCGAGCGGGACGCGGCGTGTGCTGTCGAGGATCTCGGCGTCGTAGCGGACCGAGACCGTGGTGACCTCGTCGACGCCCCGCGTCGCACGGACCCGGGAGACGGTCCCGGCGGACAGGGGGCCACCGGCGTCGACCCGGGCGTCCGCGCCGGTCGCCAGGAGCGCCGCCCGGTCCCTGGCCCCGTCGATCCCGGCCAGCACGCTGCCGCCGAACGCCGCCGTGGTCAGCGCCGTCAGCAGGGCGAGCAGCGGCAGCACCGCGGTGCCCGCGCTCGCCGACGCCGGCCTCCGAGCGTGCATGACCGAACCGGCGCCGAGGAAGAGCCCCGCCTTGAAGAAGACGGGCTGGCTCTCCTGCCACTTCCCCTGCTGATCTGGGCCGCGCT
>NZ_JASERH010000077.1:0-32513 GCF_030766975.1 Streptomyces sp. KL116D | reverse complement strand
AACGAGTTCGGCCGGTGTGACGTGCTGGTCAACGTAGGATGTGTCGCCCCGGCACGAGGGTGTCGGCACCATCGACGAGGCGTACTTATCGCGTCCCGGTGAACCTCAAGGGACCGTCTGGCTCGATCCGGCTCGGGGAGCGCATCGGCAGAGGCGGGCAGCGGGTCGATCATCAACATCAGCACCATCGGCCTCGCCGCGCCCCGGTGCCGACGAACCGGTCTATGCCTGCGCCAAGGCCGGGGCCTCAACGCGCCTACCGTCGGGCCTGTCGGGGAGCTCGCGCCTGCGGTACGGGTCAACGCGATCCTGCCCGGCACGTCGACACGACATCGCGGCCGCATGGTCGGGCGGAAGTCCGTGCGCGTCCGATGCTCGGCGCGCGATCCCGCTGGCTCCGCCCCGGCGTACTGGGACTTCGTGGCCCGCGTTGTGGCTCGCGACCGAGGCGCGTCGTCGTTCGTGACGTGGAACCCCTGATCCGCGTCGATGGCGGCGCGTACCGGCAGATGTCCTGAGGAGAAGACATGTGGGACTTCAGCACTGAACCGGAGTTCGAGAAGCAACTTCAGTGGATGCGCTGAGTTCGTCGTCGAGGAAGTGGCGCCGCTCGACCGCTGTGGTCAGCACTACGACCACCGGGTTCCGCCATGCGGCTCGCAGGCTGGTGATCGACCCGTTGCGCCATAACAAGTGGTCCGCGGGCTGCGGGCTCGCTACCTGGGTCCCGAGCTCGGCGTCGGGGCTTCGGCCAGGCTCAAGTCTGATGAACGAGATCATCTCCCGTTCCAGTGGGGGCCGACGATCTTCGGGGTCCAGGGACCCGACACGGCAACGCCGGAGGTGATCGCGCACTACGGCACGCCGGAGCAGCGCGCGCGCGGTACCCGCAGCCGCTGCTGGACGGCGAGTTGTTCTCCGCGTTCTCAATGACCGAACCGCAGGGTGGCGCCGCCGGATCCGCTCGCCTTCCAGTGTTGTGCGCGACGCACGACTGGGTCATCAACGGGGAGAAGTTCTTCACCCGAACCCGAGCACGCGGCCTTCTCATTGTGGGAGCGGCGTGACCGACTTCGACGCCGATCCGCACCACCGCATGTCGATGTTCCTCGTGCCGCGCGACACGCCGGGCATCGTCACGGCCCGCCGAACCTGGCACATGGGTGGAGCCTGAGGAAGCCATGGACCACGCGCTGGTCCGGTACGAGAACGTGCGCGTCCCGGCCGAGGGACCGCTCGGCGAACCGGGGCAGGGCTTCGAGATAGCGCAGACTGCCTGTCGGCGGGCGTATCCACCACGCGATGCGGGCGGTCGGGCAGGCGAAGCACACTCGACATGGCGTGAGCGTGCCGAGCCGGACCACGCGCGCGGCGTTGCTCGCCGACCAGCAGCTGGTCCAGCTGGCGACGCCGACCCTACGCGCAGATCGAACAGTTCCAGCCTCTTCGTGCTGCGTACGGCCTGGCGCATCGACCAGGGCCACGGCTACAGCGGCGGATGTGCGCCGACATCGCGGTGGCGAAGGCGCGTCCGCTTGCAGCCGCGACGTCACTGAGCGCGCGATGCACCTGCACGGCGCGCTGGGTGTGTCGAACGAGATGCCGTTCGGCGGCATGCGGCAGCTCGCACCCGGCTGAACTGGGACGGCCCACCGGAGTCCCACGTGACATCGGCGGCACGGTCTCATCCTGCGCTGATCACCAGCCCGCGCCGGGCGACCTGCCGACCGAGTGGCTTCCGGCACGGGTCGAGGCGGCGCGCGCCAAGCATGCGGACGCGCTCGCCGAGCAGGCCGCGGAGGGGAACTGAGGGAGGATGCACATGCTCGCAATGGTGCGCGTTGGGGAGAAGGGCCGCCCGAACCCGGCGCTCACCGAGTCATTCGACCCGCCGGGATGGCAGAGATCGTGGTCGACGTGCGTGCCGCGGCGGCCAACTTCCCGGACCTGCTGCTGATGCGCAACGCGTATCAGTACCGATGCCGGGCCGTTCGGGTGCCTGGCGGAGAGATCGCCGGCGTCGTCATGGCGTCACCCAGCGCACTATACGGTGGGGGCAGCGGGCTCGGGTGCTCAACGGCGGGAGGTTGCCGAGCGGGCTGATCCCCGCCGCCGCCGACGCGCGAGCTCCGGTCCCGGAGGCGATGGACTTTCGCCGAAGCGGCCGCGGCCGGGGTCACCTACCGGCACCGCCTACCACTCGCTCCGCTCGGCTCGCGCGCGTGCGGCCGAGCGGGTCGTCGTGCTCGGTGCGGCGGCGGATCGGTTCGGCGACGACGCGACGCGGCGCGGCTGCTCGGCGCGCGCACGATCGCGCCGTTGTCGCAGGAGAGCGCAAGCGGGAGTTCCGCAGGCCGCCGGGGGCGCAGATGCGGTCATCGGACCACGGCGAGGAAGACCCGCGCGCCCGGAATCAAGGAAATCACCGGCGGCGGCGCGACGTGGTCGTGGACCCGGTCGGTAGGGCTGCTGCGGAGCTGCAGCAGCCGCGCGCGCCGCGGCCGGGGGCCGGTTCGTGACCATCGGGTTCGCCTCCGGTGAGATCCCGGCGATCCCGCTTTGGAACCTGGTGCTGCCCAGGGAGTCACTTCGTCGCAGGCGGCGGAGATGCGGACGTTCCCGGAGCGTGCTCGGAGGCCTACGCGGCGGGCCGGGACGAGCTGCGCGCGACCTGATGGCGAAGGGAGCCGCCAGGCCACACATCGGCGCCCGCTCGCGCTGCCTCTACGCCGCGGCGGCCCTTCGCTGCCCTCGCGGACCGGGAGGCGTTGGGGAAAGTGCTGGTCGAAGTCACCGCGGAGAAAGGGACAGTTCGATGAGGTGTGAAGGCGCGGTCGTCACCGTTACCGGGGCGGGTCAGGGACTTGCGCG
Organism: Streptomyces sp. KL116D; assembly: GCF_030766975.1. Classification (NCBI taxonomy): domain Bacteria; kingdom Bacillati; phylum Actinomycetota; class Actinomycetes; order Kitasatosporales; family Streptomycetaceae; genus Streptomyces; species Streptomyces sp. KL116D. Next base: position 29,642 of record NZ_JASERH010000077.1, on the reverse strand, counting down.
AAATCGCCCGTTCGCGGTGCGAAGCGGCACGCGGGCGGCGCCGTTGTGGCGTGGACCTGGTGGCGTGCCGGCGCCGGCTGCCGCCTGAACTGCGAGCGGGCGGTCTCGGCGGACCGGGCGACCGAGGCCGCGCGGTCGGCGGCCGAGAGGCCGCCGAGAAGGAGTACGGCAGACCGACATCTGGATCGCGAACGCGGGCATCGGCGCGAGAGCGACCCGCTCTCCGACGAGCAGATCTACGACGGAATGCGCGGCTGCACGTGATGTCGCAGTGGGTGGCGTCGGGCGCTGTTGCCGGGCTGGCTCGGACGCGGCAGCGGACACTTCGTACGTGTCCTCGGCGAACGCGTTGACCAGTAACCCGGTCTCTGCTTGCCTATTCGGTGACCAAGCACGCCGAGCTTGCGGCCATCGAGTGGCTGGCGATGACCTACGGCCGCCGCGGTGTCGAGACGACGCGTCTTCTGGTCCCAAGGGAATGCTGACCCCGATGCCGCTGGCCGCCGCGGACAACAATGAGTACGTCGGGCGTCGGTTTTGTAGCGCGCGGTGGACCCTGGAAGAGGCTGCGCGGTTGTGCTCGACGCGGCGTCGAGTCCGGTGCCACACTGGTCCATACGTACCCGAGGTACCGAACTGGGCCCGCCTGGTGGCTCGACCAGCACGAGGAGTTCTCCGCGGATTGCAGGACCCGCATGACCTGGTTCCACATCGGCGGACCGCCTGTGAAGGTTCGCGCATACGAGACCGCCGCCGCAAGGGGATTGTTCTTGCGGCGGCGGTCCTCGTATGCGCGGCGCCCGTGTCAAAGCTTGTGGTGCCCCTGTGTCGTGCAGGTCCAGCATGTCGATGGCGGCCGCTGATTACTGGAGGGGTTCTTCCTCCCGCAGAGGCGACCACCGGTTCCAGCCGAGAGGGTTGGCTGCCTGAGACTGCTGCCGCGAGTGACCGCCGCGCGTGCGTCGTCCCCGGGATGTGCAAGCGCCGGGACAGTTCGCGCGGGACCGCCTCGTCGAGGATCGCTCCCGCCCATGTCCCGGCCCGATGTTGTCGTTTTCGGCCGCCGCGAAACACCACCCGCGATGTCGTGGATCCGACCTGTCGCGTTACATGGATGTCTGCTTCGTACGCGGCGCGCAGCGCCGTGACGGGTCCTTGACCTGGCGCGCTGAGCGTCAGCAGTTCTGCCGCAGGGAATGGCGGTAAAGTGGCGAAGAACCCCGTCCTGGCGGGGAAATAGCGGTTAGCGTGCGCTGCGACATGCCTGCGGCTTCGGCGATGTGATCGACCGACACCTCGTCGTAGCCGTGCTCAAGGAAGAGTTCGATCGCCGCTCGTGCGATGCCGTCCTGGACGAGGAGCCGCCGCCGCGCTGCGCTGTCACTCGCGCCTGCAGTGACCTTTGGCCTCGTCTGCGTCGCTGGTGGAGAGGTCGGGAGACATTCTCCCTTAACATACCATGACAGTGGTGACAGGAGCTGACATGAGGAGAGCGATGCTCCGCGGGCCAGAGGGTTTCGGGCGCGGAGACCCGGTTGCAGCTGCTGCGTCGGTCTGTCCCGTCAGTGGGCGACGACCTCGCCACCTGTAGCGGGCTGCCGGCCGCGGCGCATCGCCAACGTGAGAATCAGGCCGATGACGCCACCCGCGGCGCCGATGAGGAAGATCGTGGTGAAGGCGGAGTCCGCGTAGACCGGCCCATGGCCGACGGTGCTTACGACGTTGTGGGACAGCAGGCCGCCGATCGTCGCGGACATCACAGAGGTGCCGATGGCGTGCGTCGCGATCTGGAGTCCGCTGCTGACGCCGGTGTGGCTTGCTGACGGCCTCCACCATCAGGCCCGGTTGCGCACTCGGTAAAGGCCGAAGCCCAGGCCCGTCGCGCCGGTCCAGGCGGCGATCGCCACCAGGTCCGTCTGTGGAACAACGCGAGGCAGTACGGTCAGCGTTGAGGAGCACGCAGCTGGCCGCCATGATGAAGGGTCCGCATCGGCACCCTGCGTGCCAGCGCGCGCGCCCAGGGACCTGAGACCATGCCGAACAGGCCGTAGGGGATCTGGACGAGTCCGACGGCCAGGGCGCCGAGACCGAAGGCGTAGTTGAACCCCGCCGACTTGGGTGTCTCCAGCATCTGCGGGAGAGAGAAGGCGAACGCGATCACCGGCATCAGGCCGAAGAAGCCCACCAGTAAGTGTCATCCACACTGCGGGCTTGGCCAGCAGCTTCAGGTCGAGCATGGGGCTCACGCTGACGGCGCTCAGTACGACGAACACGCCGAGCAGAACGATGCCGCCCACGATGCAGCTGACGGTCTTCCCGAGGCCCATCCCCAGGAGGCCGCCTCGGTGAGTCCGAGCAGCAGAGCACCGACCCCAGGCCCAGTGCGACACCGCTGGAGATGCCCTAGGCGCTGCACGGTGCGGTTGCTCGTCTTCGGCAGTGTGAAGAAGACGATCGGCGCGGTGACGAGCGTATAGGCGACGAAGAACCAGAACAGGGGCCCGGTAGCCGAAACCGTCGATGAGCGCGCCGGCGACGATGGGGGCCTATGAGAGTGCCCGCGAGGCGTGAAGCCCTGTGCCCAGGGTGCTCAGCGCCATCGGGAGGTAGCGCGCGGGCAGCGCCTCCGGTATGCGCGGTAGGCGACGGGTACCAGCACCAGTGACCGAAGCTTCGAGCACACGGCCGAGGAGGAGCACGTGGTGCTGGTGGTCAGTGCGCAGCAGCGGCTGCCCACCAGGAACAGCACCGCGACCCCGAGGATGACGTATCGCGAACCGAAGCGATCTGCAAGCTTGCCGCCGATTGGCTGCACCATCGCACCGACCAGGCTGATGAGGGTGAGTACCCGAGGGCAGTGCGCTCGCGTCGAAGGTCCTGGCCATGTCGCTCAGGGCCGGCACGGTCATCTGCAGCACCATGGCGTTCAGTTCGACGAACAGCACCATCCCGACCATGAGCGGGAGGTAGTGCCGCAACGGCGGGATGTCTTCGGTCTTGGGGGCTTCAGCCGCAGTCCGCACGGGTGCGGGAGTGTTTTTCCGAGGTGGACAAGAGAGGGCACCTCCGGATGCTCGAGGCGGATGCCGGGGCGCGGATCTCGTCCGCGGCCGGTGGAGCGATCGGGCTAACGACGGCTGTGACACTAATTTCCGGCCAGCCGCACACCTACGCGACAGCGCAGGAACGGTGTTCCCGATAGTCCGCGGTCGCTTCCCTCTGGGGTTTCAGCTACTTGAATTATCTACCCGATTTATCTATATGATGCGGGTGAGCTGACCACGTGGAAGGGAAGTCGGAGATCTCGCATGGCTGGTCTGGTCCCCATTAGTGCGCGTCCCCCACTGCAGTTTGCGCCGCGGCGCGATCACCGAGCCGCTGGGTGCACCGGCGGACAAGGGAACTCGTGCGGTGGCGGGTTACGACGAGGACTCGCCTACTTCCTCCGCGCGCTCGCTGCTTCTCGCCGCCGTACGCGGAGTAGTCCAATCGCGACGGCCGTGCGCGCAGCCCCTCGACCTCCACGGGGTGCTCGTGGCCGCCCGCACGTTCGGTTGCCGCCCAAGCGGCCTCCCCAAACGACTCGTTGGGTTACCCGACGCTCCACTCCTGGAGCGGAATGCCGGACCGCGAGCCGCCGCGCAGACTCGACTTCGAGCACTCGTGCGCCGCGCCCCAGCGGCGCTCGCGATGGAAGTTCGGACTCGTTGCGTCCAGCTGCGCGAACTGCGGTCAGCGACACCTTCTATCCGAGCGGGTCTGCTCGATGTGCAGCGCGGCCGACTCCCTGCCGACGGTCTGGACATGTTCGACTATGACTTCACCACATTCCCAGAGGTTGCTGCGTCGGCAGCGGACGCGTACGCCCCGGCGAGGCGTCACGGACCCGCGCGCCGAGCGGGCGATGGCAGGAGTGCACGACTACTTCATCCCCGACCGAATTGATGTTGATGGAGGACCTCGGGTTCTCCGAGCGGAGACCAGGCGCGGAGAAACGTCCAGACGCGGGGGCTCGACCTCGCTGGTGAACCGCCTGTCAACCCGGACGGAGGTCTGAAGACGTTCGGCCACCGACCGGAGCGTCGAGCCTGCGGATGGTGTTCGAGGTCTGGCTGCAACCGCACGGTGAGGCACTGGAGGGCCGGCGCGTTGAGAGAGCCTCGCACAGGGCCGCAAGCGCGCTCTGACGCACAACCTCGGCGGCGGCCCCGGCGACTGTGTGTCGTTCGAGTCCGTCGTCGGCAAAGAACCCAGCGCCTGAGGGCGCGGAAGAAAAGGAATGCACGTGGGAGAACTTGACGCACGCGTCGCCGTCATCACCGGGGCCGGTCGCGGCATCGGGCGTGAGCATGCGCTGCTGTTCGCGGCGGAGGGCGCAAAGGTCGTGGTCAACGACCTAGGTGGCGCCGCCGACGGCGCGGGCTCGGACAAGACCGCCGCGCAGGCCGTCGTCGACGAGATCAAGGCCGCCGGCGGCGAGGCCGTGGCCAACGGCGACGACGTGACCGACCCCGAGGGCGCAGCGCGACTCATCCAGACGGCCATCGACACCTTCGGTGAGCTGCACGTGCTCGTGAACAACGCCGGCATCCTGCGCGACAGGCTTGTGGTGGGCATGTCCGACTCGGACTTCGACGACGTGATCCGTGTGCACCTGCGCGGGCACTTCCTCACCCTGCGGGCGGCCGCGCAGTACTGGCGTGCCGCGCACAAGGAGGGCAAGACGCTGTCGCCCTCCGTCATCAACACTGCTTCTACTTCAGGTCTTTTCGGGCAACCCCTGGGCGGTCCAACTATGGCGCCGCCAAGTCCGGCATCGCGGCGATGACGATGATCGCGCAGATGGAGCTCGAGCGGTACGGGGTGCGCCTCAGCGCGATCTGCCCGAACGCACGCACGCGACTTACCGAGCAGTTCCTCGGCGAGGCCGGTGACGGGTTCGACCAGGACCACCCGGGCAACATCGCCCCGTTCGTGGGCTACCTCGCCACGGAGCAGTGCCCCCATCGCGGGCCGGGTGTTCTACTGCCACGGCGGCGCGGTGCACCTGTTCCAGCCCTGGTCCCTCGTGGACAAGATTGAGACCGATCACCGCTGGACGATCACCGAGCTGAAGAAGGAAGCCCCCCGTCTCCGGTGAGCGGGAGTTCGAGCTCGGTCGGCCTTGGGTGAGTTGAGGAGAGACATGTCCGTGGAGCGTTTTTCCGGTCGAGGCCGGACACATTCTGATGTTCCGTCGCGCGGTCGGCTACGCCGACGCAGAGGACAGGGCGGACACCGCGAACGTCGAGTTCGCGCCGCCGACGTTCGTCCAGAGCTTCCGCGCAGTTCGAGCCGGGTCACCGGCTCCGCCCGACCAGCAAGTCCTGGTTCGGTTCCGGTGGTGGTCCCGGCGAGATGCCCGATGGCGGCGGACGGCTGCACGCCGAGCAGCACTACACCTATCACCGGCCGGTACGTGTGGGCGATGTGCTGTCCGCCGTGGAGCGGGACGGCGAGACCTGGGAGAAGAAGGGCCGCTCAGGAACGCTGAAGTTCGCTGAGATGATCACCGACTACCGCGACCAGTCGGGCGAGCTCGTCGTGACGGCGACGGCTGTCTCGGTTCTGCGCGTACCGCACGAGGAGAAGGCATGACGCTCACCGACATCACATTGAAGGCGGGGGAGACCCGCGAGGCGGTGCTGGTGGAGGACCCTGACCCGCACGCGTCTCGTCCAGTATCGCCGGGGTCGTCGGGGACTACAACCCGCTGCACCGACGAGCGCTTCGCCCGCGAAGTCGCCGGTTATCCAGGGTGTTCGCCCACGGGATGCTCACGATGGGTATGACCGGCCGGGCGCTCACCGACTGGGTCGGCGAGGGAGCGCCTACTGTCGTACGGTGTCCGCTTCACCAGCCAGGTGTGGCCCGGTGACACACTTACGGCCGAGATCACGGTGACCGCCGTCGAGGACGGGGGTGGCACACCTGTCGATCGTGACGAAGAACCAGGACGGCGCGACAGTGGTGTCCGGCACCGCGACCGCGAAGACCAGCTGAACGTCGTGTGATGGGACGGGCGGTGCGGCCGGGGACGTCGGCTCCACCGCCCCGGCACGTCGAAGTGCGGGTAGTGGACCGCGAAAGACTGCTCGGACCATTACCCGCACCAGTTGTGCGGCTCGTGGTGAGTGCCCCAGGCATTCGACCGGGGGCTGTCGCTAGTTCGCCCAGTGTCGTCGCGGTGCGGCGAGGACGAAGCCGTGCACCCGTTCCGCGAGGTCCTCCTCCTGATACGGCGGTGCGCCAGCGAGGCCGTCGTCGAGCAGGCCCCAGACCAGGTGACGGATCAGCATCGCGTCGGACTTGGGATCGCCCTGGCGGAAGACGCCTTCGCGCACGCCCTGGCGGAGGATCGCCACGATGTGCGTATCGGCGACACGGTGCAGCGCCCGGACACCTCTCCGGCAGTTCCTCGATCAGTTCACGGTCGAGAAAAAGAGTCGGGCGTGCTCCGCGCGGGCCGGGGAGTACATGGTGCCGAGGCTGAACCTCAGCAGGGCACGCAATTGCTCGATGGCGGGTTCGGTCGGATCGATCACGGCTTTGAGCCGCTGATCGACAGCCTTCATCTCGTTCTCGAAAGAGGGCAAGCATCAGGTGCGACTTGCTGGGAAACAGCCGGTAGAAGCTGCTGGCCGAGGTGTAGGAGGCGGTCAGCACCTGACGGATCTTCAGGGAGCGGGAAGTGTGAACGCCGCAGGACCGCCCACGCTGCAGAGAGGATCCGCAGGGCCTCCGGACCATGTCCGCCCGGCTGTGGGCTCTGTTCGGACCGGTGCGCGGGAGTCGACAGCTCCGTCATCGCGCCTCCGTCGTCGCCGTAGAGGAAAAATCGTTATATGATTCTACTGCTTTGCCTGTCCTTGTATCAAGTGGCGGCGGTCAAGGCCAAAGCTCGATCTTCCGGCACATCCAATTACTGATCCATCAATGTGCGAGGAGTAAGCAGACGTTTCGCTACCAGAACTGACGGGGCGCGTCGCAGTGGTCACTGAGGTGGGGTCCAGAGGCTCGAGGCTGGCGATCGAGAACACCTTCGTCAGTATGGCCCGCAGGTGATGCTCGCCGACCTGAACGCCGAGGCTGTCGAGTCCCAGGCGCGGTCTTGGCAGAGCGTCGCGTCGGTGCGACGTCACGGACGAGTATGCGGTCGACGCCCTGATCGTCGAGACGGAAGCGCTTTGGGTCGGTCGACATCATGGTCAACAGCGCCGGGATTGTACGGGACAGGACGATGCTGAGAGATGACTGCCGAGAGACTTCCGGACGGTCCTCGGTGTGCACGTCTTCGGCTCCTGACTGGTCACGCGCGCCGCCAGCACTGTGATGCATGGAGAGGTCCGCGGCTCGGCCATCACGATGTCATCGATCGCGGAAAAAGGCCGGCGCCATCGAGCAGGACAACTACAGCGCCGCGAAGGGGCTGGCGGGCAACGGTGTGCGGGTCAGCGCCATCCAGCGCCCTATTCGCGGGGGCGTGACCCAGGCGATGTCAGCACAGGCGTGGGAGGCGACTACTGTGCGGATTCCGATGAAGTGGGCAGGTGAGCCGTCAGGGGTCGGCTCTGTCGCGCTACTCCTGGCCAGCGACCTGTTCAGTTACGGCACCGGCTCCGTAGGGAAGTGGCCGGCGGATGTTACGTGAAGTCCGCCTGTCGCGGGCGCCGTGACGGGCGAGCTCACTCCTCGGTCCCGCGTCCGATGCCGACGGACTTCGGCTGTGTGGGCCGGTACGACAGCGGCTGTGCGAACGCGAGCGCCACTAGGTCGGTGAGTGTGGTCGACGGGTCGTCCCTTGTCCCAGTAGCGCAGCGCGGCGCTGAAGCAGGAGATGGCGATGGAAGCGATCAAGGTGTGCGCCAGGGAGGGTCCGCGCCCTCCTCGAAAGCAGTTGTCGGGCGATGTCGCGTTCCCAGCGCAAGCGCATGCGCAGGCTCCGCGCCTCCAATGACCGGTTGGTCGTGACCAGGTGGGTCAGCGCGTGCGTACGCTCGTCCCTGCAGTTCTGCGGCGAACTTTCCGACCCCCCTCTGCGAGCGCCGCGACGCCGATCGACCGATCAGTGCGGCGCGCTACATGGTGCACCATCGCCTCGGCCGAGGGTCCTCCGTCGCCGAACAGGATGTCCTCCTTGCTCGGGAAGTGCCGAAACACCGTTGCGCTGGACAGGCCGGCAGCACGAGCGATCTGCTCGACCAGTCGTCGCCTCGTAGCCTTGCTCGATGAACAGCGTCAGCGCGGCAGTGGTGATGTCCTGTCGGGCGCGCAGGCGGTTCCGCTCGGGCGTGGTCATCGACGTCCGCCATTCTGATGAGGGCCGCAAATGGAGAGTACTTTAGCAATTGATGGCCGACCCTCCGTGAGGCCGCCGCTCACGCTTGCAGCATGCGGTCCCGCAATTCGTGCTTGCGCATCTTGCCGGTCGGGGTGCGCGGCAGTTTGTCACTGAAGCGGATGTCGCGCGGCACCTTGTACCCGCCCAGTTTGGTACGGGCGAACGCGACGAGCTCCGCGGCCAGTTCAGGCCCCGCCGCGGCAGGATCCTCCGGCTGCACGATCGCGACCACGCGTTCGCGCTCCCGGATCGGGCGGTCCGATCACACCGAGATCAGCGACTGAGGATGCATCAGCAGCGCGTCCTCGATCTCCGTGGATAGATGTTCACGCCGCCGGAGATGATCAGGTGGGTGCGGCGGTCGCTGAGGAACAGGTACCCGTCCTCGTCCAGGTAGCCGACGTCGCCGACTGATGCCCTGCCCCGGGCGTCGTGCGGCGGCGGTCTTGCCCGGGTCGTCGTGGTAGCAGAAGCCGACGGCGCCCTCGAACCAGATCGTGCCGACTTCGCCCACCGGGAGCTCCGGTCCCGTCGTCGTCGAGGATGTACGGCCGGCCCATCAGGGGCTTGCCCACCGACCCCCGGTTTGCGAAGCCATTCCTCCGACATGATCGACGTGGCCCCGGCCCCCTCGGTGCTTGAGTAGAACTCGAGAACAACACCGGCCCCACCGCTCGATCATCGCCCGCTTCACCTCCACCGGGACAGGCGCCGCCGGAGTGGATCGCGTACCGCATGCTGGAGCGGTCGTATCGGTCGCGCCAGCTCGGACGGCAGCTTGAGTAGACGCGCGAACATCGTCGGCACCCACTGACCGTGCGTCGCCGGTGCTGCTCGATGACGGCGAGCGCGAGCTCGGCGTCGAAAGCGCTCCAGGATCGCCGCGGTGCCACCGTTGCGTTGTGTGCTCATCGACCAGGCCAGCGGCGCGGTGAGTGGTAGAGCGGGGCGGGGACAGGTACACGTCGCCCGGCTTGAAGCCCATCAGGTCGCGCAGCCACTGCCCCGGCCGGTCGGGCGCGCTGCCCAATGGCCCCTTCCGGCAGGGCCGTTCGATGCCTTTCGGCCTCCCGGTGGTACCGGAGGAGTAGAGGAGGAAGTCGCCCTCGGACTGATCGGCTATGGGGTCTCCGGCAGATGTGCGACCTCGCTCTCGTAGCTTTCCCAGCCATCACGGGGCGTGCCGAGCATGAGCCGCCCGGCCGGCGCGAGTTCGGGATCTGCCAGCGCCTCGTCGGCTAGTTCCCCCAGAGTGTCCGACGCGACGACCAGGCTCGCTCCGCTGTTGCGGACGATGTACTCCGCGCCTCGGCGGGAGTGAGTGCACGTTCACTCCCACGTAGTAGAGCCCCGACCGCTGTGCGTCCCCAGGCTAGTTCCAGGTACTCCGCGCGGTTCTCGGCGAGGATCGCGATACGGGAACCGCGCTCCAGTCCGCGTGCGCGGAACAGGTGTGCAGCCCGGTTCGACCGCGCCTCAAGTTCCCGCGAAAGTGACCACCAATCCGGACGGCTCGATCACGATCGCAGCCTGATTGGACTTGGCGGCACTGAAGGGAGTTTCGGGCATGGTTGCTCTCCTGGCGGCGACTGTGGGGCGTCTGCGTGCGCCTAGAAACTCAATAATATAACTGTTAACGTGTCCAGTGGTTGAGCGTCCTGGGCGGCGCTTTTGGTCCACTGTGTACCCGGCGCGAGGTCGCGCGGCGAGACGAGAGAGCGCATTGTGGCTGCATCTTTGACCGACGAACTCCCGGTGACGGGTGACTTGAACGCCGCGGCGCTCGCCTCCGCCCGGCAGATCGACCCGGCGCAATGGGCGTCCGATGCACCGATCATGGGCCTGGTTCGTGAGGCCGGGTACGTCTGGGGGACCCTGCGCGCGCCGACGGGACGATGTTCTCCCTCATGCGTCGCTTCACGCCGGGTGCCGATCTCGCCGCCGAGAGCAGTGGTGAGCGCCGCGGCCCTCGGTGGTCGCCTCATTGTGATGTCCACGGTGGACGCCGAGGGGTGTTTCGACCGGCGAACTGCGCGTGCGACGCGAGCCCAAGGACGCAGTCCCTAGCGACCTCGCGCGACGCGAGGCGCTTCCCCGACGGCGTACGGTTCTCGGCGCCGAGCGGCGACGCCGAGGCGCGGCATGCGTCTTGAGTTGACCCCTGACACCTTCTCTTACACCGAGGAAGGCGTGCTCGACCTCGTCGAGGCCGCGCAACTGCCCGGCCCTGCAGTGGTACCTGCCCGGCCCCGAAGGCGGCGTTGCTTTACCTCACCCAGACCTGGGAGGTCGAGGGGCACCGTGCTGGGCAAGTCCGTGCGCGGCTTCATGTTCTGGGAGGAGGCGTACATGTACCCGGGCGGCCGGCTCTACGTCGAGAAGGACCCGTTGCACGATGCGCAGTACACGTCCTGGTACTCGTGGGCGACGCGGTGGGACGACGGCACCACCGAGGTCGGTCACTTCCTCCTCAGTGGTAAGTCGTTCGGTGTGGGCGTCGTCTCCTCCAGCTTGGCGAGATCTCCTTTGCGGAACGTCACGGGCCGGATCGACCTCACGGAGGACGGTGCCTGGCGCACCGGTATCCACTACGACCTTGATGGCACGGCCTGGGGTGCAAGCCCCATGAGCTGGGTCGCATGGGGCTCAGGCCGCTGCCCAACCCTCAGCAGGAGAGGGATCATCCAGCGGGTGGGGAGACTCGAGTCCCGTGGTGCACATGGCCTGGGGTGAGACGGTGCCCGCCAGGGTGCGTCCCTGAACCGTAGGACAGAACGGCCCATCACCGGCGGCGAGCTGCGCGAGAACACGCGACGGGCTCGCCGCCCGGTCTCGATGGTTTACATGAGGCCCATGCGCACACGGCCCGGACCCGAGGGCCCGGGCCGTGTGCGTATGGCAGAGTGAACTCAACTCGCGAGGCGAGGCGATGTTCCGCTCGCGCAGCTAGCGGTGGCTTCGGCGAATGCGGGAGTACCTGGAGGTGGTAGGCGCGGGCCTGGTGGGTCAACGACAGGGTTGTGCCCGGACCCTTCACCAGGATGACTTCCGAGTCGCCCACGCCCTCCAGCGCCGCGCGGAGCCGCGTCGAGGACGGTTTGAGCCGACTCCATCGTGGTCTCGAACTCCGGTACGGCGACCTGGACCGGCACGGTCATCTCGCTGAGTAGCTTCCGTGCGGTGGGGCGGGGCGGTCGCGCGTCCTCGAACTCCGCGGACGGGACCGGGCCAAACTACGGTCTTCAGCTCGCCAAGAAGCGTCTGCGGCCAGGTGCCGGCCGGGCCGGGCCGGTTGCCGGGGTCGGGCGCGGACCCGGCGGGCGCCGCACCACTGTGCTGGTCGTGTCCATGAGAAGCATCCCGGCCGACTGGTCGTCGGTGTAGGCCAGCGAGTACTCCGCCGAGCGCCAGTGCCACCAACTCGTTGCCGTCCCGGGTCTCGTCGAACAGCTTGGCCAGGTGCAGCGCCGTGACCGCGCCGAGCGAGTGGCCGACCAGGACGACCGGCAGCGGCTCGGACCCACGGAGCTGGGTGATCGCCTGCCGCAGCAGATTCGCTTGCTTCGGTACGTCAAGGCCGGGCGAGGCGTCGCCGCCTCGACGCCCCGTATCCGCCGGTCCAGTGCCACGGCTTGCCATCCGAGGGCCGCCGCGATCCCGAGGAGCGACCCCCGAGGGGTCCACCGGCGAGTGGAAGTACGCGGCGCGGGAGCCGCCACCGTGCAGTGCGAAGACCAGCCCGCGGGGGACTCCCTGCGGGCTCGGCCGCGAGGCCAGACAGCTCAATGCCCGCCACATTCATCACCAGCGGCTGCACGCCGTCCACAAGTTGTGTCACCGCGATCCATCCCGAGTGTAGAAGTTCTACTCGTCCGACGAGCGACGTTCCGCTGTGGGAGGTAATCCACCGTGTCGGACGCGTGAGTAATCCGTCAGAACAGCTATATCATTCTTTTGTTTGGATGACACGGTTTTCGATCTTGCATTCGCGGCTGATCGACATCGGATGTGGTGCGGGACCGGGCTGAAGACCAGTGGGCGTGCTCAGATTCGGATTCCAAGGCTCTCCAGATCGGTGAGGTATTTCTTGATGAGCTCCGGCCCGATGTGGGGATGTCTCCGTCCCACCCGAGGTCCGTATCCTGTACCGCCGCGCGGAACCGCTCAGCAGGGACCATGGCGCCCCCGGTCGCTTCGGCCGGAGCTGCCGTAAGCGTGCAGCAGGGGCAGGAGCGAGTGCCGCCTGCGGTACTCGGGCAGTGCCTGCAGAGCCTTGCAGGGAAGCGCTCCAGCCAGTCGTGGTAGTCGTCGACCCGGGTGATCGGCCTGCCCGACTCTGTGAGCCAGTCGACGAAGGTGTCGAGCGAGATCCCGTCGTCATGCGGGTTGACCACGTTGAATGTGTGGTGACCGGACGTGAACTGCTCACCGAGGCCTGTCACGGCTGCTGCGGTGAAGTCGACCGGCAATCCGTCGTAGTGGGCGCGGCTGGATGCCGCCGCGATAGAAGGAGCGCGGGGCGATGCCGGTGGCGACGAGGCTGAACAGCAGGCGGGTGAAGATGTCGGGCACGTTGAGCTGCCCCGCCATAGCCGCTGTGCGCCAGGATCATGTCCGACCGGAATACGGACACGGGCAGACCATGCTTCTCGTGGGCCTCCCGGAGCAGAACCTCGCCGGCCCATTTGCTGTTCGCGTAACCGTTGGCGTAATCGCCGTTCAAGTCGCGGACGGGGCTGGTCTCCCGGATATCGCGGTCCTCATCGGCCGTGGCGGCTTGGTGTGCCACGACGGCGACGGTCGAAAGGAAGACGAAGCGCTTCATACGGGTCGTCAGCGCGAGCCGGATCAGCTCGGCGGTGCCCGACGCGTTGGGCCCGAACAGCTGCTGGTAGGGAGCACGTGGTTCACAAGTGCACCCGGGTGCACGATGAGGTCCACGTCCGCAGCGAGACGGTGCCACACCGCGTCGGCCAGGCCGAGCCCGGACTCGCCGAGGTCGCCCGGGATGACGTCGAGGTACTGCGTGGCGAGTTCACGGAATCGCCGGGACAGCGCGGGATCCCCCGCTGTCGAAGGCCGCGTCGAGCCTGGCGCGGGCCGCGTCCTCGTCGGCGCCGCGCACCGGGCAGACCACGGTCCCGCGGCCCCCGTGCCGCCATCCGCTCCAGCCAGTCCAAACAGGGGAACCTACCCAGGTAGCCGTTCGCGCCGGTGATCAGCACCGCGCACGTCCGTGCTCTGGTTCCGGAAGCTTGTCGGTCGCGGTGAGCACCTCGGGGGCAGGAACGCGTCCAAGGGTCGCTCGGCTCGCGCACCCGCCCGGAACCGGGGAGTGCACGTCGGCGAAGCCCGCAGATTGAGCCCTGTGACCAGCGCACGCTCGATGGTGTCGGCCGCTCGCCAAGATCGTTGGCGGGACTGATGACGTCGTGCTCACCGCTACCTCGACCTCGAAGATCTCTTCGAGCAGGCGAAGCGAAGGACAGCGCGGACGGCGAAGAGTCGCCGCCGAGGTCGATGGAGCCGATCATTGGAGTCGAGGCCGGATCGGTAGCGCCGAGGCGTCGCGCGCGCGCACGCGCAGCACCGGGGTCGCGTGCGGGCTCGTCGCGGCCTGCTCGAAGCGCAGAAATTTGCTGCAGCTCGTTCCTACCTGCTGCTCGGCGAGCTCTTCTCGTAGAGGCTGTTCAAGGCGGTCGCGCGGTAGTGCTCCGGTCACGCGCGGGCGGAGCAGCTTTCACGGGATGTCGGACAGCAGGCCGTTCTCCATGGTGAACGGTTCCGTCTCGACGATGAAAGTCGCGTATGGGATCTCGTACGGCTGCAGCTGTGACTCGCGCGCGACTGTGCGCAGGGACTCATACAGTGCCGTGCGCAGGCGTGCTCTGTGTCGCCACGCCTTGCGCGGAAACGTGTCGGTGAGGACGACGACTGCCAGCGGATAGGCGCGTGCGCTGTTTCCATAAACGAAGATCTGGCGGATCAGCGGGCTCGTCGCGTAGGCGGACTCCAGCCAGGAGATCGGCGAACTCGCCCTGGGACAGCAGGGACTTCGTCCGGCGGTCGATGTAGACCAGCTCGTCGTCCCCACCTGCGCCATGATATCGCCGGTCCGGTAGAAACCGTCCTCGTCAAGACCGACGCCATCAGCTCGGGCCGCTTGTATTGCTGCCGAAAGATCGTCTCCGGTGTCGAGCAGCAGTTCGCCGCGGGGGTGCAGGGTGTCGAGTTGGCTGAAGTAGCCGAGTTCCGGAACGTCTGCGAGCCGGTACGCCCGTACAAGGTGGGCGGCGCACGCGGCGGTTGGACAGGACGCCTCCGCCGGCTTCCGTCATTCCGTAACCGTGGTGGAGCAGGACGCCGAGGCACTCCTCGGCGAACGCGATCTCCGGGGACACGGGGCCGAACCGGTACCGGCCGCCTCACCCGGCCGCCGAGCGCCTTCTCGCGCAGCTTCGTTCTTGACCTCCGCCTCGATGCGGGCCCGGTCGCTCGCCGAGGTGCGCGGCGGTCCACTTCGGCGGAGTAGCGCTGGAACAGCATGTCCAGGACGCGTGGCACGGGCCACAGTGCAGTCGGCCTTGCCTCCACGATGTCGTCGAACAGCGTGGACAGGTCACTGCAGGAGACAGAAGCAGCTCATTGCCGCCCGCGGCGAGGTAGCCATGAGGACGATTCGCCCGGCAGGTGACTCTGCGGGAGGTAGCTGACACACTACGGGCCCGCTGCCGGAGCTTCGGTACTGCGCCACAGGGTGGCGACCAGGAGGTCGGTGTGCATGCGCCCTTAGGCGAGCCGTGCTGCCGGTGCGCAGGCCAGGAGGCACAGGGCGTCGGGGTCATCGGCGACCGGAGGCGTCGGCGGCAGCGCAGCCCCGCGTTCGAAACTGGCGGACAGCAGGTCATCTCGATCGTGCAGGCCGACTCGCGCAGACGGTTCGCGGCGGCGTCGAAGACCGATGCGCTGGTCCCCGTTGGCCGGGTCGTAGTCGAAGACGGAGCAGCCTGCGCGGACGTCGGCATTGTCCATGACGCATTCGGACGGCGGTGCCGAGCTGTTCGAGACTCGTCGCCAGTACGCGGGGACTGGTGCTCGGCGGACGACGGGCGCCAGCTGCGAGGCGGCGGCGCTGTGCTGCAGCGGCAACGACGACCGCACCCAGTCTGGCGCACGCCAGGTCGACGGTAACGTAATCAGCGCTGGTGAACCCGAGGGTGCACACCAGCTCGCCGGGCCGGACCCTTGGTACGGGAGTGGTGATACAAGTCCGCCGCGAGCGCGCCGGCCCGCAAGAGCGTGCAAGTGGTAGCTGGTGGTGTCGAAGCGGGGTGCGGTCCGGGCACGCGTACCGCGAGCGCCGGACGGTCCGCATAAGACGTCATGACCTGGTCCAGGACGTTGGACAGGGACTTTCCGGGCTGTCTCAGCGATGCGCTGACCGCCTCGATCGGCTCCAGCTCGCCGAAAGCCGCACCCACCGTGCCACCTGCGTCCGGTCGGAATTCCCTGACGGTTGACCACGTCTGTCCTCCAGGAGAGTCGCGTTACACCGACGCTCAATACAACAATAGGTTAGATCTTTGCGTGAGGTGAACCACTCTCCGTAGGGTGGAGCGTCGTTCCCTGTAGCGGCTGTGAGATACGCCGAACGCCGCCGAGACAACAACGTGAAGTCCGCCGGGCATGGTTCGCGCCCGGCGGACTTCTGCACTGGTGGACTGGCGTCAGTCCACCCTGGGCTGGTAGAGCACCGCGCTGATGCCACAGTCGACCGGCAGCGCGACGCCGGTGATGGCCGCGGCGTCGACGGAGGCGGAGAAAACGCGACAGCGGAGGCGATGTCCGACGGGTCGGCGATTCTTCGGCAGCGGGATTCGCAGCTGGCGTAACGCTCAACGCTCGCCTCTCACCCTCGAGGCAGGTGCTCGAACGCGGGGGTGCGCACCGACGGGATCACCGTGTTGACGTGCGGATCGTCCAAGCGGGCCGCTCCTCGACCGCGGCCTCGCGCGTCAGCTGGATGATCACGCGGACTCTGCTGATGCCGTAGTACGGCACTGTGCCGGGGTGCTTGCCCAGGCCCGCGGCCGAACCGGTGTTGACGATCGCGCCGCCGCTGGGTCCTTCATGACTCTTTCAGCGCCGCACCGCAAGTGGACAAATCTTCGCGGAACCACCGACCCGGAGGCTGGAGCTCGACGCCCGCGGGCCCAGTCCTCGTCGTCGACGTCGAGGAAAGCTGCCGCGCTCGCCGCAGAGGCCCACATTGTTGTGGACGACGTCCAGCCGACCGTGCCGCTCGGCTGTCTTGGTGAACAGCTCGTCGACGAGCCGGGCTCGACGACGCTGCCCGGCGCGGCCTCTCGCCTTGGCCGCCCGCATCGACGATCGCCTGCGCGGTGCTCTGCGCGGCCTCTCCTCACGCAGGTCGTTGGCGACCACGAAGGCGCCCTCGGACGCGAGACGCATGGCCGACGCGCGGCCGATGCCGACGCCCGCGCCCGTTACGACTACTACGTTGTTGACGAACCGGGTCATCCGATCCGCACCTCCTTGCTTGTTCCGGGCCACGGCTGATCCACCAATGGATCACGCCCGGAGGCGGTCAGTCGCGCAACAGTGGAGAGCGAGGGTCCTCGGCCACGAGTCCGCACCTGGCGCATGACCATCTCTTCCGGCATGCAAGGGACGCGCCCAGAAATTTTCACGGTGGACACCAGCGTCTGATGAACTCCACTTCACCTTGGCAGCGGCCTCTTCCGGCTGGTGCCAGCAGGAGGCTGTGAAGCTGGTGGTGATTCGATGCTCTGATCTTTCTCTGGGATCGACGGGCGGCGGGACCGGCTGGTCCGTTCCTCTCCACCATGGCACCTGCGGATTTGCGAGTCGTTCTGGAACCGCACGTGTCTCGCGCACGGCGGGCCGGTCCCCGTTCCGACCGTCCGTGGGCCCACACGTAGAGGGCACCGGCCATCCGGGCGGAAGCTCGGGTCGTGGCCTGCCGGCGATGAGACCTTCGCGTAGGCTCCACCAGTTGGGGTTCGCCGAGAGCAGGCCCTCGCCGAGCACACACCTGCGCGGTGCACCTTGGGACCCTGGTAGCCCATCCAGATCGGAAGCCTGTCCTGGGCGGGCGGAGGAAGCACCTTGCCCGACTCCCCAGTGCGCGCGGATGTCCCGGGCCCTGGAGTCCGTCACGCCGTAGCGGCCCGCGATCGAGGCGCCGTAGAGATCGAACTCCGGCGGTCGGTAGCCCGTGCCGAGGCCGAGGTCGAGGCGTCCTCCGCTCACCAGATCGACGATTGCCGCTTCCTCGGCGATCTGCGCCGCCGGTCGCAGCGGTGCCACCAGCACGGCCGTGCCGATGCGGGTTGCCGCCGCGCGCCGCCACCGCCGACGCAAACGTCAGCGGCTGCGGGAGGTACCCTGCCGTCGAACAGGTGGTGCTCGGAGAACCAAGGGAATCGATGCCCAGCCGGTCCGCCTCTTCACGGGCTTCCAGCGTGAACGAGTGAGCCGCTTCCAATCCGCGCGCCAGCCCGGGTTGCGGTAGGTCGAAGTACAACCCGACGTCCATGTCTCTCCCTAGTCGTCTTTCCGGGCCCGCTGCTCCAGGACAGCGGACTGGCAGTGACGGCGCCCACGTCGGCGTCGGCCCAAAACCTTTCCCAGGTGCCTTCGGGCGCGGGCAGGCTCGGCTTCTGGCCGTTCTCGTCCCAGCTGTCGAAGTTCACCATCTGCGGGCGCTCCAGGTGGTCGGCGGCGTACCGAGTACCGCTCCTTGCGCGCCTCAGAAGCCATTTGCCGTCGACCTTGCGGTAGAGCGTCCTCGTAGCGGATCGCCATCACGATCCACCGGTCGCCGACCTCGTGCTCGGCCCGGCAGTAGACCCTTCCCGGTCGCCGTGGTCGGTCCGTCCTCGCCTACGTCGGGGCCGAGTTCGATCTGGTGTCCGCAGATCAGGTGGATCGAGCGGTAGAACCAGGCGACCATCGGGCCGATGTACGTGCGCAGGGCTGCTCGTCCCTGCCCCGGCGACCTGCGGAGACGTCCAGGACGAACAGGTTCGCCCAGGCCTCCATGTCGCGGGAGTCGACCGCGATCGCGTACCGGATCGGGATCTGGCCGATCTCCTGCCGCGCCTCGATGCGGAGCAAGACGTGCGGCGTCCATTCTCAGCCACCGCCCGTCAGCATCAGGGTGTCCCCGGTGAAGGTGAGGCGAGGTCGTCGATGACCAGGGCTACGACGGCGCGGCCGATGTCCAGCTCGGATCGCCCACCCGGCGCAGCGCCAGTACGGCTCTGCATGCGCTCGGAAGCGCTCGGGTGCTGGTTCGCGAATTCCTGGCTGGGTGGGGAGGAGAGCGTTGGGAACGACCACGTTGACCCGGATGTTGTACCGGCCCTATTCGCGGGCGGCCACGCGCGACGGTCGCGGATGGCCTCCTTTGACATCGCATAGGCGCCGAAGGACGCGTTGCCCTCGATCGCTGTGGTGGAACCAAAGGTTGACGATCGCTCCGCCGTTCTGCGCAGGTGCGGAAGCGCGGCTTACATGCCGTACAAACGTGCCCATCGTCTCCACGCGCCAGCTCTTCTCGACCTCTTCGTCGGTGAGGTCGGCCAGCAGCTTCTGCGCCCCGACCGCAGCATTGTTCACGATCGCGTCGAGTCCGCCGAAGGCCTCCGCGGTGGCGGCCACCGCGGCGTCGACCTGCGCCCGGTCCGCTACATCACACAGCAGTGGAATGGCCTTGCCGCCCAGGTCGGCGATCTCGCTGGCCACGGCCTCGCGCTGGCCAACGTGCGCCCGGCCAGGCCCACCGCCGCACCTTTCCTTGGCTAGAGCCAAGGCGGTGCCCGCCGGCCTGCCCGGCCCCGGTGACCAGGACTACTTTTTCCCTCAAGTCGTTCGCCCATACCGCTCCTAGTCGAGTCGGCGCGGCCGCCGGGGGTGGGCGTCCGCGAAAACAAGCTATAGATATCATTGATCCCAACTAATTTGCTATCCGTGTCAAGTGAAAGTCGGCGGAATGCTTCCCGGGCGGCGCAGTACGGCCGTCCGGGAAGCAATGCGCCACGCAGGTGCGCCGCACGTCGCGGTACGTGACGCTGCCGACGGCGTCCCTCGCCGCCCCATCCCGAGGGCCCTTGGAGACGGCGTGGACGGCTCCGACGGTGTCCTGGGTGACCACCACGTCGATGGTGGTGGTGGGCGGGGGTGGGTGTCCGTGGTGTTCACTGGGGCGACGATCTTCAGTGCCGTGGTGCACCGCTCGCCGGGTCCAGACGTCGTACACGGCGTCGTCGGTGAAGATCTCGTGCGCCCGGCTGAAGCGACGTTCGTCGATGAGGTGTCTCGTACAGCCCGAGCAGCTCAGTGGATCGCCATGCGGTCCTCGACCGTGATTCTGTTCTGCGCGCTCGTCATAGCAGCCCCTCCTTGTGCATCCAGGCGACTGTGCCCTCGACGTCCTGCGTAGCGGGGGCAGCGTGATCCCGGAGCGCCTTGTTGATCGCCGCGGGATCGGGCGGGCGCAGGAAGTTCTGCTCGGCGAACACCTTCATCGCCCCCAGATTGGTCGCCCGCGCCGGTGGGAAACCAGGGTCAGTTCGGCGTGGAGTTCGCGTACTCGGTGAGCTCCCCGTGCAGCGTGCGGTGCGCGTACCCGCCGCACGCTCTCGTGGTACATCGCCAACTTGCTCCGTAGACACCACGAAAGCCCGCGTCTGGCCGGCCCCGACCGAAGTGCGCTCGATGACTGTGACGAAGGTGTGAGACTGGCGAACTGGTCGGCGCGGTCGTGGCGCCCCCTGAGAGCGCTGTGTGTCCAGGACGTGTATCGAGCCCTGGTGGTTGACCGACTCGAAGTTCGCCTCGCCCGCAGTGGACCAGGGGCCTCCGGGTGTGGCGGCGGAGTGAACGGCCGCGTAGACGTCCCTCGAACGGCTCGGTGAGCGAGTCCGGATCAGCGATGTCGCCGGGAGCGGCTTCCCGCCGAGCGCGTCGGTGTCCGCCTGTGCGCGGACCAGGCCCCGGCGGCCCGCTGCCGCCTGCTTGCGCACCGCCGAGCCCAGTGGCCCGCTCGTGCCGGTGACAGGAGGGTGTCCCTTGGGGGTGCTCATGCCTGCGTGTTTCTTGTCCGCGCCGGCACGGCGGCCTTCCAGTCGTAGTTGACTTCCCGCCGCCTAGGGGTCATTCAGTTGAATAATTGTACGTGAGTAAATGTCGGCTGTAGTGGTCCGGGCGTAACGGTTGCCGGCGTCCGGGCGCTTGTGCGGCCGTTGGGGGTGAGATATTGTCCCGGCGTGGCATAAAAATAAGCACAGTACGGAGAGAGGGTGGTGTGTCACGTGATGGCACAAGCAAAATCAGTGCTGCTGCGGGTGGCGGACGTGGTGCGGGAGACCGAGGACGCGGTGTCGATCGTGTTCGAGGGGCACCCGGAACTGCCCGCGCACCGGCCAGGCCAGTACCTCACCCTTCGGGTGCCCAGCGAGCTGACCGGGTCGGTCGCGAGGTGCTACTCGCTCGCCAGTTCCGCCGATCGCCACGAGCCGACCCGTGTGATCGTCAGGCGCACCGCGAGCGGCTATGCGTCGAACTGGCTGTGCGACAACACGCCGCCGGTGCCGAGATCGAGGTGCCGCCTCCGGCTGGGGTGTTCACGCCCGCCTCGCTGGGACCAGGACCTCCTGCTACTCGCCGGAGGGAGCGGCATCACGCCGGTGCTGGCGATCGCCAAGTCCGTGCTCAGTACTGGCACGGGGTCGATCGAGCTGTTCTACGCGAACCGGGACGCGGAGTCCGTCATCGCCGCTGCGGAACTGCGCGACCTGGCGGCCAGAGTTCCCAGACAGCTCTCGGTGCGGCACTGGCTGGAGCCGCTCCACGGCCCGCCGCAGGCCGAGGAGTTGGTGCGGCTCGCGGGGCGGCGACGGGCCGGCACGCGTTCGTCTGCGGCCCCGGCCCCTTCATGGAGGCGGTCGGTCGGCCTGGACGGCGGCCCGGAGGCGGGAGCGCAAGGAGATCCACATCGAGGTCTTCACATCGCTGTCCGGGGACCCGTTCGCTGAGCCCGCACCCGTGGCCGTGGCGCCCGTCAAAATCGGCGACGCCGTGCCGACTGAGGTCGAGATCAGAAGGCGAGGTGCATAAAAGGGTCGACTGGCCGAAGGGTCACTCTCGTCGACCACCTGCTGTCCTCGGGATCGAGGTGCCCTACATGTGCCGGGGACGGCGACTGCGGCACGTGTATCGCCAACTGTCCCTCCGGCACTGTCAAGATGGAGGGGAACAACCTGCTCGAGGAGGAGGACGTCGCGAATGGCGACGTACGTGACCTGTCAGCTCATGTGTGTCGGGGACGAGCCGGTCAAGGTCTGTGTACTCAAGCTGCAAGAATGAACCCGGGAGTGAGATGGGCGACGCCGAGCGGACGTCGGAACCGCAGCCGCGTGACAGTGCCGGTGGGCGCGGGAAGGTGCGGGCAGGCCGAGGGGATCCCTCGGTGGACGGAACGAGTGCTTCAGGCTGCCCGGGACGAGTTGGCGGAACGGGTCGCCGCCTTCAGCATGCGCGGTGTCGCCCAGCGGGCCGGGGTCTCCCGGCCCAGCCTGCTTCTGCGCTGGCATGACGCGGACACGTTGATCGTCGACGCGCTCGACAGTCTGGAACTGCCGGAACTGCCGAGTCTCCCGGGCGTCCTCGAACAGGACCTCTTCGTGGTGGCCGACATGATCGCCGAGCAGTTGGGCCCTCCGTGTACGACCTGCAGATGAGGATCTTCACGGACGCGCGCGACCACCCGTACTGGTGGAGCGCTTCCAGAACCAGGTGATCTGGCCGACTGCGGCGCGCATCGACCAGGTGCTGCAGGCGGCTGTCGAGCGCGGTGAGTTCGCCGACTGACGTCGATCGTGCCCTGCTGGCGGACGCTCTGGTGGGGATTCTGCTGGTCCCGCACGTCCGCGTCGGCCGGTCGGCGTCCGCCGGACCCTGCGGCGCCGCACGCTCGTTCGGAAGATTCTCCGGTATGTGACGGGCTGAGAGAGAGTGCGGGCCGCTGCCTTCCCGTGGCAGGGCTTTCGCGAGTGAGGCCCGGGTGCCGGTGAGGCATCCGGGCCACGATCGTGTGCGTCCGCCCATAGAGATCGGTTCTGGCTGTTCGCTAGGGGCCAGGACCGATCGCCATCGTCGTCTCAGGCGATGTCTGCGGCTTCTTTCGGCGCATCAGGCGATCGCGGCGGCCGGCCTATTCTTCCCGGTCGGTCGCGTGGGCGCCATCCGCCGGAGCCGGTGTTCTGTCCCACGTGGTTTCCGTGATGCCCCCGGTCGCGGAGAACGTACTTGGAGATCTTGTTCATTAGGCGTCATCGGGAGTTCGTCGACGACCTGCACGTACCTCGGAACGAAGAAGTAGGGCGCGTTCGCGTCCATGAACTATGCAGAACTCGAAAGCGGCTCCACCTCCTTGCCCGGCTCACGGAGCAGCACGGCATCATCAACTCCTCCTCAGGACTGCACGTCCGGGGTGGGACGCCGACCGCCGCCGCGTTTTGGACCCAGGAACTGTCGCGCGATGTGCTTCGACCTCAAACGTGGACGTGTTGCGGCCCTTTGTGTCGCAGCAGAGTCGCTTCTTGCGGTCGACGAAGAAGATTTCGCCGTCGGCGTCCCGGCGGCCGAGGTCGCCGAGTGGTGCCACATGTTCCGGAAGGTCTCGAGGCTCTTGTGCGGCTCGTTGTAGTAACCGTTGAAGACTGCGAAGGGGACGCGGGGGCGGACGCAGATCTCTCCGACCTCATCGACCTCGGTCTCCTGGTCGTCTAGCGTTGAGAATTTTGGTCTCACTGGGTCGTCGTTGGTGGTGTATCCGCTCGACCCGGACTTCAGGGGCATGCCGGAGGTGCTAGACCGTGGCGCCCGCGATCTCCGACTGGCCGAAGCCGCCGCCGATGATCTCGACGCCGAAGCGCTCCATGAAGGCGCATCATCGTCGGCACGATCGGAGCATGACCATGGTGCGCAACGGATTGTCCGCGTCGTCCTCCTTCGGCGGCTCGTTGAACAGGTAGACGTGCATGGCACCCAGCGTCATGGTGGTGGTTAGCGCCGCAGTGCCGGAGCCTGTTCCAGAACTCGCTGACCGAGAAGCGCTTGTCCAGGCAGGCGGTCGTGCCGGTCAGTAGCGCGGGGGTACGCACATGCTCCAGCCGCCGGAGTTGTACATCGGCATCGGATAGTAGAACTTCGTCCTTCGCGCACGCCGCCTCCGGTACACCTCGTTGTGACGCTGCGCCCAGAGCATCCACACCGCGTGCGATTGCATGACCCCTTTGACGGACCGGTGGTGCCGGACGTCCAGAGGATCGAGTTGGTGTCGCCGTGGTGCCGGTCGATCGTGCCGCGGAAGGGCTCGTAGCTGGTGAACGACTCGAGTTCGTGCATCGTGGCTCCGGGCAGGCCTTCGTCGGCGGGGCCGCCGTTGACCACGACGTGCTCGAACGGTAGATCCTTGAGAGCCAAGATCTCGGCAACAGCACCTCTGTCCACGACCAGGACCTTGGACTTCACCGCGAGCAGCAGCTCGCGCAGCCACTCGCCGCGGTACTCGGTCGACAGGTGACCAAACGCCCCCCGCGCGGTTGATGCCGAACGCGGTGGCGCCCAGGGTGGCGGAAGAGTCCATGAACACGGCGACCGAGTCGTCTTTGCCGACACCGAGATCCCTGAACGCGGAGGCCTGGCGGCCGGCGATGTCGTCGACCTGTGAGTAGGTCAGACGCGTATCGCTTTCGTCGACCAGGAATCTCGGTCGCCGCCCCCTGTCCGCCCAGAGTCGCAGGACGTCGTCCGGAATGCGGTGTGCGGGATTCCCCAGGGATCGAGCTTCATTGCAGCTCCCAGCAAGCGGACTGGCTCCGAGCGGGCTTCGCTGTCGGAGCCGTTGGTGGGTGGACGAGGGGCTCCGTGGGGCTGGCCGGTCCTTCGCCGCGTCTGTAGCTGTGGGCCTTGCGGTTGACGTAGTCGGCCGGATGTCCCAAGGCGATCGCTGGTGCGATTCGCGTCACCGATCGGTCGGCGTCGGTTTCACTCCTCGTCCGAGCATGCTTAAGCATCGGACAATGAACCGAATCATATAGCGGATAGAGGGACAAGTGTCTGTGCGAGAGTTCGGAGCTGGGGCCCGCAGTGATCGTTGTCTCAGGGGTGGGCACACGACGACGCCCCCGCACCGGTAACCGGTGCGGGGGCGTCGTCGGACTTCTGCTCCCCGTTTGTCAGGGGCTCCGTGCGTCGTCAGGCGGGAGTAGCACGCTCTCCTCGGACTCGCCGACGACCTTCTTGGACGCGCTCGCCCCTGTGCCTGCTCAATGGCCTTCTGGTCCTCGCTCGGGTGGTCGAGCGGGTAGAAGCGCTTTCGACCAGGAGCGAAGCTGGCGGTAGCCCTTGCTCTCCATTGAGGCGAGCGCGGGCGGGTCGAGGTAGATCTGGTTCTGCCAGATCTGCAAGTCCCGCTCCACCTGACGGTTCGCCATGCCCATGCGCTTCACGAGCTTCTCGGGCACGACGGGACCGTCAGAGGGGGTCGCGCTTGGGCAGCCATACCGTGGACCGCAGGGTGGCATGGGTGGCGTCAACCGGCGTCACGCAGACCCAGGTGCGCATGGTGTCGGCGCCCCCAGAACAGCGCCGAACCGATGCCGAGTCCGATCGAGCGCGAGCGGACCCCGCCCTTGATCGCGCCGTTCGGGGTAAGTGCCGTCGGGGCCTTACCTTCGCCGAAGGTCATCTCGACCTCGGTGACGGAGTCGTACGCACGGAATTCCTGGCGGACGAGCTTCGGCAGGCTGCCCGCCTTGTGGACGTACTGGAAGTGGGCGAAGTCGACGCCGTTCTCCATGACCCACTGTGGGTGCAGGTTGATCTCGGAGCGGAGCATCGTGCCTTCAGGGTACGCGCGGGTAGTAATCGTCCGCGGTGCTGTTCTCGTCGTACATCCCACCGAAGATGTCCGGGATGTCGAACAGTGGATCGCGGCCGAGTGCGTCGTTCCAGATGAAGATGCACTCGTTCTGTTCCCGGACGTGCCGGACCTGGATCACGGCGGACCTTGTTGGGCCGGTCGGCCTGGTACGGGATGAGCTTGTTGCGGCCGTCGGCATCCCAGCGCCAGCCGTGGAACGGGCACTGGATGCAGTTGTCCTCCGTGACGGTGCCGCCGTGTCGAGGTGCGCGCCGAGTGCTGACAGAAGGCGTTCTGGACATGGACCACGCCGTCGTTGTCGCGCCAGGCGATCATTTCCTCACGTCGAAGTAGTGCATGGGCTCACTTTCGCCCACGGCGACTCTCGGCGGACCAGGCGACCTGGAACCAACCGGTGATGTCGTGGTGGGGCATGGGGGACTGGTTCGGGACCGGCTTCATCTGATCTCTCCATCGAAATCTGCGGGTGCTCCCGTACGGGGTGGTGCGCGCCCGGCGGGGGTGGGATCGCATAGAGGTGGGACCTACCGCATCTAAATGGGACCACCATGGTCTAGTATTTGTCGAGGGGCTTGCATGGTTGACAGTTGTCGGCGTCGGGGAAACCGCCTTGGCGATGGCAGGTCGGTGGACCCGGCCGGTGGCTCGCGCAGCGGCGTTCGCGCGACGTCAGAACTTCTCGGTCTCGACGCTGAGTCGCTCTCGCCGGCGCCGGCAAGGCGGTCTCACCGGGCGATTACCGTGCCCGCGGCTCGGCCTCCAGGCGAACCACACACACATCGGTGCCTCGCGGCGTGATCGCCGACGCGTCGCCAGCGGCCTTCGACCTGCGGGTTGGGAAGTTTGCCGGAGGCCGACCATTCGGGCCGCGGGGCTCGTACGACCTCCCACTCCTCGCCGAAGGGCGGAGTACGCCGAGATGTGTTCCTGCCAGTAGCCGTTCTCGCCGTAGTCGACCTGCCGCTGACGTCGCTGGTGTAGCGGACGTTGCCGTCCTTGTCGGTGAGGATGGCGAAGCCGAAGTGGTCGCTGCCGAGAGGAAGTGCGGCCGGCGTCGAGCGAGCCGTCCTTGTAGACGGTGGCCCAGGTGGTACCAGACGAGTTCGAGCTCTCTCCTGGACCTAGGCGTAAACTCTTGGTCTTGTAGACCCGCCGCCTTCGGAGCATGTAGATGGGGTCGAAACCGACTTCTCAGGCCACGTACCTGCTTGCCGAGGACCGTGCTCTTCCAAGCGAGGAAGATGCTGGCGACGCAGTGCAGCTACGCCGGCGTCGCGCATGTCCCGGCAGATACCAGTGCACGCCGGGCTCGAAGGAGCGTGCCGTGGACATCCATGACGCCCTTTTCGGAACCAACCGCACTCGCGCGGGGTCCAGGTGACGTGGACAAAGCGCGGTCGCGTTCGGGTCGCTGCGCCAGTGGACGCGGGCCGTCCTCTTCGAGTGTCTTGGTAGAAACGCAATCGCGAAACCGATCCGGCGCCCCGCTCCTCGCAGGTGCATGCCAGTCTTCGGGGCCTGCGGTGGTGAGCAGGAAACAGTCGGCGGCGGGTGTCGGGCCCATCGGTGGGCAGTCCTGCGGGGATGCGACGCGCGCGCGAGCAGATCTCGCCGTCTCCGTCGCGGAAGCCGCCCCACTGCGCTACAGCTGCTCTGGCGGCACGCCGAAGCAGGAGCGGCCGGACACCCGCGTCCCCAGCGTCGGTTGGAAGGCGCTGACCGTGGCCTGCCACCCGAAGTCCCTTGCGGGGGCGGCGTTCTGTTTGCATGGCTCATTCGCGCCCTCTTCTCGTCGGCGGCGTCGATTGCCGACGCGCTCCGCGATATCCCCTTCCCTAGGCATATCATTTAACTGATTGCTGTACGTCATGGGAGCCCCGGTGGGCGGCATCCCTGGCCGCTTCTCCGGTGTCCGCGAGGCGAGTTGAGCACATGTTGGTGTGCGAGCGGGCGTTGCTGTCGGTCCAGCTGTATGGCACTCTGAAAGCATCCTTCAAGATGAGAGACTCTCTGATTATTTCTGCCGCTACGATTCCGAGAGCGGCATGGAAGGGCCCTGCGAGAAGCGACCTCGGACTATGGCGCTGATCGAGAACTCGATCGGGGAACTGCCCACAAGCTGCTGGATCTCGGACCAGCACTCGTCGAGAGCTGCGGACGACTGCTTCACCAGGTTCATGCGCCCAGGGATCGCCTCGGTCACCGCGGTGCGGCCGATCATGGCGGCGGACGGGAAACGCAAGATCCTCCTGGCGAACGACCGGATCGTCACCGCGCTGGAGAACGACCTCGACCAGGCGGTATGTGCCCGGCCTGCTGGTCGAGACGCCGAGGCGCGCGTGCCTCCCGGGGAGCGACCCCGAGCGGTTCTATGAGCCGATCCAGAAGGAGTACTGGACAAGAATGCGAGGCTCATTCAGCTCACCGAGCAGCAGATCGAAAAGTCGATCATGTACCCCGGAGGTTGGGGTCTGTTTGCCTGGGCATCCTACGCGGTGACGTGCCTCACGACAACCTGACCTCGTTCAACCGCTGGATCGACGAGGACTGGGGCTTCAACACCCAGGACCGCATCCATGCACCGGCCCCTGCTGTCGCTGGACACCCTGACCGCGCCGTGGTGCGAAGCCCGACCGCGCTGGCTGCAGGTGCCGGTTCATCATGCTGCCGCCCGGGCCGGTCAACGGCCGATCGCCAGGCGACCCGTACTTCGACCCGTTCTGGGCGCGGGTCAACGGGCGCGTGCGGTGGTCGCCTTCCACATCACCGAGTACCACTACCAGGAGAACGTGGCCCTGCACTGGGGCTGGGGTCGGTGCCGCCGTTCCAGTTCTCGGCGTGGCAGTGGCAGAACACCTATGGTGAGCGCCCGATCACCGACACGTTGTCGGCGCTAATCTTCGACAACCTGTTTGGTCGCTACCCGAACATCCGCGTGCTGGTCGGTAGTACGGTGCCGAGTGGGTGCCGCACTTCATCCGTCACATGGACAAGAGTCGCGGCATGGCGCGCAACGGGCAGTGGCTGGGCGGTCAGCTGGCGGAGCGTCCGAGCACGATCTTTAAGAAGCACGTGACGCGTGGTCCCCCTACCCGGAGGACGACACCGTCGACCCCGTCGCGGCTCAGGGGGCGTGGACTGCTTGGTGATGGGGTCGATTGGCCGCATGCCGAAGGCCTGCGCGAGCCGGCGGACTTCACTGGTTGAAGGACTTGGGAAGAGACGCGCAAGAAGTTTCTCGTGACAACGGCTTGGAGCTGTCCCGGCGCTGCCTGACCAGTGGCTCGGGTACCGGCACGCATGCCACGGGACCGGCGTTGTCACCTTCACGCGTGGCGCACCGCTGGCCGAGAGCATGCAAGCCGGCCGACCAGGGCGGGCACGAGAACTGAAGCCCACTGCCAGCGAGAGTTCGGAACCTGAACGCTGGTCCGAGGACGCGAAACTGTCCTCCGCAGGCCGTGAGGCGCAGGCATGTAGACGCGACGCGCACGAGCGCCGCGATCGTCCCTACGGCAACGGGCGAGTTCTAGAATCCCTTCAGATTCTCTGCCCCACTGCTCACCGGATCTCCAAGGCCCGGTGAGCAGTGGCCGGCTCTCAGCTGGAGTCGCTTCCTGCCGCCGTGATGATCGCTGCTCGTTCGGGACAACCGGCTTCGGCGGTCCGGGCTTCGGCTTGAGTTCCGTGCTGACGGTGCCGACCACAGCGGTGGCGTGGCCGTCGTCGTCATTCAGGTCAAACAATTCCGGAGCTGTCATCGCGCACAGTGCGTGCCCCTGGCAGCGGCTCGTGTCCACGTGCACCTGCATGTCGTCCACCTCTGCAGGCCGGCGTCGAATCCGGCCGACCGCGGGCCGGGCGTGAACGAGATGGGCATGGTCTCCCAGCCGTTGACGATGCCGATCGTGTCGGTACCCAGCTTGGCGTTCTCTTCGTCGACGACGTAGTCCCGGCATCGGGTGAGCCTCCCGCAGCACGATGTCGAACTCGATCCTCGCGATGTGGGAGCCGATGCATCGGTGCACGCCCAGGCCGAACGCGACGTGCCGATTCGAAGTCCGGTCCAGTACCACGGCGTCCGGCAGAACGCGGCAGGGGTCCCGGTTGGCGGCGGCAAACGCGACATGAACACCCGATCTCCCGGATGCATGGGCACACCCTGCGATGTCCGACGCTACTCGAAGCGGCGCACGAAAACGCGAAAGCGTTTCACGATAAATGCGAAAACGGTTAAACACCCATTCCAACTGAACGAAGTACAAT
>NZ_JASERH010000076.1:0-23032 GCF_030766975.1 Streptomyces sp. KL116D | reverse complement strand
CGCCGACCGCCGTGAGCACCTCACGCGCCGCGGCCATCGCCCCGGCGGGCGGCGCGTCGAGCAGCGCGAGACCCGCCGCGGCCGGGTCACCCCAGCACGCCGCCTGCAACGCGAACGCCGTCAGGTCCGCCACCTTGATCTCGGGGGAGGGGAACCGGGCGAGCCGCCCGTCCTCCGCCTCGTCCCAGCACCGGTACACCGTGCCCGGCGCCTCCCGCCCGGCCCGGCCCGCCCGCTGCGTCCCGGCCGCCCGCGAGGACCGCACGGTCGTCAGCGCGCTCAGCCCCCGCGCATGGTCCACCCGGGGCTCCCGCGCGAGCCCGGCGTCCACCACCACCCGCACCCCGGGCACCGTCAGGGACGACTCCGCGACCGCGGTGGCGAGCACCACCCGCCGCCGCGCCCCCGCCGACAGCACCGCGTCCTGCACTGCGGCGGGCGCCCGCCCGTGCACCTGAAGCACCTCGAGGTCCTCGCCCAGAGCCCCCAGCTGCCCGGCCACCCGGGAGATCTCGCCGACCCCGGGAAGGAAGCAGAGCACGTCCCCGGCCCGCTCGCGCAGCGCCCGCCGCACCACCCCCGCCACATGCGTCAGCAGCGCCGGATCGACCCGCATCCCGTGCGGCGGCCGCACCGGACGAGCGGGCGGCGCCCACACCACCTCCACCGGGTGCGAGGCGCCCTCGGCCTCGACGACCCGGGCGCCCCCGAGCAGCCCGGCCCACCCCTCGGCGTCCGTCGTCGCCGACGCCGCGACCAGCCGGAGATCGGGGCGCAGCGCCTGCCGCACGTCCCACAGGAAGGCGGCCACCGTGTCCGCGTCCAGATGCCGCTCGTGCACCTCGTCGAGCATCACGGCGTCGACACCGGTCAGCTCCTGGTCCCGCTGCAAGCGCTGCAGCAGCACCCCCGTCGTGACCACCTCGACCCGGGTGCGCGGCCCGACCACGCGCTCGCCGCGCACCGTGTACCCGACGAGCCCGTTGTGTTCGTCGCGCCTGTCGCGCTGATCGAGGTTCTCGCCGAGCAGCCACGCCATCCGCCGGGCGGCCGCCCGTGCCGCGATCCGCCGGGGCTCGGCGACGACGACCCGGCGGGCGGGCGCGTCCTCGTCGAGCAGCCCCGCGAGGACCAGCGGCACCAGCGTCGTCTTCCCGGTGCCGGGCGGGGCGACGAGGACCGCGGCCCCGTCCGCGTCGAGCGCGGACCGCAGGGCGGGCAGCGCGGAGCGGACGGGCAGGGCCTGGAGCGCGTCGTCACGGATCACGCGCCCAGTCTCTCCCCTGGCGCCCGGCCGGAGGTCCCGGCCAGCGCCTGTCTCCCAGGCCCTAGTCGCGTTCGCAGACGAAGATCGCCGAACCGGGGATCAGGTTCCCGCGCAGCGGCGACCAGCCGCCCCACTCCTGCGTGTTCCAGGCCGGCCACTCCGGCTCCACGACGTCGACGAGCCGGAAGCCGCCCGCCACCACGTCCCGCACCCGGTCGCCGACGGTCCGGTGGTGCTCCACATATACGGCCCGCCCCTCGTCGTCCTGCTCCACATAAGGAGTGCGGTCGAAGTAGGAGGCGGAGACGGTCAGCCCCTCCGGGCCCGGCTCGTCCGGGAACGCCCAGCGGATCGGGTGCGTGACGGAGAAGACGAAGCGCCCGCCGGGCCGCAGCACCCGGCGCACCTCGCGCATCACCTGGACCTGGTCCGCGATGAAGGGGAGGGCGCCGTACGCGGAGCAGGCCAGGTCGAAGGAGCCGTCGCGGAAGGGGAGGACGCCCGCGTCCGCCTGGACCAGGGGCACCTTGCCGCCGTCGATGCGCAGCGCGTGCTGGAGCTGGCGGTGCGAGAGGTCGAGGGCGACGGGCCGTGCGCCCTGCGCGGCCAGCCAGCGCGAGCACTGGGCCGCGCCCGCCCCGATCTCCAGGACGTCCTTGCCGGCCAGCTCCTCCGCCGGGCCGAGCAGCTCGGCCTCCACCTCGTCGAGCCCTTCGGGACCCCACACGAAACGGTCGTCGCCGAGGAACGTGCCGTGCTCGATCTGGTACTCGTCCGCGTTCCGGTCCCACCAGCCGCGGTTGGCCCGCGAACTCTCGGTGGTGTCCGCGTCACGGCGGGTGGCCGTCGAGTCGTCGTCGACCGAGGAGGCCGCCGTGCCCGACGGCGGGACGGGCGGCTCGTACGCTTGCATTGGTCCGGACCCTTGGATGATCGGCTCCCTGGTACTAATCTGCGGGCTCTGCGGCCCTCGTAGCCTCGTGCGACAGGTTTTGTGCCGGGTATGCGGCGATCCGCCCCGGGTGTGCGCCTTCGCGCATTGACCCTGCCCGGCAGCCCCCGTATGCTACAAGTTGCGCTGCGGGCCTGCGCACCTCAGACATAGCAGGCTGTGCTCGCATCTGTTGCATGTCCCCTCGGTTGTCGAGGCGCCACCGTTCTCACGGGTTCGGCGCTTCCTAGGCTGTCCGGCTTCTTCGGTGCGAAACAGGCTCCCGGCGTAGCAGTACCCACCGACTTTCAATGTCCGCCGGAGCCCTTTCCCACATGACGAGCAGCACCGAGACCACCGCCACCACCCCGCAGGTTGCGGTCAACGACATCGGTAACGAGGAAGCTTTCCTCGCCGCCATCGACGAGACGATCAAGTACTTCAACGATGGCGACATCGTCGACGGCGTCATCGTCAAGGTTGACCGGGACGAGGTCCTCCTCGACATCGGTTACAAGACCGAAGGTGTCATCCCGAGCCGCGAGCTCTCCATCAAGCACGACGTCGACCCGAACGAGGTCGTCGCGGTTGGTGACGAGATCGAGGCCCTGGTTCTCCAGAAGGAGGACAAGGAAGGCCGCCTGATCCTGTCCAAGAAGCGCGCTCAGTACGAGCGTGCCTGGGGCACGATCGAGAAGATCAAGGAAGAAGACGGCATCGTCACCGGTACCGTCATCGAGGTCGTCAAGGGTGGTCTCATCCTCGACATCGGCCTCCGTGGCTTCCTGCCGGCCTCCCTCGTCGAGATGCGTCGTGTCCGCGACCTCCAGCCTTACGTGGGCAAGGAGCTCGAGGCCAAGATCATCGAGCTGGACAAGAACCGCAACAACGTGGTCCTGTCCCGCCGTGCCTGGCTCGAGCAGACCCAGTCCGAGGTTCGCCAGACGTTCCTCACCACCCTGCAGAAGGGTCAGGTCCGCTCCGGCGTCGTTTCCTCGATCGTCAACTTCGGTGCCTTCGTGGACCTGGGTGGCGTCGACGGTCTCGTCCACGTCTCCGAGCTCTCCTGGAAGCACATCGACCACCCGTCCGAGGTTGTCGAGGTCGGCCAGGAAGTCACCGTCGAGGTCCTCGACGTCGACATGGACCGCGAGCGCGTCTCCCTGTCGCTGAAGGCGACGCAGGAAGACCCGTGGCAGCAGTTCGCCCGTACCCACCAGATCGGCCAGGTCGTCCCGGGTAAGGTCACGAAGCTGGTTCCGTTCGGTGCGTTCGTCCGCGTGGACGAGGGCATCGAGGGTCTGGTCCACATCTCCGAGCTGGCCGAGCGCCACGTGGAGATCCCGGAGCAGGTCGTCCAGGTCAACGACGAGATCTTCGTCAAGGTCATCGACATCGACCTCGAGCGTCGTCGCATCAGCCTCTCGCTGAAGCAGGCCAACGAGGCCTTCGGCGCCGACCCGTCGGCCGTCGAGTTCGACCCGACCCTGTACGGCATGGCCGCGTCGTACGACGACCAGGGCAACTACATCTACCCCGAGGGCTTCGACCCCGAGACCAACGACTGGCTCGAGGGCTTCGAGACCCAGCGCGAGGCCTGGGAGACCCAGTACGCCGAGGCGCAGCAGCGCTTCGAGCAGCACCAGGCTCAGGTCATCAAGTCCCGCGAGGCCGACGCCCAGGCCGAGGCCGAGGGTGCCGTCGCCGGCGCCGGTGCGGCTCCGGCCGCGTCCGGTGGCGGTTCGTACTCCTCGGAGTCGGACGACAACTCCGGCGCCCTGGCGTCGGACGAGGCGCTCGCCGCCCTGCGCGAGAAGCTGGCCGGCGGCCAGAGCTGAAACGCTCTGCGCTAGCAGGTAGTTGACAGTGGGCCCGCACCGTTTCGGTGCGGGCCCACTGGCGTTCGTCCTCCCGCCAGGGGCTTCTTCCGCGCAGCGAGTGCGCGCTGTGTGGGGCTCCTCGCGCCGTTCCCCGCGCCCCTGGCGGGGCGCGTTGCTCCTGAGGCAAGAGAAACGTGGTGGATACAGCAGTAGCTGCCGTGCCGTAACAGGGCGTTGCCACCATCCCCGGATCAGCGAAGATCGCGCACGATCTGAGGGGAGCCGGACATGGCAGGTGTGGGGACCAGTCGACGGGCGTTTCTGCGGAACGTAGGGGTCACCGGGGGAGCGGGCGCGATGTTCGCGACCATGGGAGCCCTCGGACTCGCCCCGACGGCGCAGGCCGCCCAGCGTGAACTCCCGTACCGCGCACCGCGGCCGGGGGACTTCACGCTCAGCGGACGGGGAGCCGCGAAGGTGGTGATCGTGGGCGGCGGCATCGCCGGACTCGCCACCGCATACGAACTGGGCAAGGCGGGCTACGACTGTACGGTCCTGGAGGCCAGGGACCGCACGGGCGGCCGGAACTTCACCGTGCGGGGCGGCGACCGCACCGTGGACACGTACGGGAACGAGCAGACCGCGCGCTTCAGCGACGGGCAGTACATGAACGCCGGGCCGGCGCGGCTGCCTCAGTGGATGGTGACGCTCGACTACTGCCGTGAACTCGGCGTCCCCATCGAGGTGTTCACCAACACCAACGCCGACGCCTACCTCTTCAACGAGTCGGCGGGCATGACCGCGCCGATGCGGTACCGGACCGCCAAGGCCGACGTCTACGGGTACGTGTCGGAGCTGCTCGCCAAGGCCTCCGACAAGGGGGCACTGGACCGGGAACTGACCGGCGGCGACCGGGAGCGGCTCGTCGAGTTCCTCAAGGACTTCGGCGCGTTGGGGGACAAGCTGACCTACGAGGGCGGCGAACGCCGCGGCTACACCACCGTGCCCGCCGCGACCGGCACACCCGGTGTGCTGCTCGGTGACGTGCCCTCCGCGTCGGAGGTGTTCGCCAGCGGCGTCGGACGCTACTTCTCCTTCGAGTTCGGCTTCGACCAGGCCATGCTGATGTTCCAGCCGGTGGGCGGCATGGACCAGATACCCAAGGCACTCACCAGAGCCGTCGGGACGCGGCGGGTGCACACCGGCGCCGTCGTCAGCCGGATCACCGACACCGGTGGCGGGGTCCGCGTCACGTACACGCAGGGCGGTCGGACCAAGGCCGTCGAGGCCGACTTCTGCGTCGGCGCGCTGCCGCCCAACATCCTCGCCAAGATCCCGCACAACCTCGGCTCCGGCGTGCAGAGCGCCCTGGAGGCCATCACGCCGCAGTCCGCGGGGAAGATCGGCCTGGAGTACCGGTCCCGCTGGTGGGAGACCGACCACCGGATCTACGGCGGCATCACCGAGACCGACCTGGACCTCAGCCACATCTGGCACCCGTCGTACGGCTTCCACGGCGAGCGCGGCGTCCTGATCGGCTACTACAACTACGACCGTGACGCCGACGCGTACGCGAAGCTCACGCCGCCGCAGCGGGAGGCGCGGGCCGTCGCCCAGGGCGTGAAGATCTACGGCGAGAAGTACCGGACCGAACTCGCCTCGTCCTTCTCGCACCACTGGCGCCAGACCCCGCACCTCGAAGGCGCCTGGCACGACACCCCCGGCGGTCCGGACGACCCGCGCTACAAGCCGCTGAACGAGCCCGCCGGACGCGTCTACTTCGCCGGTGACTGGCTCAGCTACACCGACGCGTGGCAGCACGGCGCGTTCACGTCCGCGCGCCGGGCCGTGACCAGGCTGCACGCGCGCGTGATGGCGAGCTGAGTGCCGCAGCGTCGGTAAGAGACGGCTGAGAAAGGGCGCGGGCGGGAATGCCCGCGCCCTCCTCACGCGTTCTTCTGGTGAACACGAGGAGGAGCGGTCACAGTGCTTGATGCGCAGGGTTTGTACACATGGGAGCCGAAGGGCCTCGCCGTGGTGGACATGGCGCTCGCCCAGGAATCGGCCGGCCTTGTCATGCTCTACCACTTCGACGGATACATCGACGCGGGTGAGACCGGCGACCAGATCGTCGACCGGCTCCTGGACTCGCTGCCCCACCAGGTCGTGGCGCGCTTCGACCACGACCGGCTGGTCGACTACCGGGCGCGGCGCCCGCTGCTCACGTTCAAGCGCGACCGCTGGACCGAGTACGAGGTGCCCTCCATCGAGGTGCGACTCGTGCAGGACGCCACCGGGGCGCCCTTCCTGCTGCTGACGGGTCCCGAGCCGGACGTCGAGTGGGAGCGCTTCGCGGAGGCCGTGAAGCAGATCGTGGAGCGGCTCGGCGTGCGGCTCGCGGTGAACTTCCACGGGATCCCGATGGGCGTCCCGCACACCCGCCCCGTCGGCCTCACCCCGCACGGCAACCGCACGGACCTCGTGCCCGGGCACCGCAGCCCGTTCGACGAGGCGCAGGTGCCGGGCAGTGCCGAGGCGCTCGTCGAGTACCGCCTGATGGAGGCCGGGCACGACGTCCTCGGGGTCGCAGCGCACGTCCCGCACTACATCGCGCGCTCCGCGTACCCGGACGCCGCGCTCACCGTCCTGGAAGCCATCACCGGAGCGACCGGCCTCGTGCTGCCCGGCGTCGCCCACGGTCTGCGCACCGAGGCGCACCGCACGCAGACGGAGATCGACCGGCAGATCCAGGAGGGCGACGAGGAGCTCGTCTCGCTCGTCCAGGGCCTTGAGCACCAGTACGACGCCGCCGCGGGCGCCGAGTCCCGGGGGAACATGCTGGCCGAGCCGGTGGAGATCCCGTCGGCGGACGAGATCGGCCTCGAGTTCGAGAAGTTCCTGGCCGAACGGGAGGGCGACGCCTGACAGGGCCTAAGCTTCCGCTCATGTTGAAGGTGGGGCTGACCGGCGGCATCGGTGCCGGCAAGAGCGAGGTGTCCCGGCTCCTGGTGGAGCGCGGGGCCGTCCTGATCGACGCGGACCGGATCGCCCGGGAGGTCGTCGAGCCCGGTTCGCCGGGGCTCGCGGCCGTCGTGGCGGCCTTCGGGGAGCAGGTGCTCGCGCCCGACGGCAGCCTCGACCGGCCGAAACTGGGCTCCGTCGTCTTCGCCGACGCCGACAAGCTGGCCGTGCTCAACAAGATCGTGCACCCGCTGGTCGGCGCCCGCTCGCAAGAGCTGGAGGCCGCCGCCGGCCCTGACTCCGTCGTGATCCACGACGTACCGCTGCTCGCCGAGAACGGACTGGCCCCGCTCTACGACCTCGTGATCGTCGTCGACGCCGCCCCGGAGACCCAGCTCGACCGGCTGACCCGGCTGCGCGGCATGAACGAGGAGGACGCCAGGGCCCGGATGGCCGCGCAGGCCACCCGGGAGAAGCGCCGCGAGATCGCCGACGTCGTGATCGACAACGACGTGCCGCTGGAGCGGCTCACGGAGCAGGTCGACGCGGTCTGGGCGGACCTGGTGCGCCGGGCGCACACCGCGTCGGCGTGATCGTCCTCGCCGCGTTCACCGCCATGGGCGGTCTCGTCGCGCTGCTCGCCGGGGCCTACGGGCTCCAGCGCACCCGCCGCGTCCAGGCGGCAGGCAATGTCGTCGAGGCCCTGGTCAAGCCGCCGCAGCCGGGTAGCGAGCGGCCGCTGCTGCAGTTCGAGACGGACGACGGGCGGGTCATAGAGGTCGTCTCGCCGGTGCCGCCCACCAAGCGGCGGCCGCTGCCCGCCGGCGGCCTGGTCAGCGTCGCGTACGACGTGCGGGACCCGCGCGAGACCGTCGTCCTCGGCGGGGAACGGCCCGGAGTGGACCAGGGATTCATGATCGCGGGCGGTGTCCTCGTGCTGACGGGCATGGTGCTCGCGGTCTCCATGAGCTGAGCCGGACCGAGGCTGCCCGAGCCGGTCCGGGCCCCGCCGCGGTGCGCCGGGCCGCGTGTTCGCGTGCTCCGGGAGGGGCAGGAATAGCCCTTACGGTCCACGGTGTTGACGTGATCGACAGGTCGGCACCAGAAGGGAGTTCACCGTGCCCGACGCCACCCCGGAGACGCACGTCATCGACTACCGCGCCGCCGAGCAACTGCTCGCCGCACGCGATCCGCGCGGTGCGGTGAAGCTTCTGGACGACGTCATCGCAGCCCACCCGGAGAACACGGCGGCCCGGCTGCTGAGAGCCCGCGCCTTCTTCGCCGCCGCTCAACTGCGCGCTGCCGAGCTGGAGTTCTCCATCGTGCTGGAGCGCGAACCGGACAACGCGTTCGCGCACTTCGCGCTGGCGCGGACGTACGAGCGGTGGTCCAGGCCGCAGCAGGCCCGCCGGCACTTCCGGCTGGCGGCCGCGCTCGATCCGCAGCCGGAGTACGTCGCGGCGGCCCGGTTCGACGACTGAGCGCCTGCCCGTCTCCCGGGCCGGTCCTTGAGCGGCGGTGCGGGTCCGCCGTCGCCGCTCGCGCCGTTCCCCGCGCCCTTACGGGGCTTTCCGGTACGGGGGGACGTCCCGGCCCGGTTGGTAGTGGGGGCCCTGGCGGATATGGCGGGTGATCATGAAGAGGTCGATCGTCGTGATCAGCCAGAGGGCTCCGCAGACCAGCGCCCACCAGGGACGATGGGCCAGGAGGAACGCGATGGTGCCCGCCGTCGTCCAGACCAGGCCGAACAGCGCCAGGCCGAGCCGCAGGCGCAGGGGGCTGCGGGCGGTGACCGGTTCGTCACCGGTACGGACCAGATGCAAGGTCACCATCCCCTCACGGCGAAGAGGTTCCCTTCCAGGGTGCCACGACCGAAGGACAGGGTGTGCTGGACGTTCTGAAGAGCGACGAGGCGTGCGCGGCATGGCTCGCGGCCCTCGACGACACGGCGATACCGCAGCTCGCGGCGGTGCTGCCGGACGGGCTCGAACTGCCCGACGTACTGCTCGACCTGGCCGTCCCGCACGAGGACATCGGGCAACTGCTCGCGCTGCGCCGTGAGG
The DNA here is from genome assembly GCF_030766975.1 of Streptomyces sp. KL116D. Taxonomy (NCBI): domain Bacteria; kingdom Bacillati; phylum Actinomycetota; class Actinomycetes; order Kitasatosporales; family Streptomycetaceae; genus Streptomyces; species Streptomyces sp. KL116D. The sequence goes on along the minus strand of NZ_JASERH010000076.1, from coordinate 13,990 downwards.
TGGCGGCGTCGCCGGAGCTCGTCGAACTGCTCGGCCGGGCCGTCAGCGGGCTGCTGTGGCGGATCGGGGAGCCGGGGGAGGGCACGGGCCTGCCGGTGTTCCCCGCGGCGGCCGGGGCGCTGGGCCGCTGCTTCGCCGTCTTCGTGTTCGTCGCCGCGCTGCCCCATGTGCGCGCGTACCACCGGGAGCGCGGCATCCCGGACGACGTGTCGCGGCGCACGCTCGCCGACCTCGGCCGCAATCTCGCCGTGCACCGCAGGCGGTTCGGTACGACCGGGCTGCTGGTGCCGTGGTGGCCGACCCGCCACTTCCGCGGCGAGCTCTACCAGTTGGGGCGGCTGCAGTTCGAGCGGGCGCGGCTCGGCGAGCGCACGGGGCGGGCCGTCGCGGCGGCGGGCGTGGCCGCGGGGCCCGGGGATCCCTGCCTCAGCGTGCACATTCCGGACTTCCGCGGCCCCCTGTCGCCCGAGGCGTGCGACGACTCGCTCGCGCGGGCCCGCGCGTTCTTCGCGCGGCACTTCCCGGAGACTCCGCATCGCGTCGCGGTCTGCCACTCCTGGCTCCTGGACGGCCAGTTGAAGCGGTATCTGCCGGCCGACTCCAACATCGTCCGCTTCCAGGACCGGTTCCGGATCGCGTACACCGGGGCGGAGGCGGAGGACGACACCCCCGTCGCGTTCGTCTTCGGCGGCACCGAGACGCCGCGCGAGCGGCTGCCGCGCCGGACGAGCGTGCAGCGGGCCGTGCTCGACCACCTGGACGCGGGCGGGCACTGGTACGCGGGACATGGCTGGTTCCCGCTGCTGCCCGCATGAGGTGACGGCGGCGGGGAACGGCGGCCGGAGCCGGTCCGTTCCCCGTGCATGAGCCTTGAGATGCGAGCGGGACACGAGGGGACGGGACCGGGCGCCATCACGCCCGACGGCTGTGCGGTGGAGCTGTACTCGAGACTTCCGGTGGAGGGCGAGCCGGAGATCGTGGCGGGCGCCGTGCCCGCCGGCGCGACCCTGCTGGAACTGGGCTGCGGGGTGGGCCGGGTGACGCACGCACTGGTCGAGCGGGGCTTCAAGGTCACGGCGGTGGACGAGTCGGCGGAGATGCTGGAGCGGGTGCGTGACGCGCGCACCGTGCGCTCCACCATCGAGGACCTCGACCTGGGCGAGAAGTTCGACGTGGTGATGCTCGCGTCGATCCTGGTGAACACCGGGGACCCGGCCGAGCGGCGGGCCATGCTCGCCACGATCCGGAGCCACGTCGCCGACGACGGCTGCGTGCTGATCCAGCGCGAGCGCGACGGCGCGCACGTGGACCTGCCGCGCAAGCACGTCCTGCCGGGCGGCGCCGTCATCACCAAGCTGTCCTCGGTGCCGGTCGGGGACGACGGGAGGCGCTCGGTGAAGGTGGAGTACGAGTTCCCCGACGCGGTGTGGACGCAGACGTACCTGATCCGTCCGATGGGGGTCGAGGAGTTCGAGGCGGTCCTGGAGGCGGGCGGGCTGAAGGTCGACCGCTATCTGACGGAGGATCAGAGCTGGGTGCGGGTGGTGCCGGTGTAGGGCTGCGCGGGCGGTGAATTCACCGTGTGACGTGCGATGAGTTCGGGGGCGGCGTCCGGTCTACCTCTGTGACCGCACACCGCGGAGCCACATCACCGAGGAGTCCCCATGTCGCACGTCACCGCAGTCGCAGCCGCCGCTCCCGTCCGCTCCCGCGCCGCCCGGATCTCGCTGCGCGTGCTCACCGTCGTGCTGGCCCTGTTCTTCGCCCTCGCCAGCGCGCTGCCGAAGCTGATCGCCCACTCCTCGGCCGCCGAGACGTTCGACACGATCGGCTGGGGCGCGGCCGGGATGTACGCGGTGGGGGTGCTCGAACTGGCGGGCGCGATCGGCCTGTTGGTGCCGGTGCTCGCCGGGATCACACCGATCGCGCTCTGCGGGCTGCTGGTCGGCGCGTTCATCACGCAGCTCACCGTCTTCGACGGGGAGAACGCGGCGACCCCGCTGATCCTCATGGTCCCGCTCGCCGTCCTGGCCTGGACGAACCGGTCCCGCAACCGGGAGCTCCTGGCACTGCTGCGACGCACCGCGGGCTGAGGCCCGGCAGAGCGCTTCAGCGGCGGCGTTCCGGCGGCGACCGGTGGCGGCCCGGGCCGCCACCGGTCGCCGCCGGACCGCCCGTCCCGAGGTCCGGCCCAGCGGTCCTCGGCGCTCGGCTCAGCGGTGCTCGGCGTCCGGCTCGCCGGTTCTCGGCCCCGGGCCCAGCGTTGCTCGGCCTCCGGCTCGCCCGTCCTCGGTCCGGCTCGGCGGTCCTCGGCGTTCGGCTCAGCGGTCCTCGCCCCCGCTCAGCCGATCTCGGCCCCCGTTCAGCGGTGCTCGGCGTCCGGCTCGCCCGTCCTCGGTCCGACTCGGCGGTCCTCGGCGCTCGGCTCAGCCGTCCTCGCCCCGTTCAGCGGTGCTCGGCGTCCGGCTCGCCGGTTCTCGGCCCCGGGCCCAGCGGTCCTCGGCCTCCGGCTCGCCCGTCCTCGGCCCCGGCCCCCCGTCCCCGGCTCAGCCGTCCTCGGCCCCCGGGCCCTGTCCGAAGATGCCGCGCAACCGCTCCAGATCCCGGCGGTCCCGCTTCGTCGGGCGGCCCGTGCCCCGGTCGCGCATGCCGACCGGGGCCACGACCTCGCGGGGCGGTGGCGGCGGGGAGTTGTCGACGTAGCACTCGACGGCCACCGGTGCCCCGACCCGCTTGCGGATCAGCCGCTTCACGACGACCCGGCGCTCCAGGCCGCCGGGCAGCCGCATCCGCACCTCGTCGCCGACCCGCAGCGCGTACGCGGGCTTCACGCTCGTCCCGTTGACCTTGACGTGCCCGCCCTTGCAGGCCGTCGCCCCGGCCGAACGCGTCTTGACCAGGCGTACGGACCAGATCCAGCTGTCGACCCGCACGGACTCGCCGCCGCCCGGTGCCGCCGCCCGCGCGGCGCCCGCCGGGTCCTGGGCCGGCGTCGTCCCTGATGTCTCCGATGCCATGCGTCGACCCTAATGCCGCCCCGCCCCCGGCGGCGCCCCCTGAAGCGGCCCCATCGGCGAGCCCCGCCGGAACGCCCCGGCCCAGCACGGATAATCCGGGCAAACCGCATGTAGTCGACAGCGAGGGGCGCGTACGTCATGGCCGCGATGGACCCGGACAACGATCTGCAGGCCGCAGTGGACCGACTGATGGACGGGCTCACGTCCGACCTGGAGCGACTGGCCGCCATCCCGTCGGTGGCCTTCCCCGGCTTCCCCGCCGAACCGGTCCAGGAGGCCCACGACCTGCTGGTGGGACTGCTGCGCGACGTGGGCGTCGAGCGGATCGAACGCATCGACCTGCCCGACACGGCCCCGGTGATCTTCGGCGAGATCCCGCCGCCCACCCCGGACGCGCCCACCGTCCTGCTCTACTCCCACTACGACGTGCAGCCGCCCGGTGACGAGAGCCTGTGGCGGTCGCCGCCGTTCGAGCCGACCCCGATCGAGGGCGGACTGCGGGCCCGCGGCATCGCCGACGACAAGTCCAACGTCATCGCGCACCTCGGCATGCTGCGGGTCTTCGGCGGCCGCCCGCCCGTCGGCGTCAAGATCGTCTTCGAGGGGCAGGAGGAGTACGGCAGCCCCTTCGACGGCTATCCGCCCACCGACGCCGAGCGGTTCGCCTGCGACGCCATGGTCATCGCCGACCTGGGCAACCTCCGCCCCGGCACCCCGACCCTGACCACGGGACTGCGCGGCGCCGCCGAGGTGACGGTCGAGGTCCGCACGCTCCAGGAGCCGCGGCACAGCGGCGAGTTCGGCGGCGCCGCCCCCGACGCGCTGCTCGTCCTCCTCAAGGCCCTGGCCACCCTCCACGACGTCCACGGCGACGTGGCCGTCGACGGGCTGCGGCGCGAGGAGTGGACCGGCACCAGCTACACCGAGGACGAGTTCCGCGACCTCGCCGGCGTCACCGACGACCTGCCGCTGCTCGGCAGCGGCACCCTCGGCGAGCGCCTCTGGTCGGGCCCCGCCATCACCGTCATCGGCATCGACGCCCCCACGGTCGACGGCGCCGCGTCGGCCGTCGTCCCGTACGCCCGCGCCAAGCTGAACCTGCGCTTCCATCCGAAGCAGGACCCGGTCGAGGCCCAGGAACTGCTCGTGCGGCACCTGCGCGCCCTCAAGCCGTTCGGCGTCCCGCTCACCGTCACCCCCGGCGACACGGGCCCCGGCTACGAAGCGTCCACCGGCGGCCCCGCCTACCGCGCCGCCCGCACCGCCCTCAAAGAAGCGTGGGGCACCGAGGCGTCGTACGTGGCGACCGGCGGTTCCATCCCGCTCGTCAACGGCCTCGCCCAGGCCGCCCCGGACGCCGAGGTCCTCCTGTTCGGCGCCCAGGACAGCCTGTGCAACCTGCACGCCCCGAACGAGCGCGTCCTCTTCTCCGAGCTGCGCGCCACCGTCGTCGCGATGTGCGCGTTCGTGCGCGCGTACGCCGCCGACTTCAAGGGCGCCGCGTCATGAGCACCACCGAAGCGCCCGAGACGGCGCCCGAACAGCCGCCGGGCAAGAAGAAGTTCACCTTCCCCAGCGCCCTCACCGTCCTCGCCGTCGTCACGATCGCGGTCTGGCTGCTGGCCTTCCTGATCCCGTCCGGGCAGTACGACAGGAACGGCGACGGCGCCCCCGTCGAGGGCACCTACCACCGCGTCGGCTCCGGCCAGTCCTTCGTCGACCGGCTCAACGACCTCTTCCTCTCCCCGGTCAACGGCCTCTACGGCATCCAGGACCCGAAGACCTCCCTCGTCTCGCCCGACAACTCCGGTGACCTGTACGGCAGCGCGGGCGTCTTCCTCTTCGTGCTCGCCATCGGCGCGTTCATCACCGTCGTCTTCGCGACCGGCGCCCTCGACCGCGGCATCGGCCGCCTCGCGCACCGGCTGCGCGACCGCGGTGCGCTGCTCATCGCGGGCGTCATGGTCGTCTTCTCGGTGCTCGGCACGGTCGAGGGCTTCGCCGAGGAGACCCTCGGGTTCTACGGCCTGATCGTGCCCCTGATGCTCGCGCTCGGGTACGACCGGATGACGGCGGTCGGCGCGATCATCCTCGGCGCGGGCATCGGCGTGCTCTGCTCCACGGTCAACCCGTTCGCGACCGGCGTCGCGTCCTCGGCCGCCGACATCTCGCTCGGCGACGGCATCGCCCTGCGGTTCGTGATGTGGATCGTGCTGACCGCGGTGACGGTCCTGTACGTCGTCCGCTACGCGAAGCGCGTACAGAAGAACCCGGACCGCTCGCTGTCCGGGTTCCTGCCGGGGGACAAGGACCGCGACAAGGCGGCGTCGGACGCCGCAGAGGTGCCCGAACTCTCCGGTCTGCACAAGGCGGTGCTGATCGGTACCGCCCTCGTCTTCGCCTTCATGATCTTCTCGGTCGTGCCCTGGTCGAGCGCCCTGACCGGTGACGCGGACGCCACCCCGTACGGCTGGGAACTCGACTGGTCCTTCCCGCAGCTGGCGGCGCTGTTCCTGGTCGCGGCGGTGCTCGTCGGGATCGTCGCGCGGATGGGGGAGCAGAAGCTCAGCTCGACGATCATCCAGGGCGCCGCCGACTTCGTGTCGCCCGCGCTCGTCATCCTGCTCGCCCGCGGCGTCACCGTGATCATGAACAACTCGAAGATCACGGACACTGTCCTGCACGCCATCGAGGGCGTCGTGAAGGGCACCTCGTCCGGCATCTTCGCGATCATCGTCTTCGTCGTGAACCTGCCGCTGGCCTTCCTCATCCCGTCCACGTCGGGCCACGCCACCCTCGCCATGCCGATCCTCGCGCCGCTCGCCGACTTCGCGGGCGTCTCGCGCGCGGTCGTCGTCACCGCGTGGCAGGCGGCCAGCGGCTGGATGAACCTGTGGGTGCCGACGACCGCCGTCACCATCGGCGGCGTGGCCCTCGCCAAGGTCGGCTACGACAAGTACCTGCGGTTCGTCTGGCCGCTGCTCGCGATCCTGTTCATCCTGATCTGCGCGTTCGTCGCGCTGGGGGCAGCGTTCACCTAGCCCCTACGGTGGTGGGGTGGACGGTCTCGGCGAACTCGACGAACGGATCACCCACTGCCGGGCGTGCCCGCGGCTCGTCGAGTGGCGGGAGGAGGTCGCGCGCACCAAGCGCGCGGCCTTCGCCGACTGGACGTACTGGGGCAGGCCCGTCCCCGGCTTCGGCCCGCCCGACGCGGCCCTCCTGATCGTCGGGCTCGCGCCCGCCGCGCACGGCGCCAACCGCACCGGCCGCATGTTCACCGGCGACCGGTCGGGCGACGTCCTGTTCCGGGCCCTTTACGATCTCGGGCTGGCGTCCCGGCCGGACGCCGTGAGCGCCGACGACGGCCTGGCCCTGCACGGCGTCCGCATCACCTCGCCCGTGCACTGCGCGCCGCCCGCCAACAAGCCGACCCCGGCCGAGCGCGACACCTGCCGGCCCTGGCTCGTCCGGGAGCTGGACCTGCTGCGGCCGACCCTGCGCTCGGCCGTCGTGCTCGGCGCGTTCGGCTGGCAGGCGGCGCTGCCAGCGTTCGCCGAGGCCGGCTGGGCGGTGCCCCGTCCCCGTCCGGCCTTCGCCCACGGCACCCGGGCCGATCTCGGTGGACTCGGCGTCCACGGTTGCTTCCACGTCAGCCAGCGCAACACCTTCACGGGACGGCTCACCCCGGCCATGCTGCGAGAGGTGCTGGCCCGCGCGGCCACGGAGGCGGGACTGCCCGTGACGCCACCGAACGGAGCAACAGAACAGGAGCGGACAGGTGACCCTTCCTAGCGTGAAAGGGTGACGCCAACGGAGACTTCGCCGCACACCAAGCCGCCGGCCGCGGCCTATCGCAATCTCGTCATGGCCACGGTGGGCTTCGGGCTCACCTTCTGGGCCTGGAACCTGATCGCGCCGCTCGCCGGAGTCTTCGGCTCGGACCTGAAGCTCAGCTCGTTCGCCCAGTCGTTCCTCGTCGCCGTCCCCGTGCTCGTGGGCTCGCTCGGCCGCATCCCGGTCGGTGCGCTCACCGACCGGTACGGCGCCAAGCTGCTGTTCCCGCTGATCTCGGCGCTCACCATCATCCCCGTGCTCCTGGTGATCCCGGCCCGGCACAACTTCGGCGCGATGATCGCGGTGGGCTTCCTGCTCGGCCTCGGCGGCACCACCTTCGCCATCGGCATCCCGCTGGTGAACTCCTGGTTCCCGCCCGCCCACCGCGGCCTCGCCCTCGGCATCTTCGGCATGGGCATGGGCGGCGTCGCCCTCTCCGGCTACTTCACCCCGCGCATCGCCAAGCACGGCGAGAACCTGCCCTTCATCGTCGTCGCCATCGGGCTCGCCGCGTACGCGGTCCTCGCCGCCGTCCTGATCACCGATCACCCGGACCGCAAGATCCCCACGACCTCGCTCGGCACCCGGCTCGGCGCCGCCGGCAAGCTGCGCGTCACCTGGGAGCTGTCGGCGCTGTACGCGATCGGGTTCGGCGGCATCGTCGCGTTCGGCGTCTACCTGCCCACGTACCTGAAGACCTGGTACGAGCTGAGCCCCACGGAGGCGGGCACCAAGGCGGCCGGGTTCGCGCTCGTCACCGTGATCTTCCGGCCGATCGGCGGCTGGCTCTCCGACCGGGTCCACCCGGCGGTCGTCACGGCGTGGGCCCTCGCCCTGGTCGCCCTGTTCGCGATCCTCCAGGCGTTCGACCCGGCCCTGAACCCGATGGGCACCATCTGCTTCCTGCTGATGGCGGCGGGCCTGGGCACCGCGAGCGGCAGCGTCTTCGCCCTCGTCTCGCAGGTCACCCCGCAGCCCCAGGTGGGCTCGGTGACCGGCATCGTCGGCGCGATGGGCGGCCTCGGCGGCTTCGTCCCGCCGCTGGTGATGGGCGCGATCTACAGCGCCAAGGACTCGTACTCCATCGGCTTCATGCTCCTGTCCGACCTGGCACTCGCCGGGTGCGTGTACGCGTACGGGCGGATGCGCACCATCAAGGCGGGCTGAGGCGCGCCGCCCGGGCCGGGACGGCGCCTGCCTGCGGTTCAGTCGTCGGCGTCGCCGAAGAGGTGCCGCACGGTGGAGACGTAGTTGGTGCGGACGTGGGCCAGCGCCACGGATCGCGCCCGCTCCGGGTCACCGGCGGCCACCGCCTCGTACAACTCCCGGTGCTCGGCGAGCTGTTGGGGCCACTCCTCGTTGCGCCGGGTCAGCCAGCGGAGCCGGCCGCCGACCGGCTGCATCACGGTGAGCAGCAGTCCGTTGCCCGCCATGGCGAGCAGCCGGTCGTGGAAGCGGGAGTTGACGTCGGTGGTCGCCTCGGCGTCGTCGTCGCGGGTGGCGCGGGCGGCCAGGTCGAGCAGCTCCTCCAGGTGCGCCAGATCGTCCCGGGAGGCCCGCTCGGCGGCGAGCCCGGCCGCGTAGACCTCCAACGCCTCGCGCAGCTCGAAGAGTTCGGCGACGTCGGCCCGGGTCAGGGTGCGCACCACGGCTCTGCGCGGGGTCTCGAACGTCACGAAGCCCTCGGCGAGCAGCGCCCTGATCGACTCGCGCACCGGCACCCGGGACACGCCGAACCGGTCGGCGAGCTCCCGCTCGACCAGCCGGTCGCCGGGCCGCAGGCGACCGCTGATGATGTCCTGCCGCAGCGTGCCGAGCACGCGTTCGCGCACCGCTCCGAGCGGTTCCGCCGTCGTCATGTGCCCATCCTCGCCGATCGGCCGACGGCGCGGCATGGGGGGCCTTTTACCGAGCCGTAACCGCACCGACATTGCCGAGTGCCGTCACGGGCGGGACGATGACGCCTGTTTGGTATACCAAACAGGCGCCGATGGAACGGACGCCTTCGTCCCCCCGCACGTCCCTGGGAGGCTCACCCATGTCTGTGGCCGAACCCGTCCAGACGCACAACAGCCGCGACTTCACGCCCGATCCCCGCCTCGTCAACGAGGACCTCGCCCCCGCCGGCGAACGCAAGTGGAAGGTCTTCGACCTCTTCGCCCTGTGGATGTCCGACGTCCACAACCTCGGCAACTACACGTTCGCCGCAGGCCTGTTGGTGCTCGGGCTCAACGCCTGGCAGATCTTCACGGCCCTGCTCATCGGCTTCGTCCTGATCTACGTGGGATGCAACGCGATGGGCCGCGTCGGCCAGCGCCACGGCGTCCCGTTCCCCGTCGTCAGCCGCATCAGCTTCGGCGTCTGGGGAGCCAACATCCCCGCGCTCGTCCGGGCCGTCATCGCCATCATGTGGTACGGAATCCAGACCTACCTGGCGTCGGTCGCGGTGAACGTGATGGTGCTCGCCGCCTTCCCCGGCATGGAGTCGTGGACGCACCACTCCTTCCTGGGCCTGCACGCCCTGGGCTGGGCGTCCTTCCTCGCGCTCTGGCTCGTCCAGTCCCTGATCATCACGCAGGGCATGGAATCGGTCCGCAAGTTCCAGGACTTCTGCGGCCCCGCGATCTGGGTCGTCATGCTGGCGCTCGCCATCTGGATCTGGGCCAAGGCGGGCTGGACGATCTCGCTGACCACCACCCCGCACCCGGTCTCCACCGGCGAGCAGTTCCGGCAGTGGTTCGGCGCGATAGGACTGATCCTGGCGACGTACGGCACGCTGATGCTCAACTTCTGCGACTTCTCGCGCTTCGCGCCCGACTACCGGACCGTGCGGCGCGGCAACTTCTGGGGCCTGCCGATCAACTCCACGGCGTTCGTGGTCCTCTCGGTCGTCGTCACCGCCGGCAGCCTGGAGGTCTTCGGCGAGGCGATCACCGACCCGGCGCTGCTCGTCGCGCGGATCGGCAACACCTGGGTCCTCGCCTTCGGCGCGCTGACCTTCGCCGTCGCCACGATGGGCGTCAACATCGTCGCCAACTTCGTCTCTCCGGCCTACGACCTGGCGAACGTCTGGCCGCAGAAGATCACGTTCAAGGTGGGCGGGGCGATCTCGACGGTGCTGGCCCTGGTGGTCACCCCGTGGAACCTCTACTCGAACCCGAACGTCGTGAACTACTTCCTGGGCGGCCTCGGCGCCTTCCTCGGCCCGCTCTTCGGCATCATCATGCTCGACTACTTCTGGGTGAAGCGCGGCCGCATCGACGACGCGGCCCTCTTCGACGCGAGCCCCGGGTCGCGCTACTACTACCGGCGCGGCGTGAACCCGAAGGCGCTGGCCGCGTTCCTCCCGTCGGCGACCCTGGCGGTGATCCTCGCCCTCGTCCCCGCCTTCGACTCCGTGGCGGCCTACTCCTGGTTCATCGGCACGGCGGTGGCCGCCGGCCTCTACGGGGTGATCTGCCGGACGGAGCGCCGGCGCTCCGCCGATCCGGTCCCGGAGGGCTGAACGAGTGGACCCGGGGGCGCCCCGGCCGGTCGCACCACCGCACCGGCCGGGCGCCCCCGCATCATCCGCGCATGGTCATGTCCTCACGCCCGGTCCTGGGCACCCTGCTGGCGGCGTTCCTGACGCTGACCCCCTCGGCCCAGGCGCCGTCCGTGGCCTTCTGGGTCGACCCGGACACGGCGGCCTCCCGCCAGGCGGCGGCGTACCGCGCCCAGCACCGCTACGCCGAGGCCCGCCTCATCGACCGCATCGCCACCCGCCCCCAGGCGGTCTGGCTCAACGACCCGAACCCCGGCCCCACGGTCCGCTCCGTCACCCTGGCGGCGGCCCGCGCCCACCGCACCGCGGTCCTGGTCACCTACCACATCCCGCACCGCGACTGCGGGGCCTACTCATCGGGCGGCGCCCGCGACGCCGCGGCCTACCGGGCCTACGTCGACTCCTTCGCCGCGGGCCTCGGCTCGCGCGGCGCGTACGTGGTGGTGGAACCGGACGCCGTGGCCTCCACGGTCGCCGGCTGCGCGGGCGCGAACACCAAGGAGCGCTACGCCCTCCTCGCCTACGCCATCCAGCGCATCGCCGCCCGACCCCACACCCGGGTCTACCTCGACGCGGGCAACGCGACCTGGATCCCCGACGTGTGGCAACTCGCCGCGGCCCTGCGGTCGGCAGGGGTGGCGAGGGCGGCCGGAGTGGCCCTGAACGTCTCCAACTACCGCACCACCGCTGAGACTTCGGCCTACGGCAAGCGCCTGGTGGCGGCGCTGGGCGGCGGCAAGCACATGGTCATCGACACGAGCCGCAACGGCAACGGCCCGTACACCGGCACCGACGCCTGGTGCAATCCGCCCGGCCGCGCCCTGGGCACGCCCCCCACGACCCGGACCGGGAACCCCCTGGTGGACGCGTACCTGTGGGTGAAGCGCCCGGGCGAGTCCGACGGGACGTGCCGGGGCGGGCCGGGGGCGGGGCAGTGGTGGGCGGGCAAGGGGCTGGAGTTGGCGCGGAACGCGAAGGGGTAGGGAGCGGCGTCGCCGGGCGGTGTCGGCTAGCGTGTCTGCCCATGGACCCAGAACTCACCCGCCTCGCAACTGCCGGTGCCACGGCCCTCGTTCAGCAGATGACCACCGACGCCTGGACCGCGATCCGGGACCGGTTCGCGCGGGTGCTCTCGCGGGACCGGGGCCGTGAAGAGAGCGTCGTCGCGGGCGAGTTGGACCAGGTCAGGGACGAGGTCGTCGTCGCGGCGGGAGCCGGGGACGAGGACGAGATCCTCGGGGCGCGCGACGAGTGGCAGCGGCGGATGCGGCGGGCGCTGGCCGCCAATCCGGAGGCGGCCGCGGATCTGCGGGAGATCCTGCGGGAGTTGGAGGAGCCGCAGGGGCAGCCGGGGTCGGTCTCGTACGTCGTGAACAACACCATCAACGAGGGCACCTTCAGCGACGTGGTCATTCAGACGGGCTCCGTCGGGAAGTTCCAGAACCGTCGTCAGTAACGTGGGCACATGCCCGGACTGAACGACGACCTCTTCCTCGACCACCTCGCCGACCGCCTCGCCACCCTCCCCGGCGTGCGGGCCGTCACCCTGGGCGGGTCGCGGGCCCAGGGGACGCACACCGCCGAGAGCGACTGGGACACCGCCGTCTACTACCGAGGCAGCGAAGGGGACTTCGAGCCCCGGCACCTGCGTGACCTCGGGTGGGACGGGGAGGTCTCCGAGATCGGCGGGTGGGGCGGCGGGGTCTTCAACGGTGGGGCCTGGCTGACCGTCGACGGGCGGCGCGTCGACGTGCACTACCGGGATCTCGACGTCGTCGAGCACGAGCTGAGCGAAGCGCGCGCCGGGCGGTTCCGGTGGGAGCCGTTGATGTTTCACCTCGCCGGGATTCCCTCGTACCTCGTCGTCGCCGAGCTTGCCGTCAACCGTGTGCTGAGCGGGGAGATTCCCCGGCCCGCCGGATATCCCGTCGCCCTGCGCAAGTCCGCACCCGACGAGTGGTGGGGGCGGGCCGCCGCCACCCTCGCCTACGCACGGGCCGGGAACGCGCCCAAGGGGGCGCGGACCGAAGTCGTGGGGGCCGTCGCCGTCGCCGCCCTGTGCGCCGGGCACGCCGTGCTCGCCGGGCGGGGGGAGTGGGTGACCAACGAGAAGCGGCTGCTGGAGCGGGCCGGGCTGCGGAGCGTCGACGACGTGATCGGTGACGTCACCCTCGACCTGGGAGAACTCGTCGACCGTGCGCGGGAGTTGATGGAGCGGGCCGTCAGCGACGCGCGGTCGTGACCCCCGTCCCCAGGGGATAGCTCCGTACGTCGCGCCAGCGCGTGCCCGGGCCGTCCGACACGATCAGGCGGATCGCGTCCACCGGGGAGCGCAGGGGCAGCGCGGCGGTGAAGTCCGACTCCGGCAGCGCGTCCGTGCCCTCGCCGCTCGCCAGCGTCAGGTGCGGGTCCAGACCCTCGTCGCCGAAGACGCCGCGGTACGGGACCGCCTCCGGCCAGCGGGAGCGGAGCGACTTCGTGAGGGCGCGGAGCGGCTCGTCGGGGGTCGGGGGCAGGTAGAGGACGCCCGGCCAGCGGCGGATTTCCCGGAACGTGAGCGTGAAGGCGGGTGTCGCGGAGATGAGACTGCGCAGGGCCTCTTCCGCGTCGCCGGTGTCGTCCGGGTCGTCCGGGTCGTTCGTGAGGCGGGACAGCGGAAGGAACGGGTAGAGCACCGTCACGTGCGCGCGCGTCCCGGTGCGGACCAGCGCATCCGCCTCGGGGACGGGGATCGTCAGGGCCGTGTCGCCGGGGACGTCCGGCCAGCCTTCGTCGTGAGCGTCGTGGTCGGCTTGGTCGTCGTGGGGCACGGTCAAGTGTCACATTGCGGAAACGAGCGCGTTCCTTCCCCTCCATGAACTCCCGTTACGGTGGACATACGTCCACGCCGTGCCGATGTCGTCCGGTTGAACCCCGACCCGCGCCCCACATCGCCGCCGACAGGAGACGTCCCGTGCTTCGCCGCCGTCCGTTGCCGCCCTGGCTCTCCCACGCCCTGCGCGCCCAGCGCGCCCCCGTGCCGTGGCCCGCCGTCGTGCGGGGCGCGCTGGCCGGCGGGCCGTTGTTGCTCGTCGCCGTGGTCGCCGGGCGGCCGTCCGCCGGGGTGCTGCTCGCGCTCGGGGCCATGCTCGCCGGAGTGAACGACCGGCCGGGCGCCCGGCTCGCCGCCGTCTCGCGGCTCGGGCTGCCGGCGCTCGCGGGAGCCGTGGGCATGGTCGCGGGGAGTGCGCTCGCCGGAAGCGGGTTCGCGATGGTCGCCGCCTTCGTCCTGCTGGGGCTGGCGGGCGGTGCGTTCAGCGCCGTCGGGCCCGTCGCCTCCGCCGCCGGGACCCAGCTGCTCGTGACCGCGGCCGTGGGCGCCGGGATGCCGTTGCCGGAGGCCGGGTGGCAGCGGGCGCTGCTGTTCGCGGGCGGCGCCGGGTGGCTGATCGTGCTGCGGGTCGTGCTGCCGTCGCCCGCCCGGCGCGGCACCCGGCTCGGGTACCTGTACGACGGGGAGCGGGCCGCCGTCGCCGCCGTGTACGAGGCCGTCGCCGCACTGCTCGACGCCACCGGCGGGCCCGGAGCACGCGGGCGCCGCGCCGCCCTCACC
>NZ_JASERH010000075.1:0-6406 GCF_030766975.1 Streptomyces sp. KL116D | reverse complement strand
CCCACGGCGCCGGGTCCCCGCAGGCCATCCACTGGCTGGAGGTGCGGGCCGACCTGGCGCGGCTCGCCCGGGACCCCGGCCGCAGCTGCGAGTTGTGGAGCGCGGTGGCCCAGGCCCGGCTGGCCCGCGGCGAGGCGCCCACCGACGAGGACGTCGAGGCCGCCGTCGACCGCGCCCACCACCAGTGGGAGCAGGTCGACGACCCGGCCAGGGCCAGGAGCCACGCGAGGGCCCTCACCGCGCTGCGCGCCCAGGTGCCGGGCCGCCGGCCGGGCGCCGCCGAGGCGATCCGGCGGCGCCTCGACGTGCTGCGCACGGTGACGCCGTCGGCCTGAGGCGCGCGCCGCGCCTCAGCACCCGCGCCGCACGTACCCCTTCGCCCCCGCAGGCCGCACGTCCACGTCGCGCAGCACGATCGACAGCCGCTCGCCCCACGCGCGGCAGGCCCGCGCGAAGTCGGCCGCGCGGTACTCGACGACGAAGACCCGGTCGTCGTAGGCCGACGCGTACTCCCCGCACTCGTCGTAGCGGGCGCACTCCTCGGCGACCGCGAAGTCGAAGCCGACGGACGCGTGCTTCGGGAGGAGTTCGGTGGTGTTCTTCTGGCCCACGGCGAGTCCGGCCGCGTGCGACCGGTCGGCGAGCAGCTTCGCGAAGGCGACGGCGTCGGCCGGGGCGAGGAGGCCCTTCGAGCGCGCGTAGGAGTCGAGGTTGTCCGGCTCGACCGCCTGGTAGCCGTCGGCCGCGCAGCCGTCGATCCAGCGGCCGACGATCCGCGCGAGGCGGGCCCGCTTGTCGGCGGCCGAGATGTCGAGCAGGGCCTCGTCCCAGTCCTCGTCGATCACGAGCCGTCCCCGTGCGTCGCGCAGCAGCAGGTCGGGATGGTGCTGCCGCCACCAGCGCAGCGCGTCCGGCTGGGCCTGGAAGGCGTTGACGTAGCAGACGTTGTAGAGACCGCGGGCGGGCGCCGCGGTGCGGTCGCGGGCGACGGCCCGCACTCCGGCGGGCGGCGCGTACGGGCCGCCGATCTGGTAGTCGAAGCCGACGTCGGCCGTCGGCCGCACGACCCGTGGCGCGTCGTCGCCGGACCCGGACGACGCACAGCCGGACACCAGCAGTGCGGCGCCGACGAGACAGCAGACGGACGACGGCCGGCGGGGCGGCCGGCGGGGCGGCCGTGGAGACGGTCGGCGAGATGGCCGGCGGAACAGTCGGCGGGACAGTGGCGCGAAGATCACCACCGCACCCTACGGCGCCCCGGGCCGGCCCAGCGGGCACCGGAAGCACACCCGGTCCTGCCCCGGTCCGTCGTAGTCGGAGCGCACCGCGACCCCGCCCACCTCCCGGTCGCCCGCCTCCACCTCGAACCCCAGCGCCCGGTGGAACGCGATCGACCCGGCGTTGCCCGGCGACGTGATCGCCCGCACGTCGCGGCGCCCGGCGCTCGCTGCCCGCCGGAAGAACTCCTCGTACAGCCGCCGCCCCACGCCCGCTCCGCGCAGGGCCGGGTCGACGCCGACGAAGTGGATGTACGCGGACGTGGTGTCGTCGGCGGAGTGGAGGCCGACCAGGAACGCGCGGATCCCGGGCCCGTCGGCAAGGACCAGGCTCGTCCCCGCGAAGAACTGCAGGAAGAGCCGGGGCAGCAGCAGGGACAGTTCGCGGGCCTCCTGCGGGGTGCGGGAGTCGCCCCACCACTCCTGGACGCGCCGCACGATCTCGGGGTGGTCGCTCTCGCGGGCCGGCCGCAGGTCCGGTGACTCGGGCATGAACGGTCCTTTCCGGGCAGGGGGACAGGAGTCGGCACAGTCCGTGACGTACCTCACGTCCCGCCGCGGCACCGCCGGGAACAAGCCTGCCCCGTCGCCCGTTGAACCCACCGTGGACACGGATGGAACAGTGTCCCCGGGCCTCACCTATTGCCCGCAGGGAAGATCGTTCGGCTGAAGCCCTGCGGAGCCCCCCGCCGAGAGGCGACCGCCATCCGTGCCCACCTTCGAGCCGCCCCGGCCGTGATCCCCCGTCGCGGTCGGGGCTTTCCACTGCTCCCGCCATGGCCGAATCCGCGACTAAAGTGCGGGGCATGGCGCGTAATCAGGAGACCAAGCACCGGCTCGTCACCACGTTCCAGCGCAGGATCGTCAATCCGCTGACCAAGCGCCTGCCCGGTCAGGTCCTCCTGGAGACCACCGGCCGCACCTCGGGTCTGCCGCGGCAGACCCCGGTCGGCGGCCGCCGCATCGGGGACACCTTCTGGCTCGTCTCGGAATTCGGCCTGAAGTCGCACTACGTCCGCAACATCCGGGCCGACCCCAAGGTGCGCGTCCGCATCCGGGGCCGCTGGTACGACGGCACGGCCCACCTCCTCCCGGAGGACGACGCCCACGCCCGCCTGCGGACGCTGCCCCTGTTCAACAGCACGGCCGTACGCGCCGCGGGCACCCAACTCCTCACGGTCCGCGTCGACTTGGCGTGACGACGGGGGAGCGGTGGCGGCTTCCGGGGGTGGGCGTGGACACGTCAGCGGTCTTCGGCCGGGTCCGCGGCCTGGCATGATCGGGGCATGGCAGAACGTGTGATCGCCGCGTGTGACGGCGCCTCGAAGGGAAACCCCGGACCCGCCGGCTGGGCCTGGGTCGTCGCCGACAGTGACGAGAAGCCCGTCCAGTGGGAGGCCGGGGCGCTCGGTACCGCGACGAACAACGTCGCCGAACTCACCGCCCTCGAGCGGCTGTTGAGCACCGTCGGCCCGGACGTCCCGCTGGAGGTCCGGATGGACTCCCAGTACGCGATGAAGGCGGTCACCACCTGGCTGCCCGGCTGGAAGCGCAAGGGCTGGAAGACCGCGGCCGGCAAGCCCGTCGCCAACCAGGAACTCGTCGCCCGGATCGACGCGCTCCTCGAAGGCCGCACGGTCGAGTTCAAGTACGTCCCCGCCCACCAGGTCGACGGCGACCCGCTGAACGACTTCGCGGACCGCGCCGCCAGCCAGGCCGCCGTCGCCCAGCAGGACGCCGGCAGCGCACTCGGCTCCCCTGAGCCGCCGCCGTCGTCGCCGTCCGCGGCGTCGGGCGGCCGCCCCAAGGCCGCGGCCAAGAAGAAGTCCGCCTCCGCCTCGGGCTCCGGATCCTCCTCGCGCACCCTGAAGGCGAAGTTCCCCGGCCGCTGCCGCTGCGGCCGCTCGTACGCCGCGGGTGAGGACATCGCCAAGAACCCCGACGGCTGGGGCCACCCGGAGTGCCGCGTCCAGGCCTGACCGCCGCGCCCCGGGCTCCGCTCAACCCGCCCTCCCACAGGGGCGATTGAGTAGGGTCCGGGTATGCGACTCACGGTTCTCGGCGGCTGCGGCGCCTGGCCCACCGCCGGGCAGGCGTGCAGCGGCTACCTCGTCGAGCACGACGGCTTCCGGCTCCTGATCGACCCCGGCTACGCGACGTTCCCGTGCCTCCTGGACCACGGGACGCCGGACGGGGTGGACGCGGTTCTGGCCAGCCACGGACACCCCGACCACTGCGCCGATCTCAATCCGCTGCTGCGCGCCCGCGGACTGAGCGACAGCCCGCCGCCCGCGCTGCCCCTGTACGCCCCGCACGGCGCCCTCGACGCCGTGCTCGCCCTGGACAAGCCGGCCATGCTGGCCGCCGCGTACACGCTGCACGGATTCCGGCCGGGGGACCGGCTGCGGATCGGGCCCTTCGCCGTCGAGACCTGGCTGCTGCCGCACTTCGTGCCGAACGCCGGTCTGCGGCTGACCGCGGGCGGCACCGTCCTCGCGTACACCGGTGACACGGGCCCGAGCCCCGACATCGTCCGGCTCGCCGACGGCGCCGACCTGTTCCTGTCCGAGGCCACCTACCTGCACCGGGTGCCGGATCCGGGCGACGCCCCGTACCTGCTGACCGCGCACGGCGCCGGGCGGTACGCGACGCAGGCGGGGGCGGGGCGGCTGCTGCTCACCCATCTGTGGCCCGGCACCGACGAGGGCGCCGCCCGCAAGGCGGGCGGCGAGACGTACGACGGGCCGGTGGCCGTCGCGACCACCGGCCTCGTCCTGGACCTGTGACCGCCCGCTAGTTGCTGACCCGCACGTAGTCGACGACCAGCTGCTGCGGGAACTGCGTGCTGCCGTCCGGGTCGCCCGGCCAGTACCCGCCCACGGCCAGGTTCAGTATCAGGAAGAACGGCTTCTCGAAGACCCACTGGTTGCCGCCGACGTCGGCGGGCGTACGGGTCTGGTAGACCGTGCCGTCCACCGACCACTTGATGGAGTTCGGCGACCAGTCCACGGCGAACGTGTGGAAGTCGTCGGCGAACGCCTGCCCGCCGGGCAGCGAGTAGCCCGCGCCGATGCCGGCCGAACCGGAGTAGCCGGGCCCGTGGATCGTGCCGTGCACCGTGGACGGCTCGAAGCCCACGTTCTCCATCACGTCGATCTCGCCCGAGTTCGGCCAGCCGACCGAGCCGATGTCGTCGCCGAGCATCCAGAACGCCGGCCACATGCCCTGACCGCGCGGCACCTTCATCCGTGCCTCGACGCGGCCGTGCGTCGTCGTGAACTTGCCCGAGGTGTTCA
Source organism: Streptomyces sp. KL116D (assembly GCF_030766975.1). Classification (NCBI taxonomy): domain Bacteria; kingdom Bacillati; phylum Actinomycetota; class Actinomycetes; order Kitasatosporales; family Streptomycetaceae; genus Streptomyces; species Streptomyces sp. KL116D. The sequence continues at coordinate 1,833 of NZ_JASERH010000075.1, read as the reverse complement.
GCCGGGCCGACGTGTACTCGCACGTGCCGTACCAGCACTGGTAGTTGCCGGGGTTCTCCTTGCGCGCGGTGATGACCAGGTGGCCCTGGCCGTCGAGCGCGGCGTTGTTCGAGCCGGACGTGTAGTACTGCCGCTCGTGGTTGTTGACGTTGTCGCCGGTCTCGATCTGCCACTTCGACCCGTCGACCGCCGAGCCGGCGGCCCCGTCGAAGTCGTCGGAGAAGGTGACGGCGGCGGCCGAGGCGTCGGAGCCGACGTCCGCGGCGTTCGCGGTGGGGACGAGCGCCGCGCCGACACACAGGAGCGCGGCCGCGCCCAGTGGGAGCCTGCGGCGGAGGGACTTGCGCATGGAGCATCACGTCACTTCGGGTAGGGGGATCGTGCCTGTCTCGGACACGCCGGAAAGTGAAGACAGAGGTGAAGACGATGGTGCGGACAGAGGTGCGGACAGAAAGTGAAGACAGAAGCGGTGCGCGTGGGGCGCTAACTTCAGAAGTTGATTTAAGGGGCGCCCGGAAGTGACGTCAAGGGATTCGTCCGTACCAACTCCCTTACCGGCCAAGCTGCTTCACGCACGGCAGGGCCCCGGACGTCACCGCCGTCCGGGGCCCTGGGGGTGCGCGGCGCCCTAGTGCTCGCGCAGCGCCTTGATCAGCTCGCCCTTGTTCATCTGCGAGCGCCCGTCGATGCCGATCTTCTTCGCCTCGCGGTACAGGTCCTCCTTCGTGCGGTCCTCGTACGCGCCCGCCTTGCCGCCCTTGCGGCCGGTCGCGGAGCGGGAGGAGCGGGCCGCGTCGTTGGCGACGCGGGCGGCCTTCTCCTTGCTCGCGCCCTCGCGGCGCAGCGCCTGGTACGTCTTCTCGTCCTTGATCTGTGCTCGGGGCACAGGAACCACCTCCGGTGGTGATCGGTCATGACCTGGCGCTTCCTGCCTATCCCGGGCCGGGCCGGGCCGCCACGCGGGCGCCGCCTCCGCGACGCGTCAGGCGGGCTGCGGGGCGAGCGCGTCCGGCGCGGTCGCGACCTTGCGGGTCTCGCGCAGGAACAGCAGGCCGGTGGCCACCATCGCGGTCGCGGTGAGGGCGTGCACGCCGAGCGCGGTGGCCACGGAGCCGTGGTGGGCCAGCACGGTGGTCATGTCGCCGTAGGCGGCGAAGGCCTCCACCAGCAGCGCCCAGCCCAGCGCCCTGCGGTGGCCCGTCAGGAGCAGGACGCCCAGGACCAGGGCCAGCACGACGTCACGGATTCCCTTGATGACCAGGAAGCCGCCGCCGTCACCGGACGGATAGCTCGGCAGGCCGAAGGTCGGCGCCGTGGTCTCGGGGATCAGGATGAACTCCGTCCCGAACCAGAGGATGAAGAGGATGAAGGCGGCGGCCAGCACGGTGTTGATCTTCTTCAGCGTCATTGTTCTTCTCCTTGAGGGTCTGCTGCGGACGTGCGGAATCCGATCGGGTCGCCCGAAGGCTCAGGCGAGGGCGGCGACGAGCGCGGCGAAGGCGGCGACGATGACCGCGACGCGCAGGTAGTGCCAGCGCTCCCAGCGCTTCGTCTGCTGCTTCCAGTCGGCGGGCCGGTTCTCCGGGGTCCACGTCTTGCCCCGGTTGTTGATCGGGACGAGCAGCAGGACCGACATGATCACGCTGACGATCAGCAGGGCGCCGCCGGTGACGACCAGCCCGGTCCCGGGCTCGTCCCAGGCGGCCGCGGCCCACAGGGCGGTGAGGACGACCGAGCCGATGTACCAGAAGGGCATCAGCGCGCCGAGCATCCGACCGCCGTGTGCGCGGCCGAGCTGGCCGCTGTCCTCCGGGAGGGCGTCGAAGATCCGGT
>NZ_JASERH010000074.1:0-23110 GCF_030766975.1 Streptomyces sp. KL116D | reverse complement strand
GGTATGCTTCGTTCGATTGGAATTTGGGTGTTTAACCGTTTTCGCATTTATCGTGAAACGCTTTCGCGTTTCGTGCGCCCTTCACCCGTTCCTCGACGTCCGCGATCCCGGCCACGGAGGCCGTCGGTGACGTCGAACGCGCCGCCGGTATTGCACGGTGCCAGGGCGCCGCCCGGCTCCCAGGCGGCACTCCCTCCAGGCGGCCGGTGTCCCGGCCGTTGTTGAGCGCGACCGTGCAGCCGGCCTCCAGGAGGCCGCGGGCCAGGAGCGAACCCGATCCTGGCTCGATCCGGTCACGGGCGGTGCGGCCGCCGATGTCGAACGGGGTGGCTCATCGGCGTGCTCCTCCTCGTGGTCCGCCGGATGGGGACGCGGTTCTAGATGATCACGGACAACAGCAGGACGACGGCTCCGCGACCCGCGGAGATGAGCGTCTCCATGACCGACCAGGTCTTCACCGTCTGCCAGCTGAGTCCGAAGTACTCCTTGACCAGCCAGAAGCCGGCGTCGTTCATGGCTGAAGAACAGCGAGGCCCGCACCGATCGCGAGGACCAGGAGCGCCGTGTGCGTGTCGGTCATGCCGGCCGCGAGGGCACTGACCAGACCGGCGGCCGAGACGGTGGCGACCGTCGCCGAACCGTGGCCAGCCGGATCACGACCGCGATCAGCCAGGCGAGCAGCAGCGTCGGGATCGACCAGTCCTTGGAGATGTCCAGGACCATCTGGCCGACGCCGGAGTCGATGAGGGTCTGCTTGAAGCCGCCGCCCGCGCCGACGATGAGGCACGCCCGCGATCGGGGCCGAGCGACCGCTCAGTGGTGGCCTGCAGCTTGCCCCTTGGTGAAGCCGGCCGCGCGCCGCCGAGGGTGAACATTGCCCACGATGACGGCGGCGAGCGCGCGATCAGCGGCGAGCCGATCACGTGAAGGCGCTGGACGGTGTGCTCGAGGTTGTCACGATGATGTCGACGGGGCCTTGGACAGCATCATCACGACCGGGAGCATGATGGTCGCGACGGGCGCCAGCTCGGGCGCTTCTCAGCTCGTGGGGCGCGCGCCGGGATCATCTTCTCGGGGGCCGGGACGTCCACCCACTTGGCGGCGTAACTTCGAGAACACCGGACCGGCGATGATCACCGTCGGGATGGCGACCAGGACGCGCCGAGCGCGAGCGTGATGCCGAGGTTGGCCGCGGCCGCGTCGATCGCGACGAGCGGGCCGGGTGCGGCGGGATCGGGCCGTGCGCTGACGGACGAATGCCGGCGAAGCGCCGGGATGCCGATGCGCATCGGCGGTGGTTGCCGCGCTTGGCGACCATCAGGACGACCGGGATCAGCGGCACGATGCCACGGCCACCTCGAAGAACAGCGGCAGTCCGATGATCGAGGCGATCCAGGACCATCGCCCAGGGCGTCGTCCCTGCCGCCGGACTTCCCGCCCTGGCGAGGGTCGTGTCGACGATCTGGTCGGCGCCGCCGGAGTCGGCGAGCAGCTTGCCGAGGATCGCGCCCAGCGCGATCAGGACGCCCACACCGGCGACCCGTGGAGCCGAGGCCCGCGGAGAAGCTGGTGATCCTCGAGGCGCCCCGGCGGCACGCCGGAGCGCGAAACGAGCCGATGGTGGGCGCCAGGAAGGCGATGGGCGAACTTCGTGATGGCTAGAACAATAACAACTTGTCTACAAGTAACAATCAAGCGGCGTGGCCCGCGGAGGTATCGGCTCGACGGTGTCCGCTGCCAGCATCTCGACGCTGAGACTGGTCACGGTCTTTCCCTTGTACGTGGAGGGGGAGGGGAGGGGGACGAGGGGTGGTGCGACTACGGGTGGGCGGAACCGGCGGAGTCGAGAGCGCGGTCAGGGCCGTGACGGCCCGGTCCGTGATCTCCGGCGAACCCGCCACGTCGACGTCGACGCCCGCACTCGTCCGCACCGCGAGCGGCTGGAGCGTGGCGAACTGGGAGTCGAGCAGCGCGGTGGGCATGAAGTAATGGCCCCTGCCGATGGGACATGCGGTCCTCGATGAGCGCGCGGTCACCCGTCAGGTGCACGAAGACGACACCGGGGGCGGCGGCGCGAGCCGGTCGCGGTAGCTGCGCTTGAGGGCGGAGCTGCTGACCACACCGCCGAGTCCGGCACGTGCCGTGGGCCCAGCGGCCGATGGCGTCCAGCCAGGGCCAGCGGTCCTCGTCCGTGAGCGGGGTGCCGGCCGACATCTTCTCGATGTTGGCCTCGGGGTGGAAGTCGTCGCCCTCGGCGTAGGGAACGCCCAGCCGGTCGGCGAGCAGGGGGACCGATCGTCGTCTTGCCGGTGCCTGCAACGCCCATGACCACGACGACGTGGGGGGTGCTCATCGCGTACTGCCTCGCTGTCTTCATCGACATCGCTGTGTCACGTCACTGAAACCCAAAAGGTCTGACTAATTCAAGACCCCTGTGACATACAAGTCAGACTTTTTATTCCTGCTGGTCCTCGCCCGGTGCGCTCCCCCGCCTCCCCGTAGGGTGAGCTCATGACCACACAGGACCGGGGACTGCACGCCCGCGTATTGGACAGCCTCGGTCCCGCCATCACCGCGGGTGAGTACCCGCGGGCAGTGTCCTGCGCACGGACGAGCTCGCTCAGCACTACGAGGTGTCGCGCTCGGTGATGCGCGAGGCGGTGCGCGTCCAGAGTCCATGAACCTGGTGGTGTCGCGGCGCCGCGTCGGCGTGACCGTACGGCCCGCCGAGGAGTGGAACGTCTACGACCCGCGGGTCATCCGGTGGCGTCTCGCCGGGTCCGACCGGCCGCGCCAGCTGCGCTCGCTCACGGTCCTGCGGTCGGCGGTCGAGCCGGTCGCCGCGGGCCTCGCCGCGCGCGCGCACGCGGCCGGGCAGTGCGCGGAACTCACCGAGTGCGCGCTCGGCATGGTCGCCACGTCGCGCGGCCACTCAGCTAGAGGCGTACCTCGTCCACGACATCGAGTTCCCACCGCGTCGTGCTGAACGCGTCGGGCAACGAGATGTTCGCCCACCTCTCGGCGACCTGGTGGCCGAGGTGCTGTCGAGCCGCACCCACCACCAGGTGATGTTCGAGGACCCGGACCCGGCGGCGGTCACCCTGCACGTCCAGGTCGCGGGAGGCGGTGCGGGAGGGGGAACGCGGAGCGCGCGGGAGGCGCTCACGCGCGAGATCGCGGTGGGCGCGCTCAGAGCTGGACATCCTCGCGCCCCTGGGCCGAACCCCCCTTGCGGCGCCCGGGTGTCGGCCGTGGAGTGGGGCCTACTCGATGAAGTCGCCGTCGACGTACACCCAGGCACCCGCCACCCGCACCGAACCGGCTCCGCTCGTGCAGCGCCGCCCGCCCGGCCGCCGTCCCGGTAGCGGGCGCGGAACGTGACCGTGCCCTTCTGGTGGAAGGCCGAGCCCTCGGTCGTCTCCTGGATCTCCAGACCGGTCCAGCTCAGCGCCGGATCGAAGTCGATGCCGGGCGGCCGGGTGTCCGGGTGCCAGGTGCGCAGCAGGTACCCGGCGTCGCGCCGGGTGAAGGCGCAGTACCGGGAGCGCATCAGGGCCTCGGCGGTGGGGGGCGGCAGCGCCACCGGAGTGGTAGCGGCCGCAGCAGCCCTCGTAGGCCCGCGGCAGACCGCAGGCGCAGGTGGCGGGGGTGGTCGGGTGGGGCATGGCGCCGACCCTACCCAGTGGCCGCGCCCGCGGTGGCGCCCGGGCCGACGGCCGCGAACCGGGAGCACGGCGGGAGACGGGGGCAGGGTCGACCGTCGTGCTCCTGCAGCGTGACCGATCGCCGGGCCGGGCGCCCGCGCAACTCCCTTTACGTTTACCGTCCCTTTCCGGAACTCTTTACGTAAAGGCGCAGGGGTGCGCTCAGACCTGCTCGGCGGAACGCCGCCGGTGTCACGCCCGTGTGCTGGAGGAAGTACTTGGAGAAGTTCGCCGAGTCGCCGAAGCCGACCGCGACCCCGATCCGGCCCACCGGCAGCTCCGTGTGCGCGAGCAGCCGCTTGGCCTCAGGACCACCCGCCGGTCGATGAACGCCTTCGGGGTCTGGCCGGTCGCCGCGCGCACGGCGCGGACCAGCGTGCGGCGGAGTAGCCGAGCTCGTCGGCGTACGCGCTCACGCTGTGGTTCGTCGTGAAGCCCTGCTCGACCGCCGTGCGGAACCGGCTGAACGTCGTGTCGGGCTGCGGCCTGCACTCGTCGGCCGCCGCCTGCGCCGACACGTGCGCCACCCGCAGCATGAACGCCGTCAGGGAGTGCCGCAGGACGGACGTGTGCAGGCTCAGCGGCAGCGTCGAGGTGTCAGGTACTCGCGCTGCAGCTGCTCCCAACGAGGCTCTCCAGCGCGGCGAGTTGGTCCCGGGCCGGGTGGAGCAGTGGCGGCCGGTCGTAGCGGTACAGGGCCGGTCGCGCCTCGACGATGGCGCGCGGCAGGGAAGCCGGGCTTCGCATGGTCAGCGCCGTGCCCACGTACTGCTCCGCCGTCGAGAAGCCGTGCACCTGGCGCGGATCCACAGCACGTCCCCGGCCCCGACCTCGTACTCCGCGAAGTCGATCATGTGGTGGACCGGGCCCTCGCGGAAGAAGAGCAGGACGTGGAAGTCGATGCGGTGCACCCGGCGCGAGAGGCCCACGCCGCCCGCCCACGGACCGTCGGTCCCCCATCGGTCCGACCTGCATCCCACCCGGAGACGCTCGCGCTCGGGTCGAAGGGATCACGTGCGGATGTGCGCTCGATCCGCGAGGGTCGCTCCCAGATGTGCGCTCGTCTGCGCGGGGTCCTGCTCCGTCATCGACTTTCCTTGGCTTCAACTCCTGTAGGTGTCTCATTTTTCACCGAACGCTGGCACGGGCGCACCTACCTCTCCAAAGAAGTATGACCTTTAAGTTCGTAGAGTAGTTCGACCAGGGCTTTGGTCCCCTGCGGGAGGCGATGCCTTTGGGCATCGGCAGGACAACGGATGCGAAGGAAGTCAGACAGATGAGCACGCAGACACCGAACGGCCTCGACCCCTTCGAGGGTCCCTTCGAGTGGACCGACCTCGACCAGCGTGCCGTCGACACCGCCCGCGCTGCTGGCCGCCGACGCCGTGCAGAAGGTCGGCAGCGGCCACCCGGCACCGCAGTGAGCCTGGCCCCCGGCCGCGTCACCCTCTTCCAGAAGGTCATGCGCACGACCCGGCCGACGCCGACTGGGATCGGCCGCGACCGCTTTCGTCCTGTCGCCCGGCCACTCAGTCCCTCACCCTCTACACCCAGCTCTTCCTGGCTCGGCTACGAGCCTGGAGCTGGACGACCTGAAGGCGTTCCGCACGCAGGGCTCAAGACCCCGGGCCACGGGTACAGCCACACCGCCGGCGTCGGGACCACCACGGGCCCGCTCGGGCCGGGCGTCGCCAACGCCGTGGGCATGGCGATGGCCGCCCGCTACGAGCGCGGCCTGTTCGACCCGGAGGCCCCGGGAGACGCCTCCCCGTTCGACCACTATCGTGTACGCGATCGTCTCCGACGGCGACCTGCAGGAGGGCGTCTCCGCCGAGGCCAGCTCCTCGATCGCCGGGCACCAGAAGCTCGGCAACCTCGTCCTCGCTCTGCGACGACAGCCACATCTCCATCGAGGGCGACACCGCGACCGCGCTTCTCCGAGGGACGTCCTCGGAGCGCTACGAGGCGTACGGCTGGCACGTGCAGCGCGCATCGAGCCGCAGGCCGACGGCAACGTCGACGCACGGAGGCCCTGTACAGCGCCATCGCCGCCGCCAAGAAGCCGAGACCGGGCGCCCGTCCATCATCGCGATGCGCACGATCATCGCCTGGCCCGCGCCGACCGCCCAGAACACCGGGCGTCGCACGGCTCGGCGCTCGGCGCCGACGAGATCGCCGCCACCAAGCGCGTCGCTCGGCTTCGACCCCGAGCAGTCCTTCGATCGTCGGGGACGACGTCATCAGCCACACCCGCAAGGCCCTCGACCGCGGCGCCCAGGCGCACGAGGCCGGGTGGGACAAGCACGCTCGGCGCCTGGCGCACCGACAACGAAGCGCGCTGCCGAGCTGCTCGACCGGATCGTACGCCGGCCGCCTCCCGGCCGGCTGGGAGCGAGCGCTGCCCGCCTTCGAGACCGGCACAAGCGTCGCCACCCGCGCCGCGTCCGGCAAGGTCCTCCAGGCCCTCGGCGCCGTGATCCTGCCGAGCTGTGGGGCGGCTCCGCCGACCTCGCCGGGCTCGAACAGCACCACCATCGACAAGAACTCCTCGTTCCTGCCGAAGGGCAGCCCGCTGCCAGGCCGACCTACGGCCGCGCCGTCCACTTCGGCATCCGCGAGTTCTCGATGGCCGCCGAGATGAACGGCATCGCGCTGCACGGCAACACCCGCATCTACGGCGGCACGTTCCTCGTGTTCTCCGACTACATGCGCAACGCCGTCCGCATGTCGGCCCTCATGCAGCTCCCGGTGACGTACGTCTGGACCCACGACTCCGTCGGTCTGGGCGAGGACGGCCCGACCCACCAGCCCGTCGAGCACCTCGCCTCGCTGCGCGCCATCCCCGGCCTGAACGTCGTCCGTCCCGGCCGACGCCAACGAGACGGCCGTCGCCTGGCGCGAGATCCTGCGCCGCAGGACTACGGTCAAGCCGCGCCCCCGCACGGCCTGGCGCTGACCCGCCAGGGCGTGCCGACGTACGAGGCCAACGAGCTCGCCGCCAAGGGCGGTTACGTCCTCGTCGAGGCGTCGAAGCAGACGCCCGGACGCTCGTCCTGATCGCCACCGGCTCCGAGGTGCAGCTCGCCGTCGCCGCCCCGCGCGACCCCTGGAGGCCGAGGGCATCGCGACCCGCGTCGTGTCGATGCCGTCCGTCGAGTGGTTCGAGGGAGCAGGACCAGGGGCTACAGGACTCCGTCCTGCCGCCGGCCGTCAAGGCCCGCGTCGCCGTCGAGGCCGGGCATCGGCCTCACCTGGTACACGCTACGTCGGCGACGCCGGCCGCATCGTCTCCCTGGAGCACTTCGGCGCCTCCGCCGACGCGAACGTCCTCTTCCAGCGAGTTCGGCTTCACCGCCGAGAACGTCGCCGCCAAGGCCCGGGAGTCCCGTGGCCGCCGCCCGCTGCAATCCCTCCGCAGTCAGCACGCGTCACGTACGACACGAAAGAAGATGAAGATGCACCATGAGCAACGCCAGCACCTCGTCGCCCCCTCAAGGCCCTCTCCGACGAAGGCGTCTCCATCTGGCTGGACGACCTGTCCCGCACGCGCATCGGGTCCGGCAACCTCGCCGAGATCGTCGAGAAGAGCCACGTCGTGGGTGTCACCACGAACCCTCGATCTTCCAGGCCGCCATCGGCTCCGGCGGGGCTACGAGCAGCAGCTCGCCGACCTGGCCGTCCCGCAAGGTCACCGTCGACGAGGCCGTCCGCATGATGACGACGCAGGACGTGCGCGCCGCCGCCGACGTCCTGCGCCCCGTGTACGACGCGACGCAGGGGCCGCGACGGCCGCGTCTCCATCGAGGTCGACCCGCGCCTCGCCCACAGACCGCAGGCCACGATCGCCGAGGCCAAGCAGCTGGCCTGGCTCGTCGACCGGCCCAACGCTCATGATCAAGATCCCGGCGACCCTCGCGGGCCTCCCGGCCATCACCGAGGTCATCGGCCTCGGCATCTCGCGTCAACGTCACGCTGATCTTCTCGCTCGACGCGCTACAAGCGCCGTCATGGACGCCTACCTGCGCGGGCCTGGAGAAGGCGCACGGAGCGCGGCATCGACCTCGCCACGATCCACTCCGTCGCGTCCTTCTTCGTGTCGCGCGTCGACGCCGAGATCGACAAGCGCCTCGGCGAGATCGGCACGGACGAGGCGTCGCCCGCGAGCGGCAAGGCTGCGCTCGCCAACGCCCGGCTCGCCTACGAGGCCTACGAGAGCAGGTCTTCGCCACCGAGCGGGCCGCGACCCTGGGAGGCCGCCGCGCCAACAAGCAGCGCCCGCTGTGGGCCCTCCACCGGCGTCAGGACCCCGCGTACAAGGACACCCTGTACGTCGACGAGCTCGTCGCCCCGGCACCGTGAACACCATGCCGGAAGGCACCCTGCAGGCCACCGCCGACCACGGCGACATCCACGGCGACTCGGTCAGCGGCACCTACGACGCCTCGCGCGCCCGAGATCGCCGCCGTCGAGAGCTCGGCATCTCCTACGACGAGGTCGTCCAGCAGCTCGAGGACGAGGCCGTCGCCAAGTTCGAGTCGCCTGGACCGACCTGCTCAGCACCGTCGTGAACCGCCTCCAGGGAGGCTGAGTCAAAGTGAGCGTCACCGCTTGGCAGAACCCGCTGAGGGACCCCGCGCGACCGCCGCCTGCCGCGCGTCGCGGGCCCCTCCGGGCTCGTCATCTTCGGCGTCACGGGCGACTCTGTCCCGCAGAAGCTGATGCCGGCCGTCTGATGACCTCGCCAACCGGCCTGCTGCCGCCGGGCTTTTCGCTCTGGGTTGCCCGCCGCGAGTGGGCGGACCAGGACTTCGCCCAGGTCGTCCACGACTCGGTCAAGGAGCACGCCCGCACGCCCTTCCGCGAGGAGGTCTGGGCGCAGCTCGCCGAGGCATGCGCTTCATCCCCAGGGCGACTTCGACGACGACACCGCGTTCCGAGCAGCTGCGCGCGGCCGTCGATGAGCTGGACGAGAAGCGCGCGCACGCAGCGGCACACTACGCTTTCTACCCTCGGTCCCGCCAGTTCTTCCCGAAGGTCGTGCGGCAGCTCAAGAAGCACGGCCTCGCGGACGCACCGCAGGGCTCGTGGCGCGCGCCGTCATCGAGGAGCCGTTCGGCACGACATCGAGTCGGCCGCAGGGCTCAACGCGATCGTGCACGACGTCTTCGCGCCCTGGGAGCAGGTCTTTCCGCATCGACCACTACCTCGGCAAGGGAGACCGTCCAGAACATCCTGGCGCTCCGCTTCGCCAACCAGATGTACGAGCCGATCTGGAACCGGTCGTACGTCGACCACGTGCAGATCACGATGGCCGAGGATATCGGCATCGGCAGCCGCGCCGGCTACTACGACGGCATCGGCGCCGCCCGCGACGTCATCCAGAACCACCTCCTCCAGCTGATGGCGCTGACCGCCATGGAGGAACCGGCCTCGTTCGACGCCGAGTCGCTGGTGACGCTCAAGGTCGCTCAAGTCCGTCCGGTCCCCGCCGACCTGGAGAAGTCCACGGTCCGCGCGCGCAGTACGCGGCGGGCTGGCAGGGCGGCGAGAAGGTCAGGGCTACCTCCAGGAAGACGGCATCGACCTGGAGTCGAAGACCGACACCTACGCCGCCGTGAAGCTGGAGGGTGGACAACCGCCGCTGGGCGGGCGTCCCGTTCTACCTGCGCACCGGCAAGCGCCTGGGCCGTCGCGTCACCGAGATCGCGGTCGTCTTCCAGCGCGCGCGCCGCACTCCCGTTCGACTCCACCGCCACCGAGGAACTCGGCCAGAACGCGATCGTCATCCGCGTCCAGCCGGACGAGGGCATGACCGTACGCTTCGGGTCCGAAGGTCCCGGGCACGTCGATGGAGATCCGGGACGTGTCCGATGGACTTCGCGTACGGCGAGTCGTTCACCGAGTCCAGCCCCGAGGCGTACGAACGGCTCATCCTGGACGTCGCTTCTCGGCGACGCGAACCTCTTCCCGCGCACGGAGGAGGTCGAGCTGTCCTGGCGGATCCTCGACCCCATCGAGGGCGCACTGGGACGCGCACGGGCAAGCCCGCGGTACGCGTCAGGCGCGCTGGGGCCGCCGAGGCGGACGAGATGCTCGCACGAGACGGACGGAGCTGGCGCAGGCCATGAAGATCGACCTCACCGACACCACGGCAAGCAGGATCAACAAGGCGCTCGTGCAAGGGCGCCGCGCCATCGGGCACGCCGCCGTCGGGCATGGTGCTGACGATGGTCATCGTCACCGACGAGGAGAACGCGTACGACGCGACTCAAGGCCGCCAGCGAGGCGTCCCGCGAGCACGTCGCGCACGCCTCGTCGTGATCAAGCGCGTCGCCCGCTCGCCGCGCGACCAGCAGGGCAGCGGCTCGACGCCGAGGTGCGGGTCGGCGTCCGACGCGGGCACCGGCGAGACCGTGATCCTGCGTCTGTACGGCGAGGTGCGTCGGCACGCCCACTCGGTCGTGCTGCCGCTGCTGCTGCCGGACGCCCCCGGTCGTGGTCTGGTGGCCGGTCGACGCCCCGGACCGAGCCCTGCCAAGGACCCGCTGGGCGCCGCTCGCCGCCAGCGCCGGATCACCGACACTGTACGCGCCGACGAGGACGCCCTGGACGCAGCTCGACCGGCGCGCGCCGCGTCCTACACGCCCGGGCGACACCGACCTGGCCTGGACCCGGCTCACCCCGTGGCGCTACCATGCTGGCCGCCTGCCCTCGACCAGGCCCGCACCAGACATCGTCTCCCGCGGCCGTCGAGTCCAGGCCGAGACGGCGCCGAACTGCTCGCGCGCTGGCTCGCGCCCCCGCTGCCTCGGCGTCGGTCGAGCGTCACCACCGACGGGCGTCGTGCACGCGGATCCGCCTGGGCACGCCGAACGGCGAGATCCGCATCGGCCGCCCCCGACGGCCCGCTCGCCGCCCTGTCGCTGCCCACGGCCGGCCCGAGCGCACCCTCGCTGAAGGTCGCTCGACCGCCGAGCTGATCGCCGAAGAGCTCCCGCCGCCTCGACGCCGACGAGATCGTGCGCCGTCGCGCTGCAGGCCGGGCCCGTCGACTCCAAGGAGTCTGTTCAACACTGCGCTGAGACACCTCTGATGACGCGCCGCCCCGCAGTGGACCGCCCTGGAGGACCACCGCGCGAAGTTCAGCGGCGCGCACCTGCGCGAGCTGTTCGCGGCCGATCCGGCGCGCGCGGCTCCGGCGCTATGCGCTGCAGGTCGGCGACCTTTACCTCGACTACTCCAAGCACCTGGTCACCGACGAGACGCTCGCGCTGCTGCGCGAGCTGGCCGCCGCGACCGACGTCTTCGGTCTGCGCGACGCCATGTTCCGCGGCGACAAGATCAACACCACCGAGGGCCGCGCCGTGCTGCACACGGCGCTGCGCGCCCCGCGCGACGCCGTGATCGAGGTCGACGGCGAGAACGTGGTGCCGGGTGTGCACGCCGTGCTCGACCAGATGGCGGCCTTCAGCGGACAAGGGTGCGCTCGGGCGAGTGGACCGGTCACACCGGCAAGCGCATCAGAACGTCGTCAACATCGGCATCGGCGGCTCCGACCTCGGTCCCCGGCGATGGCCTACGAGTGCTGCGTTCCTTCACCGCACCGCGATCTCACGGTCCGCTTCGTGTCGAACGTGGACGGGGCCGACCTCCACGAGGCCGTACGGGACCTGGACCCCGCCGAGACGCTGTTCGTCATCGCCTCCAAGACCTTCACCACCATCGAGACCATCACGAACGCGACTTCCGCGCGCAGTACTGGCTCCTCACCGGGCTGAGGGCGACCAGTCAAAGCCGTCGCCAAGCACTTCGTGGCCCTGTCGACGAACGCCGAGAAGGTGTCGGACTTCGGCATCGACACGGCCAACATGTTCGAGTTCTGGGACTGGGTCGGCGGACGCTACTCGTATCGACTCCGCCATCGGCCTCTCCCTGATGATCGCCATCGGTCCCGCGGCGTTCCGCGAGATGCTCGACGGCTTCCACCGCGTCGACGAGCACTTCCGCACCGCGCCCGCCGAGAGTCCAACGCGCCGCTCCTGATCGGGCCTGCTGGGCATCTGGTACGGCAACTTCCACGGCGCCCAGTCGCACGCCGGTGCTGCCGTACAGCCACTACTTGTCGAAGTTCACCGCGTACCTCGCAGCAGCTCGACATGAGTCCAACGGCAAGTACGTGGACCGCAACGGCGAGGAGCGTCGGCTGGCAGACCGGCCCCGTGGTGTGGGGCACGCCCGGCACGCAACGGCCAGCACGCCTACTACCAGCTCATCCACCAGGGCACAGAAGTTGATCCCGGCGGACTTCATCGGCTTCGCCGAAGCCCGGTCGACGATCTGCGGCTGGGCTCGTCGCCCAGCACGACCTGCTGATGGCCAACTTCTTCGCGCAGGGCCCAGGCGCTCGCCTTCGGCAAGACGCCGGACGGGTGCGCGCCGAGGGCGTCGCCGAGGGAGCTGGTGCCGCACAAGACGTTCAAGGGCAACCACCCCGACGACGACGATCCTGGCGAAGGGACGGCCCCGTCGGTCCTCGGCCAGCTCATCGCCCTCTACGAGCACAAGGTGTTCGTCCAGGGCGCGGTCTGGAACATCGACTCGCTTCGACCAGTGGGGCGTCGAGGCTCGGCAAGGTCCTCGCCAAGCGCGTCGAACCCGCCCTCACCGAAGGCGCCGACGTCCCGGGCCTGGACGAGTCGACCAAGGCACTCGTCGCCACGTACCGCGCGCTGCGCGGCCGTGCCACCTGACGTTCCCCAGATCCACGAAGTGATCCACGAAGTGATCCACGCGAGATCCACGAGGTAGAGTGAACTGACATGCAGCTTGGACTCATCGGCCTCGGCAAGATGGGCGGCAACATGCGCGAGCGCATCCGCCGCGCCGGCCACGACGTCATCGGTTAGACCGCAGCGAGGTCTCGGACGTCGCGTCCCTGAGCGAGGCTCGTCGAGCTCGAAGGCCCGCGCGTGGTCTGGGTGATGGTGCCGGCCGGCGCCGCGACAGTCGACGGTCGACGAGCTGAAGGACCTGCTCGCCGAGGGCGAGCATCGTCGTCGACGGCGGCAGCTCCCGCTGGACGGACGACGAAGCACGCCGAGGAGCTCGCCGCCAAGGGGCATCGGCTTCGTCGACGCCGGCGTCTCCGGCGGTGTGTGGGGCCTGCAGAGCGGCTACGCCTGATGGTCGGCGAGCTCCGACGAGAACGTCGCAGAAGGTGAAGCCGGTCTTCGACGCCTCAAGCCCGGGCGACCCACGGCTACGTCCACGCGGAGCAAGGTCGGCGCCGGCCACTTCTCCAAGATGGTCCACAACGGCATCAGGTACGCCATGATGCGAGGCCTACGCCGAGCTGGGAGGCTGCTGGAGGCCGCCGACTCCGTCACGGACGTGCGCAGAGTCTTCCGCTCCTGGCAGGAGGGCACCGTCGCTCCCTGGCTGCTCGACCTCGCGGTCAACGCCCTGGACGACGACGAGCACCTGGAGCAGCTGCGCGGCTTCGCGCAGGACTCGGGCGCGAGGGCCGCTGGACGGTGGGCCGCCATCGACCACTCCGTCCCGCTCCCCGCGATCACCGCGTCGCTCTTCGCCCGCTTCTCGTCCCGCCAGGACGACTCGCCGCAGATGAAGATGATCGCGGCGCTGCGCAGCCAGTTCGGCGGCCACGCGGTCGAGAAGTAGGCTCCGCCCGGCCCCGGTTCCCCGGGCCGACGCGGCGCCCCGCCACCCCTCGTACCGGGGGCGTGGCGGGGCGCCAGTTCGCTACGGTCCCGCGACCACCTTGACAGCCGCATTGGTCGCATACCAGCGCGAGAGTCACAGGAACTGACACGGTTCGCGCACGTCCGGAATTCCCAAAGCCTAGAGCAAAGGGAGTTCGCGTGTCCACACCGAACGCAACGTCGCACCGGACGTCACGAGACGTCTGCTCGCTCTCATCGGCGCCGCCGCGCTCGCCCTCGCCGGCGCCGTCGCCCTGCCCGGCACCGCCCAGGCGGCCAACGTCCTGTCCGACCGGCTTCCAGGTCCGGCTCGCTGGGCGCCTGGAAGTGCTCCGGGCAGCCTCGGCTCCGTGGTCTCCAGTCCCGTCCACGGCGGGTCCAGGCCCTCGCGGGAGCGCCACCTCGAGCGACAACGCCAGCGCAGCCGTAGACCCTCGCCGTCCAGCCGAACACCGCGTACACCCCCTCTCCGGCTGGGTGCGCGGCAGCTACGTCTACCTCGGCGTCGACGGCGGCGCTCGACCTGGACCCAGTCCCCGTCCGCGTACAGCCAGTTGACGGTGAAGTTCACCACCGGCGCGGGCCAGACCAGCGCCACGGTCTACGCAGGGCTGGTACGCCCAGGGCACCTACTACGCCGACGACCTCAGCCTCGACGGCCCGGGCGCAACCCCGGCGACACCCAGGCCCCGACCGCCCCGACCGGCCTCACCTCCACCGGCAGGACGTCGAGCGGCGTCTCGCTTTGTCCTGGGGCGCCGCGAGCGACAACGTCGGCGTCACCGGCTACGACGTGTACAGCGGCGGCAGCAACAAGCTCCTGCGGTGAGCGGGACCTCCGCCACCGTCTCCGGCCCTCACCCGTCCACCGCCTATTCCTTCACGGTCAAGGCGCACGACGCGGCCGGGAACAGCTCGCCCGCCTCCAACGCCGTCTCCGTCACCACGGAAGCCGGCTCCGGCAGCTCGGCTTCAAGCAGGCCGCGCGCCTACCTCTACACCGGCTGCGACCCGCCGAGCCCGACCACGTCATGAACGCCACCGGCGTCAAGTGGTTCACGATGGCGTTCATCCTCTCCTCCGGCGGCTGCAACCCTGGCCTGGGACGGCCAGCGCCCGCTCACCGGCGGCCAGGACCAGACCGCCATCAACGCCGTCCGTTCCGCGGGCGGTGACATCATCCCCCTCGATCGGCGGCTGGAGCGGCAGCAAGCTCGGCCCCAACTGCTCCACGCCCGAAGCCCTCGCGAGCATCTACCAGAAAGGTCATCGACGCGTACGGCCTGAAGGCGATCGACGTCGACATCGAGAACAGCGACGAGTTCGGAGAACACGGCCGTCAGGACCGGATCCTGAACGCCCTGAAGATCGTCAAGGCCAACAACCCCGGCCTGCGCACCATCCTCACCTTCGACGTCCACCACAGGACCGACCTACTACGGCAACCGCCTCATCGAGCAGTCGAAGGCGCTCAACGCCAACATCGACGTCTTCACCATCATGCCGTTCGACTTCGGCGGCGGCTCCGACATGTACGGCAACACCGTGAACGCATCGGAGGGCCTGAAGACCAAGCTCAAGTCGGTCTACGGCTGGGACGACGCCACCGCCTACGCCCACATGGGCATCTCCGGCATGAACGGCCTCAGCGACCAGCAGGAGACCACCACGCCCCGCCATCTGGACCCAGATCAAGGACTGGGCCAACAGCAAGCACCTCGCCCGGCTCGCCTTCTGGTCCGGTCAACGCGACCGGCCCTGCGCGGGCGGCGGCGTCGCCGAGAACTGCTCCGGCATCAGCCAGGACACCTGGCAGTTCACGAAGATCACCGCCGGCTTCACCGGCTGACCGGCGTCCGGTCAGCTTCCTTATGGACACAGGGACTTTACTGCGCGGCGTCCGCCCGCGTACAGCCATCGTCATGCGCCTCGTTGGTGCGATAACTTGCCGAGGAGCCGCCTGTGTCCCCCGCTCCAGACGCACAGCCGCCGGTCGTCGGTCGTCCTGGCCCTCGACTTCGGCGGCACCAAGACCGCCCTGACCGTCGCCGACGCACGCCACGGCACCCGCCTGCACGACCTGACCGTCGACCGACCCCGACCTCGGGCGGACCCTCAAGTCCGCCCGCACCCTCCTCGCCGGCTGCGAACCGCACGCCGTGGGGTGATCGACCATCGCATCCCGGCCCCGACGGCGTGGCCCTCGCCCCGAACATCCCCGGCTGGGACGCGCTCCCGCTGGAGTGCGCTCGCCCGCAGTTCCCCGGTCGACGTCCGCATCGCCACCGACGTGAAGGCCGCGGCCGCGTCACGAGAACGCGTCCGGCGCCCTCGCGGGGCTGCGACCCTGGGCCTCTACGTGAACCTCGGCACCGGACTCGCCGTCGCCGTCGTCGCCCACGGCACCGTCCTCACCGGCCGGCACGGCGCTCCGGCGAGATCGGCTACAACCTGCGCGCGCGCCCGACGACGTGGGCCGCACCGACCGCGTCCGCTGGAGGCGGCCGTCAGTGGCATAGGCCCTGCGCCGGGCGCCCCCACCGGAGTTCCGCGGGGAACTCGCCTTCCACCTGGTCAACCTCACCATCGCCGTCGATCCCGAGCGGATCGTCGTCGGCGGCGGCATGGTCCGCGTCTGGCCCGCGCTGCACGACCCGCTGCGCGCCGCCCTCGACGCCGCCGTGCCCTATCCGCCCCAGCTCGTACCCGCCGCGCAACCGTACGACGCGCCCCCTGCTCAGGGCACTGGCGCTGGCCGTCGAGGCCGCGCGCCCAGGACCGAAGAAGACTCGGTAGATCCGGCCCACGAAGGGACTGGCAGGAATGAGGCCCACGCGCATCCTCGCCGTCGCGCTCATGCTGACCCTCGCAGCGACGGCCTGCTCGGAGACCAAGCACAAAGGGAAGCTCCGACGACGGCACCAACGCCACGGAGAACAGCGGCCCGAAGAAGAAGGGGCGGCACGGTCACCATCGCCAACACGGCGGGGCAGACCTGGACCTGCAACTTCAACCCGTTCAACCCGGCCGTCTACAACACCTCCATCGGCTTCGTCTACGAGCCCCTGATCTTCGTCAACGCCCTCAAAGGACCAGGCCGAGACCCCGATGCTCGCCAAGAGCTACAAGTGGAACGCGGCCAGGACGCAGATCGACTTCACCATCCGCTCCGGCGTGAAGTGGAACGACGGCGAGGGCGTTCACCGCGAAGGACGTCGCCTTCACCTTCAACCTCATGAAGCGCGTCAGGTCCACCGACCTGTACGCCCTGTGGACCACGGCGGGACTCCAGTCGGTCACCGCCTCCGGCGACCAGGGTCACCCCTGAAGTTCGAGAAGGCGGCCCAGCCGTGCTTCTACGCCTTCGCCCACCAGGTCGCCATCGTGCCCGAGCACGTCTTCGGCAAGGGCGAGGCCGCGAGCAAGCCCGACACCTGGGTCGACAAGAGCCCGTCGGCACCGGCCCGTTCGAGGTCGACCCGTGCACCCCGAACAACATCCAGTACAAGGCGAACCCCGACTACTGGCAGCAGGGGCCAAGCCGTACATCCAGAAGGTCGAGTACCCGGCCTACCTCGACAACGGCCCCTGCCAACCTCGACCTCGCCAGCGGCAAGGCCCAGTGGGGGAGCCAGTTCATCCCCGGCATCAAGCAGTTCTACCTCGGGACAAGTCGCCCGACAACCACACCTGGTCGCCACCCGTCCTGAACGTCGGCATCTACCCGAACCTCGATCCGTCCCACAAGAACACCAGCAACCTCAAGGTCCGCCAGGCGATCTCGTACGCCATCGACCGCGAGAAGGTCTCCCAGATCGGCGTCGGCGGACAGGGAACCGGCCGCGAACCAGTCGGGCATCGTGACGCCCACCTTCGACAAGTACTACGACAAGGCCGCCGTCGAGAAGGCCGGCTACGACAAGCCCGACCCGGCCCGCGCCAAGGCTCCTGGCCGGCCTCGGCTACACCCCCGACAAGCCGCTCGAGCTCAGCATCATCACGATCACCGGCTACACGGACTGGGACGCCTCCCTCAAGGTCATCAAGCAGAACCCTGAAGGCCGTCGGCATCGACCTCTCACCGTCCAGGACCTCGCCCAGCAGACCATGATCGGCAAGCTCTACACCGGCGACTACGACCTCGCCTACTACAACCAGCAGACCAGCGGCCCCACCCCGTACTACGAGCTGCGCCAGATGCTGCACTCCGCGAACACCGCGCCCCCTCGGCAAGAACGCCACCAGCAACTTCGCGCGCTACAAGAACCCGAAGGTCGACCAGCTCCTGAACGACTACGCGTCGGCGAACGAGACCGACCAGGTCGACATCGTCAAGCAGGTCGCCCAGTACATGATCGACGACGTGCCGGTGATCCCCGTCGTGGAGGCGGTGGACTGGTTCCAGTACAACACCAAGGACATCGCCGGCTGGCCGACCGAGGACAACCCGTACGCCCAGCCTGCCGCCTACAACTTCCCCGACACCGGACAGGTGCTGACCCACCTGTACTCCAAGTCGGCCCAGTAGGGGGGCGAACCGTGCGCTTCATCCTCCGCCGCCTGGGGTTCTTCCTGCTCACGCTCTGGGGCGGCGCTCACCCTGAACTTCTTCATCCGCGCGTCATGCCGGGCGACCCGGTCGACGCGCACTCACCGTGCGCACCCGCGGCCGGGTCTCCCGGGACGCGCTCGAACAGATGCTGCACGTCCTTCGGCTTCAGCCGGACCAGAACGTCGTGGTCCAGTACGTCGACTACCTGGGCCACATGTTCACCGGCAACTGGGGCCGCTCCATCGGCCAGACGCTGGGCGAGCCGGTCACCAAACTAGATCGGCGGCGCCCCTGCCTGGACCCTCGGCCTCGTCGGCATCACCACGGTGCTGGCCTTCGTCCTCGGCACGCTGATCGGCACGATCGCGGGCTGGCACCCGCGGCGGCGCCCTCGACGCGATCCTCCCGCCGATCTTCGTCGTCACCTCGGCGCTGCCCCTACTTCTGGGTCGGCCTGCTGCTGATCCTCGTCTTCTCGCAGGGCACCGGCGGCCTGCTCCCCGCCAACTTCAACTACGACACCTCGATCGTGCCCGGCTTCTCCTCGGGCTTCGTCGGCAGCGTCCTCGCGCACGCCGTCCTGCCCGCCGCGACGCTCCTCATCACCACCATCGGCGGCTGGATCCTGACCATGCGCAACAACATGATCACCACGCTCGCCGGGGACTACGTCCGCATGGCTCGCGCCAAGGGCCTCGGCGGCCGCCGCATCATGTACGCCTACGCCGCCCGCAACGCGATCCTGCCCAACCTCGCCGGCTTCGCGATGTCCCTCGGCTTCGTCATCTCCGGCGCCATCCTCATCGAGTACGTCTTCAACTACCCGGGCGTCGGCTACCTCCTCTACAACGCCGTCCAGAACGTCGACTACCCGCTGATGCAGGCCCTGTTCATGCTCTTCACGGTCGCCGTGCTGGTGGCACTGCTGGCCGTCGACATCGCCACGGTGTGGCTCGACCTGCGCGCCAGGGCCAGGGGTGAACCACCGATGACCACGACCACCGCCGCTCACCGCACCGCCCCCCGACAAGGCCGCGCTCATGTCGGGCCGGAGCCGGGCTCTGTGGCGCGCCATCCGGGGCAACCGCAAGGCCCTCACCGGCACCGCGATCCTGTTCGTCTTCACGGTCGTCGCCGCGTTCCCCGGCCTGTTCACCACGGTCTGACCACCCGGACGAGGCCGCCTTCACCCCACGCCTCGACCCTCCACGGCCCATCTGCTGGGCACCACTGCCCTCGGCCAGGACATCTACTCCCAACTCTGTCCACGGCACCCGCGAATCCCTGGTCGTCGCGGTCGTGGCCCGGCGCCCTCGCCACCGTCCTCTCCGTGATCATCGGCGTCTCCGCCGCCTACCTGGGCGGCATCGCCGACGACCTGCTCTGCTCCTCACCAACGTCGTCCTCGTCATCCCGGCGTTCCCCCTGGTGATCATCCTCGCCAAGTACTCCGGCAAGGGCTCCCTCACCCGTCATCCTCACCGTCCTCGTCCTCACCGGCTGGTCCTACGGCGCCAACCAGCTGCGCGCCCGAGCCCTGTCCCTGCGCAACCGGGACTTCCTCGAATCGGCCCGGGTGCGCGGCGAGCGCTGCTCGTGCATCATCGTCCGCGAGGTCCTGCCCACCATGATCCTCGCTCATCGTCGCCAACTTTCCTCGGCGCCGCCCTGTACGCGGTCCTCAGCGCCGCCGGACTCAGTTCCTCGGTCGGGCGACCCCCAACTCGCAGAGCTGGGGCGCGATGCTCTACTGGGCGCAGAACCAGCAGGCGCTGCAGACCGGCACCGCGCTCTGGTCCCTCGCCCCCGGCCTCTGCGTCGCCCTCCTCGGCGTCGCCTTCGCCCTCGTCAACTACGCCTTCGACGAGATCGGCAACCCGCCCTGCGCCCCGTGAAGAGGAGGCGCCGTGACTGACCGGCCGCTCCTGGACGTCCAGGACCTCACCGTCGCCTACGACACGCCCACGCGACCGTAAACTGCGCCGTCGACCACGTCGGACTCACCGTGCACCAGGGCGAGTTCACCGCCGTCGTCGGCGAGGTCCGGCTGCGGCAAGTCCACCCTGATGTTCGCCGTCGCCGGCCTGCTCAGCCCGCCCGCCCGGATCACCACCGGCACCGTCCGCTTCCGCGGCGACGACCTCGTCACCCTCACCGAACGCGAACTCGACGCCCTGCGCTGGCGCGACTTCTCCGTCGTCCTGCAGTCCGCCATGAACGCCCTCAACCCGGTGGCCACCCTCGCCGCCCAGTACAAGGACGCCATGGCCGCGCACGCGCGTTTACCGCGGACGAGATCGGGCCCGCTCCACCGAGGTCCTCGAACTCGGTCGGCATCGACGCCGTCCACCTGCGCAGCTACCCGCACCAGTTGTCCGGCGGCATGCGCCAACGCGCCATGATCGCGATGGCGTTGCTGCTCACTCCCGACCTCGTCGTCATGGACGAACGGCGATCCGCGCTCGACGTCGTGGCCCCAGCGCTCCCTCATGGTCCAGATCAAGGAACTCCAGCAACCCCTCGGCTTCGCCGTCGTGTTCGTCACCCACGACATGTCCCTCGTCTCGCACTTCTCCGACCAGCTCCTCGTCATGTACGCGGGCCAGGTCGTCGAGGCGAGCCCCACCCGCACCGCCTTCGACCACCCTCCCACCCCTACAGCCGGGGCCTCCTCGAAAGCCTTCCCGTCGATCCGCGGCCCCCGCGTCCCCAAAGCGCATCGGCAGCCCGCCCGACCTGGCCGCGCCGCCGCCCGGCTGCCGCTTCACGCGCTGCCGCCCTCGTACAGGAGCAGTGCCACACCACCGAACCCGCCCTGTACGGGGTCGGCGGGCACGCTCCCGCTGCCTGCTGCACGCGCCCGCCGCGACGGAGGTCACCCCATGAGCGAACCGCTGCTCCAGACGCGCGACCTCACCCGCCACTTCAAGGTCGGCACCGGTCTGTCCGCCGCGTCCTGCACGCCGTCGACGACGTCGACCTCACCATCGGCGAACGCGAGATCGTCGCCCTCGTCGGCGAGCGGCAGCGGCAGAGTCCACCCTCGCCCGTCTCGTCGCCCAGGTCCACAAACCGACCCGCGGCGAGATCCGCTACCGGGGAAAGCCGCTGACCCGCGCTGCGCGGCCGCAAGGAACGCCTCGCCTACCGCGGCGACGTCCCCATGGTCTCCAGGACCCTCGCCGCTCCCAACCCGCCTATCGCGTCTCCCACGGAATCCTGCGCGGCCATCACCCTGCACCGCTCCCGAACTCCTCCCGCGCCGGCGGCAGGCGGAGGCCGAGCGGGTCGTCGAGGAGCCGCCGGCCCGCGCCGCCGACGTCCTCGGCCGCTTCCTGTACGAACTCTCCGGCGGCCAGCGCCAGCGCCATCGGCTTCGCCCAGGCCCATCGCGCGCCCACCGCCCCCGCCCTGATCCTTCGCCGACGAAACGTGTCCATGCTCGACGTGTCGATCCGCATCGGCCTGCTCAACGTCATGGCCGACCTGCGCGGGAACCGAGGGCGGGCCCTGATCCTCTACATCACCCGCGACATCGCGAGCGCTCCGCTACCTTCTCCGACCGGATCGCCGTCATGTACGGCGGCCCACATCGTCGAGACCGGGCCCACCTTGAAGAGGTCCTCGCCCACTCGGCACTCCCGTACACCGACCGCCTCCTGTCCCGCCGTCCCCGACCCCGCGCCCTCGACGTCGACGCGGCCGCCGCCAGGCCGACCCGCCCGTCGTCATCGACCACCCCCAGCCGCCGCTTTCCGCACCCGCTGCCCGCTCGCCGTCGACTCCCTGCCACCGCGTCACTCCCACGCCTGCAGCAAGGTCGGCACGGGCCACACCAGCCGCCAAGCCACGGCACCGCGACCGCCGGCGACCACGCCGCCGTGGAACCGGCAGCGGCTGCGCAGCAACAACGGTCTACGCTCGAAGGCCCTGCCTCCCGGGCCCAGCTCGCGCGTGCCAGCGGACTGTCCAGCCCACCGTCTCCTCGGCCCTCGCCACCGCCCCTGGAGCAGGGCCGGCCTGGTCTCGCGAGGCCGGCACTCCACGCCCAGAGCCGCGGCCGCATCGCCGTCCTCTACGAGGCCCGACCCGCGCGCAGGACACACGTCCTCGGCCTCGACATCGGGCGCGCCCGGCTGCGCGCGCGCCGTCGCCGACCTGTCCGGCACCATCGTGTCTGCACCGGAGGTGCGCACAACCGCGGCCGGGCCGCCACCACGGTCGCCAGACGCCGCCGTGGCCTGCGCCGAACAGGCCCTCGCCGAGCCGGGCTGACGCCCGCCGACGTCGTCCCACACCGCCGTGGGCACCCGGGCGTCTTCGACCGCCACACCGGCCGGGTCCGCTACGCCGTCAACCTGCCGGGCTGGGCCGCGCCGGACTCGTCGAGCGGATGCGCGAGAGCCTCGGCACGCGCTCCCGTCCACAACGAGCGCTTTCAGCCTGGCCGCACTTCGGCGAGTACACCTTCGGCGCGGGCGCGGGCAGCCGCTCTTCGTCTACGTCCTCATCGGCACCGGCCTCGGCATGGGCGTCGTCGCCGACGGCGAACTCTCTTCCTCGGCGCGCACGGCGCGGCCGGCGAGGTCGGCTTCCTGCCCCTCGGCGGCGTCCCCCGCCTCCGGCAGCGCACCCCCGCCGCGGCATGCTGGAGGACGCCGTCTCCGCCGACGCCAGTGGTCCGCACCGCCCGCGCCCTCGGCATGACCGGGCTCACCGCCAAGCGCGTCTTCGACGCCTTACGCCCGCACCGGCGACCCGGCCGCCGGCACCGCCGTGCGCCAGGAGGGCGAACGCCTGCTCGCCCTCGCCGTCGCCTCTCCGTCACCGCCGTCTGACCGACCTGGTGGTGCTCGGCGAGGGCCGAGCCGACCTGCTGCTGAGCCACGGTGGCCGGAACCCTGCACCGCCTCACTCCGCTGCGGCTCCCGTGTCGAGGCCAGCACGGCACGGCGACGACGCGGTTCCTCCTCGGCGCGCTCTACGACGGCCCTGCGCGCCGCCCGGCTCCCTGGTCTTCGACCGTCGCGCGGCGTCCTCGTGACGGGCGGCGCGACGCACGACGGCCTGGAGGCCGGTCGGGACCTTCCCGACCGGCCTCCGTCTCTGTGTCCGAGGGGGACTTGAACCCC
>NZ_JASERH010000073.1:0-13389 GCF_030766975.1 Streptomyces sp. KL116D | reverse complement strand
GTCGGTCTTTCAGGGGCGCGGGGAACTGCGCGAGAAGCCCCACCGGCCGGCAGCCGAAGTCGGTCTTTCAGGGGCGCGGGGAACTGCGCGAGAAGCCCCACCGGGCCGCACCCCGCGACGAGACCTACGACGACACCAGCCCGCCCGTGTCGACCGGCGCCGTAGCGGCCGCGCCCCGCGCCGCGTCGCCCGCCACCTCACCCGCGGTCAGCACGTACCCCGTCCCCGCGTCCGTCGTGGACCGCGCGAACACCACCCCGTACACCCGCCCGTCCGTCGTCAGCAGCGGACCGCCGGAGTTGCCGGGCAGCACCGTGGAGCGGATCGAGTAGATCTCGCGCGTCACGTTCCCCGAGCCGTAGATGTCCTGCCCGCCCGCCTTGATCGTGTCGGCCACCGTCGCGGCCTGGAGGTCGAGGCCGCCGTCCTGCGGATAGCCCGCGACCACCGCGGCGGACCCGCGCGACGTGCTGTCGTCGAAGGACAGGACCGGGGCGTCGAGGTCCGGCACGTACAGCACCGCGACGTCCTTGTCCGGGTCGAACAGGACGACCTTCGCCGGGTACGCCCGGCCGACCCCGCCGACCCGCACTGACGGGTCGTCGATGCCCGCCACCACGTGCGCATTCGTCATGACGTGGTGGGCGGAGTACACGAATCCGCTGCCCTCGCGGCCCTGGGTGCCCGACGCGCCCTCCACCTTGACGGTGCTGCGCTGGGCGGCGCGGGTCGCGGCCCGCGTCACGTTGTCCCCGGAGGGCTTCGCGACCTCGGCCGACGGCTCGTTCGCGAACGGGTCGAAGACCTGCGGGAAGCCCGCCGAGGTGAGCGCACCGGTCGCCCGGGAGAACCAGGCGGGCGTCGTCGACGGCATCGTGTCCTGCACGGCGCCGAGCACCGTGGAGTTCCGGATCGCCTGGTTGAGCGCGGTGGACGACGACGCGAGGAGCACGCTGCCCGCCACCCACGCCACCACGAGGGCCGCGACCGCCCCGGCCGCCGCCCCGCCGATCCCGTCCGCGACCCGCAGCGGCCCCGGCGCCCGGTCCATCTCGCCCCGCACCCGCAGCGCGAGGCGCCCGGCCAGGGCGTGCCCGGCGACCGCGGGCAGCAGCACCGTGAGCACGGCGACGGTCGTGGCCGCCGTCGTGCCGGCCGTGACCGCCTCCATCACGAACGGCAGCAGCCAGACGCCGACGACGGCGCCGCCGACGAACCCGGCGAGCGAGACGCAGCCCGCGAGCAGCCCGCGCCGGTAGCCGGACGCCGCGTAGGCGAGCGCCACCACGATCAGCAGCACGTCGAGTATGTGCAGGTCCATATCGGTAACAAACGACCACGGACCCGGTGCTGGTTCCGCCGACTGGCCGACATGTGGTCGACCGCACAGGACGCGGCGGCCCGAGAGTGGAAGACGTGCGCGTCCTACGGACTGTGTTGTGCTGCCTGCCCGGGGCCCTGGCCCTCGGGCTCCTCGTGCTGTGCGCCGTCTCCGTCGACCACCGCGGGACCCCCGGCACGCAGCCGCTCGCCCGGTCCGCCGCCATGCCGGCCGCCGCCGTGCCGGTGCGCCGGGCCGCCGCGGGCGCGCACTCCGCGGCCCGGCCGCGGATCGTGCCGCGCACGGTCTGGCTCGCGGGCGCGGAGACGTACCACCGCGACCCGATCCGCTACGCCGACCACGTCGAGGCCGTCTTCCTCCACCACACGGACTCCCCGAACGGCTACGACTGCGCGGACACGCCCCGCATCATCCGCTACCTGTACGCGGGCCAGGCCGGCGGCAGGGAGTGGGACGACATCGGCTACAACTTCCTCGTCGACCGCTGCGGCACCGTCTACGAGGGCCGCGCGGGCGGTGTCGACCGGGCCGTCGTCGGCGCCCACACGCAGGGCTTCAACCAGAACACGGCCGGGATCGCCGCGATCGGCACGTTCACGCAGGGCACGCCGGTGCCGCGGGCCATGACGGAGGCGATCGCGGCGGTCGCCGCGTGGAAGCTGGGCCTGTCGGGGACGGATCCGCGGGCCACGGTGCGGCTCGTCTCCAGCAACGGGCACAGCCGGTTCCCCGCGGGGCGCTCCGCGGACTTCCTGGCGATCTCCGGGCACCGGGACGGGTACGAGACGTTCTGCCCCGGTCTCGCGTTGATGGCCGAACTCCCCACGATCCGGGACCGAGCAGCCCGCCTGCAAGGCCGCCCCTGACGATTCGTTCGCCTGCGGCCCGGTGGGGCTTCTCGCGCAGTTCCTCGCGCCCCTGGAAACTCGACTTCGTCTGCGGGCTGGCGGGGGCTGGTCGCGCAGTTCCTCGCGCCCCTGGAAACTCGACTTCGTCTGCGGGCTGGCGGGAGCTGGTCGCGCAGTTCCCCGCGCCCCTGAAGGCATGCGCTGCGCGCAGCCTTCCCCCACGGGGAGATGCCACCCGAAGGGTGCGCATCTCAGGGGCGCGGGGAACTGCGCGACCAGCCACGACGAGACCCGCAGCCGCACGACCCGAGAACCCTTACGGCGAGGCGGGCTTCAGGGTCCCCCCGCCGGAGAGGCGGTACGTACGGCCCCCGAGCCCCGGGCTGGCCCCCGAGTCGTACGTCACCGTGAACCCGTTCCCCCGAATCGCGTCGGAGACGTCCCCGCTCACCGTCAGCCCCGCCAGCGACGAATCCCCGCCCACCGACCACGTCGCCCCCGGCCCGACCGCCAGCGAAGCACCCCGGACCTTTCCGCCCAGCGTCGTGGACCCGGTCAGATCGAGCGTGGCGGAGCCGTCCGCCACGACCACGTCACCCTTCAGCTTCTCGTTGTGCGCCGAGAACGTCGCGACCCCCTTGTCGCGGACGCGCAGCAGCACCCCGTCCTTCGTCGTCACCTCGGCCCCGCCGGTCAACTTCACGTCGGCGACGGCCTGTTGGACCGAGAACACGTCCCCCTCGGCCGCCTGGATCGACCCGTCGGACATCGAGAACGCGGTGTCGCCCGCGCCCCGCAGCACCACACCGCCCGCGGCGGCCGACGCCCGGACGTCCTTCAGGGTCAGCGAACCCCCGGACTCCACCGTGAACGCCTCCGAGTTCGCCACGTCGAACAGCGTCCCGGACACCGTGACGTCGCCCGCGCTCTGCACGCCAGGCGAACCGCAGCCGGCCGACGTGACCGTGGAGCCGGCCACCGTCACCTTCGCCCCGCCGGGCCCGGTCGCGATCGGGGCGGCCTGCGCGCCCGCCGTGTCGATGTCGACGTAGGTCAGATCGAGGACGCCCCCGTACGACGCCATCACGCCGTGCGCGGACGCGCCCTTCGCCTTCACGGCGTTCGCGCTGAGCGTGGCCCGCGCGCCCTCGCCGGACGCGAAGACGGCCGTCGCCCCCTTGCCCTTGGTGTCGAACTCGCCGCCGGACAGGGTGACGTGACCCCCGTCGCGGGCCAGCACCGCCGCATTGAGGCCGTGCCCGCCCGACGCGTCCACGGACGACGTGGCACCGCGCTTCTTGACGTTCGAGTCGCGCGTCGACAGCCGCCCGGAACCGGACACGAGCACCGCCGACTCGTCGCCCTCCTTCGTCGTGAACGTCTTCCTGCGCGGCGCCACGACCTCCCCGCTGTCCAGCGCGTACGCGCCCACGCCCGCCGGTGAGGCGCCGGCGCCCTCGTCCGGGGCCGGCGGATCCGTCACGCACCGCGCGCCGCTGGCCGTCGCCGCGGGCGAGGCCACCGGGGGAGCGGCCGTGCTGTCGTCGTCGGAGCAGCCGGACAGGGCGAGGGGCAGCAGCAGCGCGGAGACGGTGGCCGCGGCACGACGAGATCCGGGGCGGCGCGGGGGGCGCAGGTGTTTCATGGGCTCTACGTTCACACCTCACCTCGCGTCGAGCACATCCGGCCCCCGTTCCCGCGCCTGCCGCGGTGCCTGCGGGGCGAAGACCAGCAGGGTCAGATCGTCCCGCACGGTGCCCGCGAAGCGCACCACGTCCCGCCACACCGCGTCGGTGAGCGCGGCCGGGTCCTCGCCGGCGAACCGCGGCAGGCGTTCGGCCAGCGGATAGAAGGCGCCGGCCGCGTTGCGCGCCTCCGTCACCCCGTCGGTCGGCGCCAGCAGCCGGTCGCCCGGCCTGAGCTCCACCGTCAGCTGCTCCGGCGGCGCGAGCCCGGCGAGCCCGAGCCCGAGCGGCGCCCCGGACGGCACCGGCAGCTCCGTGACCCGCCCGTCGCGCAGCAGCAGCGGAGGCGGATGGCCGCAGGCCACGACCCGTACGACGGGGGAGTCGTCGGGGAACTCCAGGAACACCGCCGTCGCGAACAGCTCCGCGTGCTCGTCCTGCGCCGCGTCCACCACCAGCCGGCGGTCGAGCCGCGCCGCGACCCGCTCCAGGTCCGGCTGGTCGAGCACCGCCTCCCGGAACGCGCCGAGCAGCCCCGCGACCGTGCCCACCGCCGCCAGACCGTGCCCCTGCACGTCGCCGACGACCGCCCGCACCCCGTGCGGGCCGCGCCGCACGTCGAAGAAGTCGCCGCCGACCAGCGCGCCGCGCTGCGCCGCCCGGTACACGCCCGCGCAGCGCACCGTCCCGACCTGCTCGGGCAGCGGCGGCAGCACCGCGAACTGCGCCGCCTCCGCCACCGTACGGACGGTCACGAGCTGGTCGTCGCGGCGGCTGCGCACCCACGCGATCAGCACGCTCAGGACGGCGACGAACGCCACGGTCAGCACGTCGCTGTTGCCCTCCCGCCCGAAGCCCGTCGCCGGAACGTCCAGGAGCAGGACCACCACACCGCCGAGCACGGAGGTGGCCGCGGGCCCGTACGACAGGGCCGCGAGCGGCGGCAGCGCGCCGAGCAGGAAGCCGAGGTCGAGGCGGTCCTCGGTGACCGCCTGGAGGATGCACAGGCCCGCCAGGAGCACCAGCGGCAGCCAGCGCACCCAGCGCGGCGGCGGCGCCCCGCGCAGCCAGGCACGCTCCTCCCCGCGGTCACGGCGGCGCACCACGGGCCAGGTCATGCACTCACCCTGCTACGGGTGGCTGCCCACCGCACGCGCACGCCGGGCCGACGGCTACAGCGTCTGCCCCATCAGCACGTCGTCCACGTACGCGCCGTCCAGCAGGAACTCCTCGGGCAGCACGCCCTCGACGACGAAGCCCTCCGTCTCGTACAGCCGCCGGGCGGGAAGGTTGTGGCCGAGCACCCGCAGGGTGATCCGCCGCGCGCCCTGCCGCCGCGCGTGCTCGATCGCCGACCGCACCAGGGTCCGGCCGATGCCGAGCCCGCGCACCGTGTCGGCGACGGCCAGGCCCTGGATCTGCCGCACGTGCGCGTTGGCCCGCAGCGCCGTCGGATAGCCGATCCGGACGTAGCCCACCGGCTGACCGTCGAGGTCGGCCACCAGATGGTCACGCGGCCCGAAGCGCTCGTTGAAGAACGGCGCGTACGGCGGCTCGTCCCGAGGCTTGACCGCGTGCAGGTGCGACCAGGTCTCCCGGTCGAGCCGGGCCAGCAGGGCGTCGTCGTCCGGCACGCCGAACCGTATGAGGGGCTGTGACATGCGGGCCACTGTACGACCGGCAGGATGGAGGAATGACACGTATCGCGGTGGCGGGCGCCTCCGGCCTGATCGGCTCGGCCCTCGTCCGTTCCCTGACCGCAGACGGACACGACGTGCTCCGCCTGGTGCGGCGCGCGGCCCGGTCCGCCGATGAGGTCCGCTGGGACCCGAAGGCCTCCTACGTCGACACGTCCCGGCTCGACGGCTGCGAGGCGATCGTCAACCTCGCGGGCGCCGGCGTCGGCGACCACCGCTGGACGGCGGCGTACAAGAAGGAGATCCGGGACAGCCGGGTCCTCGGCACGACGACCCTCGCCGAGGCCGCCGCCTCCCTCGCCACCCCGCCGCGGGTCCTCCTCAACGGCAGCGCGATCGGCTACTACGGCGACACCGGCTCCCGCGCCGTCGACGAGGCGGCGCCCGCCGGTGCCGGGTTCCTGCCCTCGCTGTGCGTGGAGTGGGAGGCCGCGACGGCCCCCGCCCACCAGGCGGGCATCCGCACCGTCCTGGCCCGCACCGGTCTCGTCGTCGCCCGGGGCGGCGGCGCCTGGGCCAAACTCTTCCCGCTGTTCAAGGCCGGGCTCGGCGGGCGGATGGGCGACGGCCGGCAGTACTGGTCGTACATCGCGCTGCACGACCACGTCGCCGCGCTGCGCCACCTCCTGGACCAGGAGTCGGTGTCCGGCCCGGTCAATCTGACGGCTCCGCACCCCGCGACGAACCGGGAGGTGACGGCGGCGATGGGGCGCGTGCTGCACCGGCCGACGCTCTTCACCGTCCCGGCGCGGGCGCTCCGCTTGGTGCTGGGGGAGATGGCGGGGGACGTGCTGGGCTCGACCCGCGCGGTGCCGACGCGTCTGCTGGAGTCGGGCTTCGAGTTCACGTACCCCGGGGTCGAGCAGGCCATCGCGGCTGCGTGAGCCGGTGCGACTGCTTCGTCTGCGGCTGAGTGGGGGCTGACCGCGCAGTTCCCCGCGCCCCTGAAGGCATGCGCTGCGCGCAGCCTTCCCCCACCGTGGAGAGGCCGCCCGAAGGGCACGCCTCCCAGGGTCGCGAGGAACGGCGCGAGAAGCCCCACCGACCCGCGGTCAAAAACCCCCACCACCCGGCAGACGCCCAGGGGCGCGGTCCCCACCGACCCGCGGTCGAAAAAACTCCGCAACCCGGCAGACGCTCAGGGGCGCGGGGAACTGCGCGAGAAGCTCCCACCGGCCCGCGGTCGAAAAAACTCCGCAACCCGGCAGACGCTCAGGGGCGCGGGGAACTGCGCGAGAAGCCCCACCGGGCCGCGGTCGACGAACAGAACCGGCGGCTAGCCGAAGCGTTCCGTGAGGCGGGGATACAACCGGGCCAGAACCCCCGCGTCCTCGAAGTCGATCGGCGTACCCTCCGGCTCCGCGGGGGCCGGCGGAATACCCAGGTCGGCCGCAACCGTCCCGGTCAACTCCTCGTACGCCTCGTCCGCCGCGTACCCGAGCTCCTCCCCGTCCCCGTCGACCTCCTCGTCGAACTGGTCGAGCAGCTCCGCCAGCGCGTCGGGCTCGTGCAGCGCCCCCTCGAACACCTCCCGGCCCTGCCCGATCAGCCAGCACCGGAAGAAGTCGAACGCGTCGTCGCTGGCCCCGCCGAGCAGCACCCACGCCGCACCCCACAGGTCCCAGCGGTAGGCCCGGTTGTACCGGACCTCGAAGTGACGGGCGAAGTCGAGCACGGAGTCCGGGTCGGACTGCAGCAGTCTGTCGACGAGCAGCTCGGCGTGGTCCTCGGGGTCGCCGTCGGCGGCCTCACGAGTACGGTCCACGATCTCCCAGAACTCGGTCTCGTCCATCACGGGACAAGCATCGGCCCTGGACCCAGGGGGCGCACGCCGAGCGTACGAGCTGTCCCACTTCGTTACGCGTGCACATGCCCAGGGCACCCCGCCCACGGCACGGGCGTACGCCCCGCGCTCACCCGTACCACCCCCGCATCCGCCGCGCCGCCAGCGCGAACCGCTCCCGCAGGCCTTCCGGAGCCAGCACCTCCGCCTCCGGCCCGAGCGCCATGAGCTGGGTGTACGCGACGTCCTCCGACTCGACCGGCAGCGTCACGGTCACCCGCCCGTCGGGACCGGCCGCCCCGGCCGACTCCATGGCCTCCCGCGCGGACGCCCGGTCGGTGGCGTACGGCAGCTGTCGTACGCCCGCCGCCGTCAGCCGTACGACGACCTCGGCCCGCAGCAGCGCCCGCGCGAACTGCGCGGCCCGCTCCTCCCAGAAACCGGGCAGATCGAACGCGTCCTCCCCCTCGGCCCGCACGAAGTGCTCGTCACCCGCCGCCACCGACGTGAACCGGTCGATGCGGTACACCCGGAACGCGTCCCCGCCGCGCACCCGCGCCGCCAGGTACCAGACCCCGGCCTTGAGCACGAGCCCGTACGGCTCCAGCTCCCGCTCCACCTCGCTGTCCTGCCTGCGGTACCGCACCCGCACCACCAGGTCGTCCCAGACCGCCTCCGCGACCGCGGGCAGCAGCTCCGGCGTCTGCGGCTCCTGGAACCAGCCCGGCGCGTCCAGGTGGAAGCGCTGCGCCGCCGTCCGCGACGCGTCCCGCAGCGACGGCAGGAGCGCCGCCGACACCTTCAGACGGGCCGCCGACGACGCGTCCTCCAGGCCCATCTCGCGCAGCGCCCCCGGCACGCCGGACAGGAACAGCGCCTCCGCCTCGCCGCGCGCGAGCCCGGTCAGCCGGGTCCGGTACCCCCCGACCAGCCGGTACCCGCCGGCCCTGCCCCGGTCCGCGTACACCGGCACGCCCGCCTCCGACAGGGCCTGGGCGTCCCGCGTGATGGTCCGCTCGGACACCTCCAGCTCGCGCGCCAGCTCGGCGGCGGTCATCGACGGCCGCGACTGGAGCAGGAGCACCATCTTGATCAGGCGGGCAGCACGCATGCCGTCCATCATGCCGCCCGGGTACGACAGAGCCCCCGCCACGGAGGGCGGGGGCTCTGTCGGCTCAGTCGGCTCTGTCGGGCCGGGGCGGTTCCTACAGGCCGTAGCGCTCGCGCGCTTCCTTCACGGCCGTCGCCTTGACCTCGCCCTGCTTGGCGAGCTGGGCCAGGGCCGCGACGACGATCGACTCGGCGTCGACGCCGAAGTGGCGGCGGGCGTCCTCACGGGTGTCGGAGAGGCCGAAGCCGTCGGCACCCAGCGAGGTGTAGTCCTGTTCGACCCACTGCGCGATCTGGTCCGGGACCTGGCGCATGTAGTCGGACACGGCCAGGACCGGGCCCTGCGCGCCGGCCAGGGCCTGACGCACGAACGGCACCTTCTCCTCGCCGCGCAGGATCGCGGCGTCCGCCTCCAGGGCGTCCCGGCGCAGCTCGGTCCACGAGGTGGCCGACCAGACGTCGGCGGCGACGCCCCACTCCTCGGCGAGCAGCTGCTGCGCCTTGAGCGTCCAGTGGATCGCCGTACCGGAACCGATGAGGTTGATGCGCGGGGCGTTCGCCACCGGCGACAGGCCCGCGGTCTCCGCGGTGTTGAACCGGTAGAGGCCCTTGATGATGGCCTCGTCCAGACCGGCCACGGACGGCTTCGCCGGCTGCGGCATCGGCTCGTTGTAGACGGTCAGGTAGTAGAAGACGTCCTGGTCCTCGCCCGGCTTGGCCTCGCCGTACATGCGGCGCAGGCCTTCCTTCATGATCGTGGCGATCTCGTAGGCGAAGGCCGGGTCGTACGACAGGGCGGCCGGGTTGGTCGCCGCGATCATCGGCGAGTGGCCGTCCGCGTGCTGCAGACCCTCACCGGTCAGCGTCGTGCGACCGGCGGTGGCGCCGACGACGAAGCCGCGGCCCATCTGGTCGGCGAGCTGCCAGAACTGGTCGCCGGTGCGCTGCCAGCCGAACATCGAGTAGAAGATGTACAGCGGGATCATCTGCTCGCCGTGCGTCGAGTACGACGTGGCGGCGGCGATGAAGTCGGCGAGCGAACCGGCCTCGTTGATCCCCTCGTTGAGGATCTGGCCCGACTCGGACTCCTTGTAGTACATGAGCTGGTCGCGGTCGACCGGGTCGTACGTCTGGCCCTTGGGCGAGTACAGGCCCAGCGACGGGAACAGCGACTCCATGCCGAAGGTGCGCGCCTCGTCGGGAATGATCGGCACCCAGCGCTTGCCGGACGTCTTGTCCCGTACGAGGTCCTTCAGGAGCCGTACGAGCGCCATCGTCGAGGCCACGGACTGGTTGCCGGAGCCCTTGTCGAACGACGCGAACGCCTTGTCGGCGGGCGCGGGCAGCGGCGCGAGCGGCTGCGTGCGGCGGGCCGGGGCGGGACCGCCCAGGGCGGCACGGCGCTCGGCGAGGTAGCGCAGCTCGGGCGAGCCCTCGGCGGGACGCCCGTACGGCACGACGCCGTCCACGAAGGCGCTGTCCGGGATCGGCAGGTCAAGGCGGTCACGCATGTCCTTGAACTCGTCGATCGTCAGCTTCTTCATCTGGTGGTTGGCGTTCTTGGACTCGAAGCCCTTGCCGAGCGTGATGCCCTTGACGGTCTGCGTCAGGATGACCGTCGGGGCGCCCTTGTGCTCGACGGCCGCCTTGTACGCCGCGTACACCTTGCGGGGCTCGTGGCCGCCGCGCGAGACGTGGAAGCACTCGGAGATCTTGTCGTCGGACAGGACCTTCGCGAGCTCGGTCAGCGCCGGGTTCGCACCGAAGAAGTTCTCGCGGATGTAGGCGACGTCGCGCGTCTGGTACGTCTGGAACTGGGCGTCCGGGACCTCGCGGAGCCGCTCCAGGAGCGCGCCGGTGGTGTCGAGCTGGAACAGCTCGTCCCACGCGTTGCCCCACATCGACTTGATGACGTTCCAGCCGGAACCGCGGAACTGCGCCTCCAGCTCCTGCACGACGCGGAAGTTCGGGCGGACCGGGCCGTCCAGGCGCTGCAGGTTGCAGTTGATGACGAACGTCAGGTTGTCGAGACCCTCGCGGGCGGCGAGCGTGAGCGCCGAGGTCGACTCGGGCTCGTCCATCTCGCCGTCGCCGAGGAAGGCCCAGACGTGGGAGTTGGACGTGTCCTTGATGTTGCGGGCGGTCAGGTAGCGGTTGAACCGCGCCTGGTAGATCGCCGACAGCGGGCCGAGGCCCATGGACACGGTCGGGAACTCCCACAGCCACGGCAGGCGGCGCGGGTGCGGGTACGACGGCAGGCCGTTGCCCCCCGCCTCGCGGCGGAAGTTGTCGAGCTGCGCCTCGGAGAGGCGGCCGTCGAGGAAGGCGCGGGCGTAGATGCCGGGCGACGCGTGGCCCTGGATGTACAGCTGGTCGCCGGAGCCGTCGCCCTCCTTCCCGCGGAAGAAGTGGTTGAAGCCGGTCTCGTACAGCCAGGCCGCCGAGGCGAAGGTGGCGATGTGGCCGCCGACGCCGTGCTTCGAGCCACGGGTCACCATCGCGGCCGCGTTCCAGCGGTTGTACGCGGTGATCTTGGCTTCCAGCTCCTCGTCACCGGGGAAGTCCGGCTCGGCGGAGGTGGGGATCGAGTTCACGTACTCGGTGGACAGGAGCTTGGGCAGCGGCAGGCCGCCGGCCTCGCCGCGCTCCAGCGTGCGCCGCATCAGCTGCGCGGCACGGTGCGGCCCGGCCGCCTGGGTAACGGCGTCCAGGGAGGCCTGCCATTCGGCGGTCTCCTCCGGGTCGCGGTCCGGGAGCTGGTCGAGCTCGCTCGGCTGGATGCGCATGGGGTCGGTCATAGTCGCCGCACGCCTTCCTGAGTCGAAGGGGGTGGGGTTGGGGGTGCCCTCTGTCTTTGGCAGGACAGGGCGGGTTCGGGTCCCGGTGGAGACCCGTCGGCGACTGTAACTCCCTGATCGATGATCGATCAAAGGGTTGAAGGGCAAAACCTCTTCAGATCGAGAAAGTAGGCACAGAGTGCCCGAGTGAGGGGCACTCCGTGCCCCGCATGGGGTGCGGGGAACTGCGCGACCAGCCACATACGGCGATCACCCTGCAACGCACCGCACACGGCAGACGTGACGCAGCTCACGGACGCGGAGCACACCCGAGGACATGCGCCTTGACCAGCGCGGCGATATCGGGATCACGCCGCTGAAAGGCGGCGACGAGATCCGCGTGCTCCTCCGCGTACGACTGCTGAACGGTCCCCAGCCACCGGATCGACAGCGCCGTGAACACCTCGATGCCGAGCCCCTCCCAGGTGTGCAGCAGCACGGAGTTCCCGGCCGCCCGCACCATCTCCCGGTGGAAGCCCACGGTGTGCCGCACCTGGCCCGTCCCGTCGGCCTCCTGGTCGGCCACGTACAGCGCCGCGACGTGCGGCTCCAGGGCCGAACAGTCCTCGGCGAGCCGCTCCGCGGCCAGCTCGGCGGCGATGGCCTCCAGGCCCGCACGCACCGGGTAGCTCTCCTCCAGGTCCGCCGCGGAGAGGTTCCGCACCCGCACGCCCTTGTTGGGCGCCGACTCGATGAGCCGCAGCGACTCCAGCTCCCGCAGGGCCTCCCGTACGGGCGTCTGGCTGACCTCCAGCTCGGTGGCGATCCGGCGCTCCACGATCCGCTCGCCGGGCTTCCAGCGGCCGCTGACGATCCCCTCCACGATGTGCTCGCGGATCTGTTCGCGCAGCGAGTGGATGACGGGCGCGGTCATGGAGGCTCCTCGGCAGGTGCGGACCCGGGGGTCGGCGGGACCCTTAGACAATACGGCTGCGGCCCAGGACAGAAGGGGCACGGTCGCTCTCGCCACGGGTGATGCCCGTTACAGAGACGTGCCCGCCCGGAGCCGGAAACATTCTGACGGGTGCGCCGGGCCCGGTGACGAGCCGCGGCACGGGCGGAGCCCCCGCCCGGAGCTGAAAACTCCGGACGGGGGCTCCGTCGTACTTCTGTGCCGCTCGGGTGCTTACAGACCCAGCTCGGCGGTGAACTCGCCGGCCTCGAGGATCTGCTTGACCGTCGTCAGGTAACGGGCCGCGTCGGCGCCGTCCACCAGGCGGTGGTCGTAGGAGAGCGTCACGTACGTCATGTCGCGGACGGCGATCGTGTCACCGAGCTCCGGGTCGGAGACGACGACCGGGCGCTTCACCGTGGCGCCGATGCCCAGGATGGCGACCTGGTTCGGCGGGACGATGACCGTGTCGAAGAGCGCACCGCGCGAACCCGTGTTGGAGATCGTGAAGGTGGCGCCCGACAGGTCGTCCGGGGCGATCTTGTTCGTGCGGACCTTGGTGGCCAGCTCCGCGGTCTTCTTGGCGATGCCCGCGATGTTGAGGTCACCGGCACCCTTGATGACCGGGGTCATCAGGCCCTTCTCCGAGTCGACGGCGATGCCGACGTTCTCGGAGTCGAAGTAGGTGATGGTGCCCTCGTCGTAGTTCAGGCGGGCGTTGATGACCGGGTGGGCCTTCAGCGCCTGGACGGCGGCCTTGACGAAGAACGGCATCGGGGAGAGCTTGACGCCCTCGCGGGCGGCGAAGCCGTCCTTGGCCTTGTTGCGCAGCTTCATCAGCTTGGTGATGTCGACCTCGATGACCGAGGACAGCTGGGCCTGCTCCTGCAGCGCGCGGTGCATGTTGTCCGCGATGGCCTTGCGGATGCGCGGCAGCTTGACGGTCTGGCCGCGGAGGGGAGAGACCTCCAGGGCCGGGGCCTTCGGAGCAGCGGCGGCGGCCGGGGCGGCAGCGGCCGGAGCGGCGGCCTTGGCGGCCTCCGCGGCGGCGATGACGTCCTGCTTGCGGATGCGGCCGCCGACGCCACTGCCCTTGACGGTGGACAGGTCCACGCCGTTCTCGGACGCGAGCTTGCGCACCAGCGGGGTCACGTAGGCGCCGTCGTCCACCGGGGTGGCGGCCGGCGCGGCCGGG
>NZ_JASERH010000072.1:0-80883 GCF_030766975.1 Streptomyces sp. KL116D | reverse complement strand
GCCGCCGCGGTCAGCGCGAGTCCCACGGCCGCCGCGGACCGGCGCCGGCGCCGGCGGGGACGGGGCAGGCGCCATCCGGCGCGCACCCGGACGGGCGGGAAGTCGGGCACCTCGGACGTCGGGGGAGCGGATGCAGCGGACACGGACGTCACCACCTGCGGGATCGAAGTCGTTCGCAGTCGAACGGACGGGCACCTCGCCCGTCTCGCCGACCACGATCCGCCTCCGCGCCGGATCCCGCTGAACCCCGTGTACTACCGAGCGGTTGTGGACAACTCCGCCACCCGAACGGGAAGTTCAGCCCGCCCGAACGGGAAGTTCAGCCCCCAGAACGAGGGGTTCAGGCCGCCCGAACGGGAAGTTCAGCCAGCCCGAACGGGAAGTTCAGGCCGCGCGACGGATCACGGCAGCCGGATCCCCGGGTCCATCCCGCCGAGCGCGGCCGGGCACAGACAGTCCCGCTCGCCGGTGGCCGGAAGCCCGGCGACCGCGTCGAAGAGCACCGTGCGCAGCCGGTCCACGTTCGCCGCGAACACCTGGAGCACCTCGTCGTGCGAGACGCCCTCACCGCTCTCCGCCCCCGCGTCCAGGTCGGTGACCAGGGTCAGCGACGTGTAGCAGAGCTCCAGTTCGCGGGCGAGCATCGCCTCCGGGTGTCCGGTCATGCCGACCACCGACCAGCCCATCGCGGCGTGCCACCGCGACTCGGCCCTGGTCGAGAAGCGGGGGCCCTCGACGACGACGAGCGTCCCGCCGTCCACCGGCTCCCAGTCCTTGCCGCGCGCCGCCTTCACCACGACCTTGCGCCCCACCGGGCAGTACGGGTCGGCCGGCGAGACGTGCACGACGTTCGGCACGGTGCCGTCCGGCAGCGGGTGCCCGTCGAAGTAGGTCTGCGCGCGGGACTTCGTACGGTCCACGAACTGGTCGGGGACCAGCAGTGTCCCCGGCCCGTACTCGGGCCGCAGACCGCCCACCGCGCAGGGGCCGAGCACCTGGCGCACGCCGACCGAGCGCAGGGCCCACAGGTTGGCGCGGTAGTTGATGCGGTGCGGCGGCAGGTGATGGCCGCGGCCGTGCCGGGGCAGGAAGGCGACCCGGCGCCCGGCGATCTCGCCGAGGAAGAGCGAGTCGCTGGGCGGGCCGTAGGGGGTGTCCACCTGGATTTCGGTCACGTCGTCCAGGAACGAGTAGAAGCCTGAGCCGCCGATCACGCCGATCTCGGCCTCGGTGCGTGGGGTCGCGTTGGTCGCCATGGTCAGCACAGTAGCCAAGGCGGGAACGCCGAAGACCCCGCCGTCGGGGACGACAGGGTCTCGTGGGACGCCGTGGGACGCCGTCGGAGTGGGGCGCGCCTAGGCGGCGGACGACGACGAGCCGGAAGAGCTGCTGGAGGAGCTCGACGAACTCGACGAACTCGACGAACTCGATGAAGCGGACGAGGCCGACTTCGAGTCGGAGGACGTCGACGAGGTCGACTTCGACTCCGACGAGCCCGAGGTCTTCGATGCCGAGGACGACGCCGGGCTGCTGCTCGACGAGGAGCCGCGGCTGTCGTTGCGGTAGAAGCCGGAGCCCTTGAACACGATGCCGACGGCCGAGAACACCTTCTTCAGGCGGCCACCGCAGTTGGGGCACTCGGTCAGGGCGTCGTCGGTGAACTTCTGCACCGCCTCGAGGCCCTCGCCGCACTCGGTGCACTGGTACTGGTAAGTCGGCACTGTGTCTTCCTCCTGGCACTCTCACTCAATGAGTGCTAACGACGCTCCATAGTGGCCTATTCCACGGGATCAGTCCACTGCCACCGGCACGCGGTGACCGACGCCACGTGCCACGGTCCGCCCCGCGGAGGGCGGAGCGAGCCGTGAACGCAGCAGGAACATGAGCATCAGGGCGAGCACGGTGCCGCCCATCGGGACCAGGAATCCGGCCCCGTCCCAGAACCGGTCCTCCAGCTGTCCCGCCACCGTCACGGCCGCCGCCTGACCGAGCGCGACCGCCCCGGTCAGCCAGGTGAAGGCCTCGGTCCGGGAGCCCGCGGGGACGATCTTCTCGACGAGCGTGTAGCCGGTGATCAGGGCGGGCGCGATGCACACGCCGACCAGCAGGCCGAGCCCGGCGAGCAGCAGCACCGACTGCGCCACCCACAGGCCGGACGCCATCACGGCGAGGGCCGTGTAGGCGACCAGGAGGCGGCGCTGCGGGGACACCTTCCAGGCGATGGCGCCGCAGACGATGCCG
The DNA here is from genome assembly GCF_030766975.1 of Streptomyces sp. KL116D. Classification (NCBI taxonomy): domain Bacteria; kingdom Bacillati; phylum Actinomycetota; class Actinomycetes; order Kitasatosporales; family Streptomycetaceae; genus Streptomyces; species Streptomyces sp. KL116D. The sequence continues at coordinate 78,642 of NZ_JASERH010000072.1, read as the reverse complement.
GAGAGCATGTTGCCCGCGGCGAAGATCCCGTACAGGACGCCGTTCATGCCGGGCTCGCCGATCGCCTCCGTGTAGGCGGCGAGCGAGACCTGCATGCCGCCGAAGACCGAGCCGATCCCGAGGAACGTCACGATCAGGACCCGCACGCCCGGCACCCGCAGCGCGGAGGCGTGCTCCACGCGCGCGTGCCCGTCGGCCCGGTTCACCGGGGGCTGGGTGCGCTTCTGGGCGGCGAACAGCAGGCCGCCGACGAGGGTCAGCGATGCCTCGGTGATCAGACCGGCGGCCGGGTTGATGCCGGTGCACAGGGCGGTCGCGAAGAGCGGGCCGAGGACGAAGGTGAACTCGTCGGTGACCGACTCGAAGGCGGCCGCGGTCTGCAGCAGCGGCGAGCCCTGGAGCCGCACGCCCCAGCGGGCCCGCACCATGGGCCCGATCTGCGGCGTGGAGGCGCCCGTCGGCACGGCCGCGAGGAACAGGGACCAGGTGGGCGCCCCGGAGAGCGCCAGCGCGGTCAGGGTGAGCCCCGAGGCGGTGTGCACGAGGACGCCGGGGAGCAGCACGGCGCGCTGCCCGAAGCGGTCGGCCAGTTTGCCGGTGTAGGGCGCGAACAGCGCCATGGAGACACCGGTCGTGGCGGAGACCGCGCCCGCGGTGCCGTAGGAGCCGGTGGTGTGCTGGACGAGCAGCACGATCGAGATGGTCAGCATCGCGAACGGCTGGCGCGCGGCGAAGCCGGGGAGCAGGAACGTCCAGGCCCCGCGGGTGCGCAGCAGCTGTCCGTAGCCCGGACGCTGTGCTCGCCTGTTGTCGGGTTCGGTGACCGTGGCCTTGTCCGGCACGGCCCTTGCCTTTCTGCCGCCTGGTGACGCGTCGCCCTCTGGTCGAGAAGGTGCCGCGTCGAGAGCCGTCCTCATGCGCCGGGAACCGAGTGATACCTACGGTCCGCGCCAGGAGAGGCCCTGGGCCAAGCAGATCAGCGAAGTGCTGCAAGGGGACCGCGGCCGCTTTGCGGTCGCGCCGGCTCTACGTCAGGCAGAGTCGGTGGAACTGTGGATCTGGGAATCGTGGCCGGCCCGAGCGTGGTGTGGGCCGACCGGTCCATGGTAACGGGGTCACCGGGTGGTGGGGTCGCCGCCCGTGCCCAGCCAGCCGGCCAGCTTGCCGCCGTGGGCGACGGCCCGCAGGCGCGCCTCGGCCGCGTCCCGTACCGGGTCGGTGGCCACGACCAGCAGCTCGTCGCTGTTGCGCAGCACCGTGGTGGGCGCGGGCACGAAGGAGGTCCCGTCGCGGACGACGAGGGTGACGGCGGCGCCCTTGGGCAGCCGCAGCTCGCCGACCTCCACGCCGTGCATCCGGGAGCCCTGGGGGACGGAGACGGACAGCAGATGCCCGCGCAGGCGCTCCAGGGGCGCCGATTCGATGCCGAGGTCGGCGGCCCCCGAGCCCTCCCCGAGCCGCAGTTTCCTGGCCAGCCAGGGCAGCGTGGGGCCCTGGACGAGGGTGTAGACGACGACCAGGACGAAGACGATGTTGAAGATCCGGCGGCTGTCGGCGACGCCGGTCACCATCGGGATGGTCGCCAGGATGATGGGCACGGCGCCGCGCAGCCCCGCCCACGACATCAGGGCCTGTTCCCGCCACGGCATGCGGAAGGGCGCCAGGCTGATGACGACCTCCAGGGGGCGGGCGATCACGGTGAGCACGAGTCCGATGAGGAGCGCGGGCACTATGTCGTCGGCCAGCTCGTGCGGGGTGACGAGCAGACCGAGCAGGACGAACATGCCGATCTGGGCGATCCAGCCGAGGCCCTCGGCGAATCCGCGGGTGGCCGGCCAGTGCGGCAGCTTCGCGTTGCCCATCACCATGGAGGCCAGGTAGACGGCGAGGAACCCGCTGCCGTGGGCGATGGCGCCCGCGGCGTACGCGACGGTGGCGATGGCCATGACGGCGATCGGGTAGAGGCCGGAGGCGGGCAGCGCGACGTGGCGCAGCCCGTAGGAGCCGAGCCATCCGACCGCGAGTCCTATCGCCGCGCCGATCGTGAGCTCCAGGGCGATCTCGCCGACGAGGTGGTACCAGTGCTCCACGGGTCCGGCGGCGGAGAACGCGACGACGAGGATGACGACGGGGGCGTCGTTGAAGCCCGACTCCGCCTCCAGGACGCCGGTGATGCGCGACGGGAGCGGCACCTTACGAAGGACGGAGAAAACGGCCGCGGCGTCCGTGGAGGACACCACCGCGCCGATGATGAGGGCCTGCCGCCATTCCAGGCCCACCAGGTAGTGCGCACCCGCCGCCGTCACGCCCACGCTCACCGCGACGCCGGCGAGGGACAGCGCGGCGGCCGCCGGGAGCGCCGGTCTGATCTCCTTCCACTTCGTCCCCAGTCCGCCCTCGGCCAGGATCACGACGAGTGCCGCGTACCCGATGACCTGGGTCAACTCGGCGTTGCTGAAGGAGACGTTGCCGATGCCGTCCTGGCCCATGGCGATGCCGATGCCGAGGTACAGGAGCAGGCTGGGCAGCCCGCTGCGCGAGGAGATGCGCACCGCGGCGACCGCGATGAGCAGCACGAGGGCGCTGACGAGCAGGAGCTGGTTGAGGTGGTGGACAGTCAGGGGCTGTTCCTTCCGTGCTGCGGAGTTACTTCGTTACCTTACCTAATCGTTAACGCGTTCTTGATGCCCGGCCGCCTTGTGGAAGCCCTGCGGGGACCCGCTTCTTGACTCCGCGTCCGGCCCCGCACCGCACTGCTCGTATGGTTGCTCTCGCCCGCCGCTAGCGAAGGACAGCAAGGATCGCGATGCCCTCCACTACGAACGCCTCTTCCGGCCGCCAGTCCGGGAAGAAGAAGGGGCGCCGAGCCCGACTGATCGTGATCGTCCTGGTGTTGGCCGTCGTCGCGGGCATCGGATACGGCGCCTACTGGAGCGTGGACGGCGTGCGCGCCTCCATGCCGCAGACCACGGGCTCCGTCGACATGGACGGGCTCGACGGGCCCGTGCAGGTCAAGCGGGACGGTTACGGCATCCCGCAGATCTACGCCTCCTCGGACGAGGACCTGTTCATGGCGCAGGGCTACGTCCAGGCGCAGGACCGCTTCTACGAGATGGACGTGCGACGCCATACGACCTCCGGTCGGCTCTCCGAGATGTTCGGCAAGAGCCAGGTCAAGACCGATGAGTTCCTGCGGACCCTGGGCTGGCACCGGGTCGCGCAGGAGGAGTACGAGTCCAAGCTCTCGCCGGAGACCAAGAAGTACCTCCAGGCGTACGCCAAGGGAGTCAACGCCTACCTGGCGGGCAAGAGCGGCAAGGAGATCTCGGCCGAGTACGTGGCACTCGGCTTCGAGAACGACTACAAGCCGCAGAAGTGGACGCCGGTCGACTCGGTGGCCTGGCTGAAGGCGATGGCCTGGGACCTGCGCGGCAACATGCAGGACGAGATCGACCGCTCGCTGATGACGAGCCGCCTCGGCCCGCAGCAGATCAAGGACCTCTACCCCGCCTACCCGTACGACCGGAACAAGCCGATCGTGCAGGAGGGCGCCTACAACAGCGCCACGAAGTCCTACGACCCGGCCGCCTCCGCCGGCGACGCGCAGTCCACCGGCGGCGCCGCGGGCACCGGCCTGACGGGCGGCACGCAGGCGCCCAGCGACCTCCAGAGCCAGCTGGGCGGGGTCGCCGACGTCCTGGACCAGATCCCCGACTCCGCGGGCCTGGGGCCGAACGGCAACGGCATCGGCTCCAACTCCTGGGTGGTCTCGGGCGACCACACCATCACCGGCAAGCCGCTGCTCGCCAACGACCCGCACCTGGCGCCGCAACTGCCGTCGGTCTGGTACCAGATGGGCCTGCACTGCACGAGCGTCTCCAGCAAGTGCCAGTACGACGTGTCGGGCTACACGTTCGCCGGCATGCCGGGCGTGATCATCGGCCACAACGGCAAGATCTCCTGGGGCCTGACCAACTCGGGCGCCGACGTCACCGACCTCTACCTGGAGCGGTTCAACGGCGACGGCTACACGTACGACGACAAGACGGTGCCGTTCAAGACCCGCAAGGAAGTCATCAAGGTCGCGGGCGGCAGCGACAAGACGATCACCGTCCGCGAGACCAACAACGGGCCGCTGGTCTCCGACCGCAACGACGAGCTCGTCAAGGTCGGCAAGAAGGCCACCGTCGACGCCACCGCGCCCGACCGCGGCGACGGCTACGGGGTCGCGCTGCGCTGGACCGCGCTGACGCCCGGCAACACCATGGACGCGGTCTTCGAGATCGACAGGGCGCAGAACTGGAGCGACTTCCGCAAGGCGGCCGCCGACTTCCAGGTGCCCTCGCAGAACCTCACGTACGCCGACACCGAGGGCCACATCGGCTACCAGCTGCCGGGCCGCATCCCGATCCGCGGCGAGGGCAACGGCTCGCTGCCGTCGCCGGGCTGGGACTCCAAGTACCGCTGGACCGGCTTCATCAAGCAGGCCGAGCTGCCCTACGAGTACGACCCGAAGCGCGGCTACATCGTCACGGCCAACCAGGCCGTGGTCGACGAGGACTACCCGTACACGCTCACCACGGACTGGGGCTACGGCACCCGCAGCCAGCGCATCACCGACCTGATCGAGTCGAAGATCAAGGACGGCGGCAAGATCTCCACCGACGACATGCGCACCATGCAGATGGACAACAGCAGCGAGATCGCGAAGCTGCTGGTGCCCTACCTGTTGAAGATCGACGTCAAGGACAAGGACGTCAGGGAGGCGCAGCAGCTCCTGGAGAACTGGGACTACACCCAGAACCCGGACTCGGCGGCGGCCGCCTACTTCAACTCGGTCTGGCGCAACATCCTGAAGCTGGCCTTCGGCAACAAGCTGCCCAAGGAGCTGCGGGTCAAGGGCCAGTGCCTGAGCGTCACCCCGGTCGACACCACGGGCCCGGCCGACGAGGACCGCAAGGTGCGCGAGTGCGGCGAGCGGGACGCGGACTCGGCGCAGCCGGACGGCGGCGACCGCTGGTTCCAGGTCGTGCGCACCATCCTCAAGGACCAGAAGAGCGAGTGGTGGCAGGCGCCGAAGACGCGCACCGACAAGGCCTCCGTCAACCGGGACCAGCTGTTCGGCCGCGCCCTGAAGGACGCCCGCTGGGACCTGACGGCCAAGCTCGGCAAGGACATCGACACCTGGAGCTGGGGCCGGCTGCACAAGCTGGAGCTGAAGAACCAGACCCTCGGCACGGCGGGCCCCGGCTGGCTGCAGTACGTGCTCAACCGCGGCCCCTGGAAGCTCGGCGGCGGCGAGGCGGCGGTGAACGCGACCGGCTGGAACGCGGCGGGCGGCTACGGGGTCAACTGGGTGCCGTCGATGCGGATGGTGGTGAACCTGGACGATCTCGACAAGTCCAAGTGGATCAACCTGACCGGCGCCTCGGGCCACACCTTCAGCTCCCACTACACGGACCAGACCGACAAGTGGATCAAGGGCGAGCTGCTGCCGTGGCACTTCACGGACAAGGCCGTCGGCGACAACACCTCGGACACGCTGGTCCTGAAGCCGTAGCCGTCTGACGGGTCGCCGAGAAGAAGCCGAGAAAGAAGCCGAGAAGAAGACGAGAAGGGGCCTCCACGCGCGCGTGGAGGCCCCTTCTCGTCTGGGTGGGCGGCTAGTTGAAGCGCCGGACCCCCGAAGGCGTCACGACGGCGTCCACGGCCTTGTCGTGCGCCTCCTCGGGGAGGTGCGCGACGACCTCGACGTCGTGCAGCAGCACCACGAGGGCCGGGTGCGCGCCGGCGGCCGCCAGCCGGGCCAGCACCCGGTCGTACGAGCCGCCGCCCCGGCCGAGCCGCATCCCGCGCCCGTCGACGGCGAGCCCCGGCAGCAGGACGGCGTCCGCCGCCAGGACGGCGTCGGGCCCGAGGCGTTCGCCGCCCGGTTCCAGGAGGGCCATCTTCCCCGGGTGCCGGACGCGGACGAGCGAGGAAGCGCCTTCGTACGCGCCCCAGTCCAGGTCGTTGTCGTCCAGCAGCACCGGCAGCAGGACCCGCGTCCCGCGCGCGCGGAGGGCGTCAAGGAGTGCGCCCGTGCCCGGCTCGTGGCCCACGGAGACGTACGCGGCCACCGTGCGGGCCGTCGCCAGTTCGGCCAGGTCGAGCGCGCGCTCGGCCACGAGCCGCTCCGTCTCCCGCACGTCATCCTCCGGCAACGCGTTCCTCACCGCGAGGAACTCCCGCCGCAATGTGCGCTTGTCAGGGTGGGCGCCACGCGGGTCGCCCGTGTGCTGGCTCATGGTCGGCTCACAAGTCTCTCCTTATCCACGCATATATGTGCCATCTAAGCGGACCCACAGATTCCGCCCATGGGGGCCGGTTAAGGTGACGGGCATGACTGACTCGCACACCAGGATCACCAAGGCTGTCATCCCGGCCGCCGGTCTCGGCACCCGGTTCCTCCCGGCCACGAAAGCGACTCCCAAGGAGATGCTTCCGGTCGTGGACAAGCCCGCGATCCAGTACGTGGTCGAAGAGGCCGTGTCCGCGGGTCTCGATGACGTCCTCATGATCACGGGCCGCAACAAGCGCCCGCTGGAAGACCACTTCGACCGCAACTACGAGCTGGAGTCCGCCCTTCAGAAGAAGGGCGACGCCAACCGCCTCGCGAAGGTCCAGGAGTCCAGCGACCTCGCCACCATGCACTACGTCCGCCAGGGCGACCCCAGGGGCCTCGGCCACGCCGTCCTGTGCGCCGCCCCGCACGTCGGCAACGAGCCCTTCGCGGTCCTCCTCGGCGACGACCTGATCGACCCGCGCGACCCGCTGCTCGCGCGCATGGTCGAGGTCCAGGAGCAGCACGGCGGCAGCGTCATCGCGCTCATGGAGGTGGATCCGGCGCAGATCCACCTCTACGGATGCGCGGCCGTGGAGGCCACCGCCGACGGTGACGTCGTCAAGGTCACCGACCTCGTCGAGAAGCCGGACCCGGCCGACGCCCCCTCGAACTACGCGATCATCGGCCGCTACGTCCTGGACCCGCACGTCTTCGACATACTGCGCCGGACCGAGCCGGGCCGCGGCGGCGAGATCCAGCTCACCGACGCCCTCCAGCAGCTGGCCGCGGACGAGAAGGTCGGCGGCCCCGTGCACGGCGTCGTCTTCAAGGGCCGCCGCTATGACACCGGCGACCGGGGCGACTATCTGCGTGCCATTGTCAGACTCGCGTGCGAACGTGAGGACCTGGGCCCGGACTTCCGGACCTGGCTTCGCAGTTACGTCACCGAGGAGATGTAGCACCTTGAGCAGCGCGACCACGGCGTCCACCGCCGGCCAGCAGCACATCTGGTCGGTGGACGAGCACCTTGAGGACATCCTCAGCACCGTCCACCCGCTCGACCCCATCGAGCTCCAGCTCCTCGACGCACAGGGCTGCGTGCTCGTCGAGGACGTGACGGTGCCGGTCTCGCTGCCCCCGTTCGACAACAGCTCGATGGACGGGTACGCGGTGCGCGTCGCCGATGTCGCGGGCGCGAGCGAGGAGTTCCCCGCCGTGCTCACCGTGATCGGCGACGTCGCCGCGGGCCAGGCCGGGCAGCTCACGGTCGGCCCCGGCCAGGCGGCCCGCATCATGACCGGCGCCCCGCTGCCGTCCGGCGCCGAGGCCGTCGTCCCGGTCGAGTGGACCGACGGAGGTCTCGGCGCGGGCCCGGTCGACTCGATGGCCGCCCACAGCGCGGCTCCCGAGGGCGCGTCGGGCGAGGTCCGCGTGCACCGCCCCGCCGAGGCCCGCGCGCACGTCCGCGCGCAGGGCAGCGACGTCCGCTCCGGCGACCGCGCCCTCACCGCGGGCACGGTCCTCGGCCCGCCGCAGATCGCCCTGCTCGCCGCCATCGGCCGCGGCACCGTCCGGGTGCGCCCGCGCCCGCGCGTGGTCGTCGTCTCCACCGGCAGCGAACTCGTGCAGCCCGGCGAGCCGTTGGGCCCCGGCCAGATCCACGACTCGAACAGCTTCGCGCTGACGGCCGCCGCCCGCGACGCCGGCGCGATCGCCTACCGGGTCGGCGCGGTCTCCGACGACGCCGAGACGCTCCGCTCCACCATCGAGGACCAGCTGATCCGCGCCGACCTGATCGTGACGACCGGCGGGGTCAGCGTCGGGGCGTACGACGTCGTCAAGGAGGCCCTCTCCTCGATCGGCGACCCGGACGAGGAGGACGGCATCGGCGCCGGCAGCGGCGTCGAGTTCCGCAAGCTCGCGATGCAGCCGGGCAAGCCGCAGGGCTTCGGCTCCATCGGCCCCGACCACACCCCGCTGCTCGCCCTGCCGGGCAACCCCGTCTCCTCGTACGTCTCCTTCGAGGTGTTCGTGCGGCCCGCGATCAGGACGCTGATGGGCCTGCCCCGGGACACCGTGCGGCGCCCCGTCGAGCGCGCCGTCCTGACGGCCGACAAGGCCCTGACCTCGCCCGGCGGCCGCCGCCAGTTCCTGCGCGGCGCGTACGACGCGGAGGCCGGCCAGGTCGCCACCGTCGGCGGTTCCGGCTCGCACCTCGTCGCCGCCCTCGCGCACGCGGACGCGCTGATCGTGGTGCCCGAGGACGTGACGTCGGTGGAGCCGGGCACCGAGGTGGACGTGGTCCTGCTGGGCTGACCGGTCCGGTGGCCGGGGGCTCGCGGTACCGTGTCGCGCAAACAGTCCGGCGCGCCGCACCGCGCACGGCTCGGATCGGGAGCGCCAAGGCACCATGAGCACTTCGCAGGACCGGCTTGATCGGCTCACCCACATCGACGAGGCGGGTGCCGCCCGCATGGTCGACGTGTCGGAGAAGGACGTGACCGCGCGCACCGCCCGCGCCAGCGGCCGTGTCCTCGTCTCGCCGCGCGTCGTGGAACTGCTGCGCGGCGAAGGCGTGCCCAAGGGGGACGCCCTCGCCACCGCGCGGATCGCCGGGATCATGGGTGCCAAGCGCACGCCCGACCTGATCCCGCTCTGCCACCCGCTGGCCGTGTCCGGGGTGAAGCTCGACCTGTCCGTGGCCGACGACGCCGTGGAGATCCTGGCCACCGTGAAGACGACGGACCGTACGGGCGTCGAGATGGAGGCCCTCACCGCGGTCTCGGTCGCGGCGCTCACCGTCGTCGACATGGTCAAGGCGGTCGACAAGGGCGCGGTCATCACGGACGTGCGCGTCGAGGAGAAGACCGGCGGCAAGTCGGGCGACTGGAACCGCGGGTCCCGGTCATGACCGACGCCTACCGCGCCCTCGTCGTCACCGCCTCGAACCGGGCCGCCGCCGGGGTCTACGAGGACAAGGGCGGACCGCTGATCGCCGAGGCCCTGCGGACGCTGGGCTTCGCCGTCGAGGGGCCCCAGGTCGTGCCGGACGGCGACCCCGTCGAGGCCGCGCTGCGGTCCGCGGTCGAGGCCGCGTACGACGTCGTCGTCACCACCGGCGGCACCGGGATCTCGCCCACCGACCGCACCCCTGAAGCGACCGCCCGCGTCCTCGACGCCGAGGTGCCCGGCATTCCCGAGGCGATCCGCGCGTACGGGCGGGAGAAAGTGCCGACCGCGGCGCTCTCCCGTGGCCTCGCGGGGGTCGCCGGGCGCACACTGATCGTGAACCTGCCGGGGTCCAGCGGGGGAGTCAGGGACGGTCTCGCCGTCCTGGCGCCGCTGCTGACCCACGCCGTCGACCAGATCCGCGGCGGCGACCACCCCAGACCCGATGCCCACGCCGGGGGTGCGCACTGAACAGCCCGTCCTGGCCCGTCGTCCTGGCGGAGGGCGATGTCGTCCTCCGCCCCATAAGGCTGCGCGACCAGCGTGCCTGGCGCGAGGTGAACCGGCGCAACCGCGACTGGCTGCGCCCCTGGGAGGCGACGATCCCGCCGCCCACGCCGAGCGGCCCGATCACCCACCGCCCGACCTACCGTCAGATGGTGCGCCATCTGCGCTCGGAGGCGAACGCGGGCCGGATGCTGCCCTTCGTCATCGAGTACCAGGGCCGGCTCGTGGGGCAGTTGACCGTCGCCGGCATCACCTGGGGATCCATGTGCTCGGGCCACGTCGGCTACTGGGTGGACGAGGCCGTGGCCGGGCGCGGAGTGATGCCGACGGCCGTCGCGCTCGCGGTCGACCACTGCTTCCGCACGGTCGGGCTGCACCGCATCGAGGTGTGCATTCGGCCGGAGAACGGGCCGAGCCGCAGGGTCGTGGAGAAACTCGGATTCCGCGAGGAGGGGCTTCGCCCACGGTATCTCCACATCGACGGCGGCTGGCGGGACCATCTCGTGTTCGCGCTGACCGCCGAGGAGGTCCCGGAAGGTCTCCTCAAGCGCCGCCGTCGCGAGCGCCGGGGCAACACCGCAGGTCCGGCCACTCCCAACAGCGTGGATCCGGGCGCCCCCTCGAAATAAAATAAATGTTCGAAATTGATCGGCGAGGGACCGCCAGAGGCATTAAATTCGCGTCCCGGTCAGCCAGTTGATCGCATCAGTCGCAAAAAAAGCTCGAAATATCAGCCAGATCGTGCGACACACCGGCCCAATTGGCGGATGGCCTCACGCAAACCCCTCTACGGTGTGAGGCGTGAGCAGCAGCGGCCTCATCTACGCAGTCATCGTCGGGGCCTGGGCCGCCTACTTGGTGCCGATGTGGCTCCGTAGGCAGGACGAGCTGAACGAAGCCCGTCCGACGGAACGCTTCAGCACCGCCATCCGGCTTCTCTCCGGCCGGGCGGGCATGGAGCGCCGGTACGCCAAGGACCTGCAGGCGCGCTCGCCCGAGGCGGACGAGCGGCGCGGCGACCCGGTCGACCCGGACGCGACCACCGACGCGGTGGACGTCCGGGCCTTCGTCGTGCGCCCGGAGCCCGCCCGGGAGCCCGAACCCGAACCGGAGCCGGAGCCCGCCCCGGAGCCCGCCCCGGTCAAGTCCCGCCCGGTGCGCGCCACTTCCGCGGAGGCACAGGCCCGGGCCCGGCGCACCAAGGCGCTCGCGCGCCGCCGCCGCACCACCGTGCTGCTCTTCGTCGCCTTCACCGCCGGTGCCGTCGTGGCCGGCGTCGGCGGCGTCCCGTTCCTGTGGGCGCCCGCCGTGCCGGCCCTGCTGCTGAGCGCGTACATCGTGTACCTGCGGGCCCAGGAGCGCCGCCGCTTCGCCTACGTCATGGACCGGCGCCGCGCCGAGATCGCCGCGCAGCGGCTGCGGGAGCGCCAGCCGCGCAGGCGGCAGCCGGCCGGCGGACGCGTCGCGGCCGAGTACGCCGACAACGCGGAGGACGGACCAGCCGGCGGCGAGACGGCCACCGACCCCGGTCTGGAGGCGCTCGCCGCCGACCGGCGCGCGCTCGTCGAGCAGACCGACCACGCGGAGTGGGTCGACCAGCAGCGCGAGCGGCAGGCCCGCCCCGGCCCCGGCGACAGCTGGGACCCGGTCCCCGTGCCGCTGCCCACGTACGTGACCGCACCCGTCGCCCCGCGCGGCACCGGCGGCATCGACTACGGCGCTCCGGAGACCTGGAGCCCGGCCCGGTCCTCCGCCGCCGAGCAGGCCGCCGCCCCGGAGCCCGAGGAGCAGCCGGCCGCCGACGACGGCCGCAGCGACGCCCGCCGCGCCGCCTCCGCCCGGCGCTCCCGCGAGCGCGGCCGCACCCCGCTGTTCGACCAGTACGACGACGGCACGGGCAAGCGGCCGCGCGCCGCCAACGAGTGATCGGGGCCACAGCGGGGGTCCCGGGGCTGACCAGCCGGGGAGCGGATTTCCGAGCACCCCGATCGGGGTGCTAGAGTTTCACTCGTTGCAAGGGCCTGTGGCGCAGTCTGGTAGCGCACCTCGTTCGCATCGAGGGGGTCTGGGGTTCAAATCCCCACAGGTCCACTGCAATTGGAGCCCCGCCGGGTTTACCCGGCGGGGCTCTTGCCTGTTCCCGTACGTGCCCGGTCCCGTTCCCGCACGTACCCGGCGCGCGCTCAGTCCTGGAGCGGCTTCGCGTAGCAGCGGCTCAGCTCGTCGAAGCGGTAGTGGCCGAACTTGGGGCAGGGCTCGTAACCGCTGGACGTGTAGAGGGCTATCGCCTCGGGCTGCTTGGTGCCCGTCTCCAGGACCATGCGCAGCCGGCCCGCCGCCCGGGCGTCCGCCTCCAGGGCCGCGAGGATCCGGCGGGCCAGACCGAGGCCGCGGGCCTCCGGAGTGACGTACATCCGCTTCAGCTCGGCGTCGCCGTCGGCGTACGCCTCCTCGTTCGCGTCCTGGGTGCGCCAGCCGCCCGTCGCGAGCGGGGTGCCCTGCTCGTCGTAGGCGATCAGGTACAGGCCGCGCGGGGCGTCGAACATCGAGGGGTCGAGCGGTGTGACATCGCCCTCGTCGCCGTAGCGCTCCGCGTACTCGAGCTGTACGCGGTCGTTCAGGGCGATCGCGTCGGGGTGGCCGAAGGAGACGGGGCGCAGGGTGAGCGCCGAGGCCGGCGCGGGCTGGATAGTCATGCGTAGCATCGTAACTCTATGCTGGCGGTTGCGGCTGACTCGTCCAGTGTGCCGGTACCGTGACCGGGTGCTGACTGTGACCACTGTGAATGTGAACGGGCTGCGGGCCGCCGCCAAGAAGGGCTTCGTGGAGTGGCTGGCGGAGACCTCCGCCGACGTACTGTGCCTCCAGGAGGTGCGTGCCGAGCCGGAGCAGCTGCCGGCCGAGGTGCGCGAGCCCGAGGGGTGGCACGTCGTGCACGCTCCGGCCGGGGCCAAGGGCCGGGCCGGTGTCTCCCTCTACACGCGGCGCGAGCCGGAGCGGGTGCGGATCGGCTTCGGGTCGGCCGAGTTCGACGGCAGTGGCCGGTACGTGGAAGTGGATCTGCCGGGCGTCGTCGTCGCCTCCCTGTACCTGCCGTCGGGCGAGGTCGGGACCGAGCGGCAGGACGAGAAGATCCGGTTCATGGACGAGTTCCTCGTGTACCTGAAGGAGCTGCGGGTGCGGGCCGCCGCCGACGGGCGCGAGGTCGTCGTCTGCGGCGACTGGAACATCGCGCACCGCGAGGCGGACCTGAAGAACTGGAAGGGCAACAAGAAGAACTCCGGATTCCTGCCCGAGGAGCGGGAGTGGCTGGGGCGGGTCCTCGACGCCGCCGACGGCGGCTACGCGGACGTGGTGCGGGAGCTGCACCCGGACGTCGAGGGCCCGTACTCGTGGTGGTCGTACCGCGGGCGCGCCTTCGACAACGACACGGGCTGGCGGATCGACTACCAGATCTCGACGCCGGGCCTCGCCGGGCGCGCGGTCAAGGGATTCGTCGAGCGGGCCGCCACGCATGCCGAGCGCTGGTCGGACCACGCGCCGGTGACCGTCGTCTACGAGTAGGCGTCACCGGCCGGGGGCCCGCCCGGATCCGGCCCCGGGCAGGCTCGTTCAAGGGCTTACGTCCCCTCGTACGGCATGGCAGATTTTAGTCGCGTACATGATGAGTTCGCGGTCAACTGCCGACTGTACGGGGGGACTTCATGTCTCGTTCCGATCATGCCTCTGCCGTTTCTGCCTCTCGTGTCACCGGCCGGCGCGGGCTGCTCCTCGGGGCCGCCGGGGCCGGGGCCGGGCTCGCGCTCGCCGGAGCCGGGGCCGGGCAGGCGCAGGGGGCGCCCGCGGGGGCGCCGCCGGTGCTGCTCACCGAGCAGGCGAGCAAGCGGATCCTGGTGCTCGATCCCGGGGTCGGCGTGTGGGACCCCGCCGCCGATCCGTCCGTCGTGAAGTGGGCGTTCTCGCCGGTGGGCGACCCCGGGTACCGGGATCTCGTGCCCGATGCCAGCTGGGTGTACCCGAGCGAGGCCAAGGTGCGCAGACACCGGGGGCGGACGTACGTGCTGACCACGGCGTCGTTCGGGTTCGTGGCCGTCGTCGAGGTGCCGTCCGGGCGGCGGTACTGGGGTGCGGCCCTCGGCCCCGGCGACGACCTGTTCAACCCGCACACCGCCGAGATCCTCCCGGACGGGAACGTCGCCGTCGCGTGCAGCACGGGCGCCCTCGTGCGGCTCTACGCGGCCTCGCTGGGGCCGCACGCGAAGCGGTACACCGAGGTCGGGCTGAAGGGCGCGCACGGGCTGCACTGGGACGGTGCGCGGCGGCTGCTGTGGGCCATGGGGGACGACGAGCTGGTGGCCTACGAGGTGGCGGGGACGCGGGTGCGGCCCGCGCTGGTGCGGCGGTCCGCCGTGGCGCTGCCCGTCGCCACCCCGGGGAAGTCGGCCGGCGGGCACGATCTGTTCCCCGTGGCCGGTCGGCCGGGGCGGATGTGGGTGACGACCAGCGCCTCCGTGTTCCAGTACGACATCGCCGCCGGCGCCTTCGTGCAGGACTTCGCCGGGGCCGACGAGATCGTGCGGAAGTCGGTGAAGTGCGTGGGTGACGACCCGCGCACCGGCCGGGTCGTCACCACCGTGCCGGAGAAGGGGCTCGGCGAGACCTGGTGGACGACGACGGTGAGCGTGCACCGGCCGCCGGGCGCCTACGAGCTGGTCAACGGCGGGATCTACAAGGCTCGCTGGTGGCTTCCCCGCTGAGCTTGCGGTCCAGGGCCATGGAGAGTTCCGCCTCCACCACCGACTTGGCGAGGGGGCGCAGCCGCTCGACGTCCTGCTCGGCGGCGTGGGCGAGGACGAGGTCGGCGAAGAGGGTGGCCAGGGACTCCGCGTGCTCGCGGACCCGCTTGGCCGCGGCGAGCACCTCGGCGAGCGGGATGCCCTCGCGGACCAGCGCCGCCGAGACGTCGAGGAGGCGGCGGCTGATGTGCACGATCTCCTCGCCGTCGGTGCCCAGGTAGCCGAGGTCGAGGGCGGCCTGGAGGTTCTCCGGGGTGTCCTGGCCGGCGAAGTAGTCGGCGAGCTCGGGGGCGGTGAGGCGGACCGGGGTCTCCTCGGTGGGGGCGCCGATGCCGAGGAGCTCGCCGACGTCGCGGCCCCGGTCGAATGCCTCGGAGAGTTCGGCGATGCCGTTGAGGGTGTGGCCGCGGTCGAGGAGCGCGGCGATGGTGCGCAGTCTGGCCAGGTGGGTCTCGTCGTACCAGGCGATGCGGCCCTCGCGGCGCGGGGGCTTGATGAGGCCGCGCTCGCGGTAGAAGCGCACGGTGCGCACCGTGATGCCGGCCGCGTCGGCCAGCTCCTCCATGCGGTACTCGCGCTTCTCCCGGTCCGCCGCCACGTCCGCCACGTCGCCTGCCACGTCGTCTGCCACGCCGGAAACCCTATGTCGTACCGACGGTAACTTTCCTGGGCCCGACCCCTACCCATCAGTACGCACCTGCTCTACCCTCCGAATTGCGCCAGTGTTCACTGGCAGGATCGTGCGGCAAGGGAGGCGCCGGGATGGGCACGGACGAGCGCGGGCATGAGCACGTGCGGGTGGCGGTGATCGGGTCCGGGTTCGGCGGTCTGGGCGCCGCGGTCCGGCTGCGCCGCGAGGGCATCACCGACTTCGTGGTCCTGGAGCGGGCCGGCACCGTCGGCGGCACCTGGCGCGACAACAGCTACCCGGGATGCGCCTGCGACGTACCGTCCCACCTGTACTCCTTCTCCTTCGCGCCGAACCCGGACTGGCCGCGCACCTTCTCCGGCCAGGAGCGGATCCACGAGTACCTGGAGCACGTCGCCGACACCTTCCGGCTGCGCCCGCACATCCGCTTCGACTCCGAGGTGCGGCAGGCGCGCTGGGACGCCGAGAAGCTCTGGTGGGAGATCGAGACCACGAGCGGCACCCTCACCGCCGACGTCGTCGTCTCCGCGACCGGACCGCTCTCCGACCCGAAGGTCCCGGAGGTCCCCCGCCTCGACTCGTTCACCGGCAAGGTCTTCCACTCGGCCCGCTGGGACCACGACTACGACCTGCGCGGCAAGCGCGTCGCCATGATCGGCACCGGCGCCTCCGCCATCCAGATCGTGCCCGCGATCCAGCGCGAGGTCGGGCGGCTCACCCTCTTCCAGCGCACGCCCCCGTGGGTGATGCCGCGCGCCGACCGCGCCATCACGAAGGCCGAGCGCTGGCTGCACCGCCAGCTGCCCTTCACCACCCAGGCGCGCCGCGGACTCCTGTGGGGCATACGGGAGTTGCAGGTCCAGGCGTTCACCAAGCGGCCCGACGAGCTGGGCCTGGTGGAGAACCTGGCCAAGGCGAACATGCACCGCGCGGTCAAGGACCCGGCGCTGCGCGCCAAGCTCACCCCGGACTACCGCATCGGCTGCAAGCGGATCCTGCTGTCCAACACCTACTATCCGGCGCTGGCCCGGCCGAACGTCGACGTCGTCGCCTCCGGCCTGAGCGAGATCCGCGGGAACACCCTGGTCGCCGCCGACGGCAGCGAGGCCGAGGTCGACGCGATCATCTTCGGCACCGGCTTCCACGTCACCGACATGCCGATCGCGGACCGGGTGACCGGGGCCGACGGCGACACGCTCATGCAGTCGTGGAAGGACGGCATGAAGGCGCTGCGCGGCGCCACCGCGGCCGGCTTCCCGAACTTCATGACGATCATCGGGCCCAACACCGGCCTCGGGAACTCCTCGATGATCCTGATGATCGAGTCCCAGCTGAACTATCTGGCCGACTACATGCGGCAGTTGGACGTCCTCGGCGGCCGCGTCGCCCTGAACCCCCGCGAGACCGCCGTCACCGGCTGGAACAACCGGGTCCAGGACCGGATGAAGCGCACCGTGTGGAACACCGGCGGCTGCACCAGCTGGTACCTCGACGCCAACGGCCGCAACACGACCGTCTGGCCCGGCACCACCACCGAGTTCCGGCAGGCCACCCGGCACGTCGACGTCGGCGAGTACGAGGTCGTGCGCCCGCCCGTCGCCGAGCGGCCCGCCACGTCCCGTACCGCCAAGCGCACGAAGAAGGCAGAGGTGAAGGCCGCATGAGCCGCCTGATGCACGTGACGTCCGGGCCGTTCGCCCCGCCCGTCGCCGCCCGCGAGCTGACCGTCGAGTCGGCGGACGGGGCCCGGCTGCACGTCGAGGTGCACGGCCCCGCCGAGAGCACGGCGGCGTCCACCGTGGTGCTCGCCCACGGCTGGACCTGCTCGACCGCCTTCTGGGCGGCGCAGGTGCGGGACCTCGCCGCCGACCACCGCGTGGTCGTGTACGACCAGCGGGGGCACGGCCGCAGCCCGGCCGCCGCGCAGCTCCCGTACACGCCCGAGATGCTGGCCGACGACCTGGTCGCCGTGCTCGGCGCGACGCTCGGTCCTGGGGAGCGGGCGGTGCTCGCCGGGCACTCGATGGGCGGCATGACGATGATGGCCGCGGCGAAGCGGCCCGAGTTCAAGGAGCACGCCGCCGCCGTCCTGCTGTGCAGCACCGGCAGCTCGGGCCTGGTCTCCGAGGCGACCGTGGTGCCGATGCTCGGCGCGGGCGCCCTGCGCACCCGGCTGACCCGCTCGATCCTCGGGTCGAAGGCGCCGCTCGGCCCGGTCACGCCGGTCGGCAAGAAGGTCCTCAAGTACGCGACCATGGGCCCTGGTTCGTCACCGGACAAGGTCGAGGCCTGCGCGCGCATCGTGCACGCCTGTCCGCGCGGTGTGCGCTACGGCTGGTCGCACGTGCTGGAGACGCTCCAACTCGACGATCAGGTCGGCGAGTTGACGATGCCGGTGGCCGTCGTCGTCGGGACCGCCGACCGGATGACGCCCGCCGTGCACGCCCGGCGGATCGCCGCCGCGCTGCCGGACTGCGTGGGCCTGACCGAACTGGCGGGTCTCGGCCACATGACACCCATCGAGGCTCCGGAAGCCGTCACGGCGAAGATCCGTGAGCTGTCGGACACCTACGTACAGACGGAGAAGGGGGCGGATGTCGCATGAGCAAGGTCAGTCTGGAAGGGCAGGTCGCGGTCGTCACGGGCGCCGCGCGCGGAGTCGGTGAGCTGCTCGCCCGCAAGCTGTCGGCGCGCGGCGCCAAGATCGCCCTGGTCGGCCTGGAGCCGGACGAGCTGAAGCAGGTGGCCGGGCGGCTGCACGCCGACGCCGACTGGTGGCACGCGGACGTCACCGACCACGAGGCGATGGCGCAGGTCGCGCGCGAGGTGAAGGAGCGGTTCGGGAAGGTCGACATCGTCGTGGCGAACGCGGGTGTCGCGACCGGCGGGCCGTTCGTCGACTCCGACCCCGTGGCCTGGCGGCGGGTGATCGAGGTGAACCTCATCGGGTCCGCCGTCACCGCCCGCGCCTTCCTGCCCGTCCTCATGGAGTCGCGCGGCTACCTGCTGCAGATCGCCTCGCTCGCCGCGATCACGCCCGCGCCGATGATGACCGCCTACTGCGCGTCGAAGTCGGGCGTGGAGGCGTACGCGCACAGCCTGCGCGCCGAGGTCGGCTACAAGGGCGTCCGGGTCGGCGTCGGCTATCTGTCCTGGACCGACACCGACATGGTGCGCGGCGCCGACCAGGACGACGTGATGCGCGAGCTGCGCCAGCGGCTGCCCTGGCCGTCGAACAAGACGTATCCGCTGGGCCCGGCCGTCGACCGGATCGTGGCGGGCATCGAGCGGCGGTCGTCGCACGTGTACGCGCAGTGGTGGCTGCGCGGCATGCAGGGCATCCGCGGCTACCTGCCCGCGGTCATCGGCTCGGTCGGGCAGCGCGAGATGCGCCGGTTCGAGCCGCGGCTCGGCAGCGTGTCGCGCGGACTCGTGGGGGCCGGCGGCGCCGCCGACGAGCAGGTACGAGAGCGCTGACCTGCGGTTCTCTCCCTTCGACACGGTCGGTCATTGATCGAAATGCGATGAATGTCCGGCCGTGTCAGGCTGGTCGAGGCCCAATCCCCTCACCCACCAACGGGAGTGAACAGCATGGGCATCATGGACCAGTTCAAGGACAAGGGCGAAGAGCTCTCCAACAAGGCCAAGGACGCCATGGGCGGCGCCAAGGACGAGTCGAGTGAGCGAGCCCAGCAGGCGCAGGACGAGGCGAGCGAGCGCAGCTCGCAGGCCCCGGACCAGGCGCAGCGGGCCGCCCAGGAGGCGCAGGACAAGTTCGACCAGGACTACGACGCCTGACGCTTCCCCCTGAGCGAGTCGGACCCCACCCGGGACGCCGGGTGGGGTCCGACTGCGTCTGCCCGGCGCCCCCGCCCCCCGCCCCGCTGCCGCCCTACCGGGGCGGCAGTTTCGGTCGGCGGCGGTCCGGCACGTCCGTGTAGTCCGGCGGGTCGAGGGCGCCCTGTTCCCGCAGCAGGTCGAGGGCGAGGTGCACCGCGTCGTCGAGCTGTGCGTGCCGGCCCTCCGCCCAGTCGAGCGGGGTGCGCAGGACCTCGATGTCCGGGTCGACGCCCCGGTTCTCGACGGACCAGCCGTACTCGGGGAACCACGCCGCGTTCATCGGCACCGTGATCACCGTGCCGTCGCCGAGCTTGTGCCGCCCGGTCATGCCGACCACGCCGCCCCAGGTGCGCTGGCCGACGACCGGGCCGAGCGCGAGTAGCTTGAACGCCGCGGTGATCATGTCGCCGTCCGACGAGGTGGCC
This sequence comes from Streptomyces sp. KL116D, assembly GCF_030766975.1. Taxonomy (NCBI): domain Bacteria; kingdom Bacillati; phylum Actinomycetota; class Actinomycetes; order Kitasatosporales; family Streptomycetaceae; genus Streptomyces; species Streptomyces sp. KL116D. The sequence goes on along the minus strand of NZ_JASERH010000072.1, from coordinate 59,151 downwards.
TCGTCGGCGAGGGCGACCACCGGTCCGCGCGGCGCGTTCGACGCGTACGACACGGGCTGCGCGTTCCGCGTCAGGTCCCAGCCGATGATCTTCCGGGTCAGCTTCTCGACGACCAGCTCGCTGATGTTGCCGCCCGCGTTGCCCCGGACGTCGACGATGAGCGCGGGCCGCGACACCTCCATGCGCAGGTCCCGGTTGAACTGTGCCCAGCCCGATCCGCCCATGTCGGGGATGTGCAGATAGCCGCACTTGCCGTTGCTCAACTCCCGTACGACGGCCCGGCGTTTGGCCACCCAGTCCTGGTAGCGCAGCGGCCGCTCGTCGACGAGCGGGACGACCGCGACGCGGCGCGCCCGGCCCTCGCCCTCGGCCGGGGTGAAGGTCAGCTCCACGGTCGTGCCGCCCGCGCCGGCCAGCAGCGGGTACGGGCCCGTGAGCGGGTCGACCGGGCGGCCGTCGACATGGGTGAGGATCGCGCCCTCGCGGATGCCGGTGCCCGCGAGCGGGGAGCGGGCCTTGGAGTCGGACGAGTCGCCGGGCAGGATCCGGGTGAGCATCCAACTCCCGTCCCGGCACACCAGGTTGGCGCCGAGCAGGCCCTGGGCGCGCTGGTAGTGGGGCGGGCCCTCGTTGCGGCGGGCGGCGGCGACGTAGGCGTGCGAGGTGCCCAGTTCACCGAGGACCTCCCGCAGCAGGTCCGCGAACTCGTCGGGGGACGCGACCCGTTCGACCAGCGGCCGGTACTGGTCGAGGACGGCGTCCCAGTCGATGCCGCACATCCGCGGTTCCCAGAAGTAGGCGCGGATGAGCCGGCCCGCCTCGTCGAACGACTGGCGCCACTCGGCGGCCGGGTCCACCTCGTGCAGGATGCGGCGCAGGTCGATCCAGATCGTGGAGTCGTTGTCGCCCGCCTCGGCCGACGGCACGGCGCTCAGCTCGCCCTCGTCGCCGACGACGAGCCGGGTGCCGTCGCCGCTGACCGCGAACCAGTCCATGTGGTCGACCAGTTGGGTCTTCTTGCCCTTGGCCAGGTTGAAGTGTTCGAGGGTCGGCTGGGACGAGGTGTCGGCCGGGTTGGCGAACGTCTCGCCGAGCGCGCCCGAGATCGGCCAGCGCAGCCAGACGAGGCCGCCGCCGGCGACCGGGTACATCGCCGAGTACTTGGAGGCCGCGACCGGGAACGGCACCACCCGGTTGGGCAGGCCCTCGATCTCCACGGTCGGCGTGCCGTCCCCGGTGTCCTCGCCGGGGTCGAGCCCGCCGGCGGCCGTGCGCCCGTCGGGGGAGAGGGCGAACGGGGACGGGGTCGCCGACGACAGCGGTACGAGGTAGGGGCGGCAGCCCAGCGGGAACGACAGGTCGCCGGTGTGCACGTCGTAGACCGGGTCGAAGCCGCGCCAGGACAGGAACGCGAGGTAGCGGCCGTCCCGGGTGAAGACCGGGTTCTCGTCCTCGAAGCGGCCGTTGGTGACGTCGACGATCGTGCGGTCCTTGATGCGGGCCATCTTGATCTGCCGCAGCGAGCGTCCGATGCGCGGGTGCGACCAGGTCAGCCAGGCGCCGTCCGGCGAGAACGCGAGGTCGCGGACCGGGCCGTTCGTGGACCGGATCAGCTCGGTGACCTCGCCGTTCGACTCCTCCGTCGCGTCGATGAGGAGGAGCCGGCCGTCGTTCGAGGCGATGGCGAGGCGCTCGCCGTCCGGGTCCGCGACCAGCTCCTGGACGCGGCCGAGCCCTCCGGAGGCGAGCCGGCGCGGCTCCCGGTCGCCGCTGGCGCGCGGCAGGTAGGCGATCTCGACGGCGTCGTCGCCCTCGGCGTCGGTCACGTAGGCGACCTGCCCGCCGGAGCCGAGCATCTCGGGGAGCCGGACCCGCACGCCCGGGGTGTCGGTGATGGTGCGGGCCGGGCCGTCCCGGTGCGTCAGCCAGTACAGGGAGCCGCGCACGACGACCGCGCTGGCCCGCCCCGTCTCGTCGACCGAGAGCGCGTCGACGTGGCGGGCGGCCGGCACCTGGTAGCTGCGGCGCCCGGCGCGCGGGCCGCCGAGCCGCACGGTCAGCCGGCGCGGCTCGGAGCCGGGGCCGAGGTCGTCCAGGATCCACAGCTCGCCCGCGCACTGGTAGACGATCCGGGTGCCGTCGGACGAGGCGTGCCGGGCGTAGAAGGCGTCGTGGTCGGTGTGCCGGGTCAGGTCGGAGCCGTCGGGCAGGCACGAGTAGACGTTGCCGACGCCCTCGTGGTCGGAGAGGAAGGCGATCCGGTCGCCGACGAACATCGGGGCGTCCAGATGTCCGTCGAGGTCGGCGAGGATCCGCTGCCCGTGCACCCACAACCGGCCCTGCGCGCCGCCCCGGTAGCGCTTCCAGGCGGCCGGCTCGTGCGGCGGCGTGCCCGTCAGGAGCAGGGTCCTGCGCTCCCCGTCGATGTCGGCGACCTGGATGTCGCTGACCGGGCCCCAGGGGAGCTTGCCGCCGGGGGAGCCGTCGGTCGGGACGCTGTAGGCGAAGGTGAAGTAGGAGAACGGCTCGCCGTGCGAGGCCACCGCGAGGACGTCGGCCCGGCCGTCCTTGTCGGGGGGTGACCAGCCGCGGACCTGGGTGTCGACGCTGCCCCAGTACGTGAGGCGGCGGGCGGCGCCGCCGTCGACCGGTGCGAGGTGGATCTCCGGGTCGAGGCTGCGCCAGGTCGTGTAGGCGATGTGGCGGCCGTCGGGGGCGAAGCGCGGGTGGCCGATCTTGGTCCGGTCGGCGGTGACCCGCCAGGCCCGCGCGGAGCCGTCCAGGGGGGCGACCCAGAGGTCGTCCTCCGCCACGAAACAGAGTCGCTCGCCGCTCAGGTGCGGGAATCGCAGGTACGCCTCGGCTGTCTCTTCTGTCACCTCCCCATGCTTTTCCGCGCGATGGCCTCCGGCAACCTGGGCCCCGAAAGGGGCGCGGGGAACTGCGCGAGCAACCCCCGGCGAGGCGCGGACGCGTCTGCTCGGTCGCTGAGCGGACGCGTCCGCGGCTTTTGTCGTGGCTGAGCGCGCAGTTCCCCGCGCCCCTTTCGGGCACAAGTGTGGCGCAGTACACGTACGAAACGGTTTCGTTTCGCTAGCGGGGAGGGTATGTTCAGGGGCGTAAGGACACGGAGAGGTCAGGTGAGGTCATGGTCGCCGAAGCGGCAGCGCGACGCAGCCGGATCACGCCCGAGCGCGAGGCCGAGCTGTACGGCGCCGTGCTCGACCTGCTCCGCGAGGTCGGTTACGACGCCCTGACGATGGACGCCGTGGCCACCCGCACCCGGGCCAGCAAGGCGACGCTCTACCGCCAGTGGGGCGGCAAGGCCGAGCTGGTGGTGAAGGCGCTGCGGAACCAGAAGCCGCAGTTCGACGAGATCGACACCGGCACCCTGCGCGGTGACCTCCATGCGATGTCCCTCCGCGAGGACGACTGTCACATGGAGCAGAACAGCGCGCTGATGCGCGGCCTGATGGTGGCCGTGCACGCCAACCCCGATCTGCTCGCGGCCTTCAAGGAGTGGATCGTCGCTCCCGAACTGTCCGGTCTCGACCGGATGCTGCAGCGAGCCGTGGACAGAGGCGAGATCCGGGCCGACAACCCGGCGCTCGACTATGTGATGCACATGCTGATCGGCGCGTTCGCCACCCGCACGCTCATCGACGAGCTGCCCCCCACGCGGGCCTACCTCTCTTCGTACATCGACGCTGTGGTCCTCCCCGCCCTCAGCGCGTAACTCCCTTCCGCAGCACCCTGCTCACCTGACGCGCACCGCTCACGTCGTCGGGCCGACACCCCCTGCCCAGATTCGCCCCACGACCTGACCGGGAGTACGCCCTCGTGGCCACGTTCCTCTACAAGCTCGGCAAACTAGCGTTTCGCCGACGGCACTTCGTCGCCCTGATCTGGGTGGCGCTGCTCACGCTCGCGGGCGTGGGCGCGGCCACCGCGCCGACCGCCGCCTCCAGCTCCTTCTCGATCCCCGGCACCGAGGCCCAGAAGGCCTTCGACCTGCTGGACCAGCGCTTCCCCGGCTCCGCGGCCGACGGCGCCACCGCCCGCGTCGTCTTCAAGGCACCGGCCGGCGAGAAGCTCTCCGACGCCGCCAACAAGGCGGACATCCAGGACACCGTCTCCGCGATCAAGTCGAGCTCGAAGCAGGTCGCGTCCGTCGCCGACCCGTTCGTCGCCAAGACGATCAGCAAGGACGGCACGATCGGCTACACCTCGGCCTCGTACAAGGTCTCCTCGATGGAGCTGACCGACGACGACCGGGACGCGCTGCAGAAGGTCATCGACCAGGCCAAGGAGACCGGGCTGACGGTCGAGGTCGGCGGTGACGCGCTGCAGGCCATGCCGGAGACGGGCGCCACCGAGGTCATCGGCATCGCCGTCGCGGCCGTCGTCCTCGTCATCACCTTCGGCTCGCTGCTCGCGGCGGGGCTGCCGCTGCTCACCGCGATCATCGGCGTGGGCATCGGCGTCTCGTCGATCACGGCGCTCGCCAACGCGCTCGACCTCGGCACCACCACCTCGACCCTCGCGATGATGATCGGCCTCGCGGTCGGCATCGACTACGCGCTGTTCATCGTCTCCCGCTACCGCGCCGAGCTGGCCGAGGGCCGGGAGCGCGAGGAGGCGGCCGGGCGGGCCGTCGGCACGGCGGGCTCCGCGGTCGTGTTCGCGGGTCTGACCGTCGTCATCGCCCTCGTCGGCCTCGCCGTCGTGAACATCCCGATGCTGACCAAGATGGGCATCGCCGCGGCCGGCACCGTCGCCATCGCCGTGCTCATCGCCCTCACGCTCATCCCGGCGCTGCTCGGCTACGCGGGCAAGCGCGTCCACGGCCGCAAGGCCCGCAAGAACCTGTCGGCGGACAAGCCGGCCGACGCCAGGCCCAACATGGGCACCCGCTGGGCCCGCTTCGTGCTGCGCCGCCCGGTCGCCGTCCTGATCGCCGGCATCGTCGGCCTCGGCGCCATGGCGGTCCCGGTCGCCTCGCTCGAACTGGGCCTGCCCGACGACGGCGTCCAGCCGACCGACACCACCCAGCGCAAGGCGTACGACCTGCTCTCCGACGGCTTCGGCCCCGGCTTCAACGGGCCGCTCATGACGGTCGTCGACGCCAAGGGCGCGGACGACCCGAAGGCCGCCGTCGACCGGGTCGTCACCGCGATCAAGGACACGGACGGCGTCGCCGCGGTCACCCCGGCCACGTTCAACAAGGCCGGCGACACCGCCATCGTCAGCGTCGTCTCGAAGTACAAGCCGTCCTCCGTCGAGACCGAGGACGTCGTCCACGCCATCCGTGACGAGGGCAAGGACATCAAGGCCGACACCGGCGCTGAGCTGAGCGTCACCGGCTCCACGGCTATGAACATCGACGTCTCGCAGAAGCTCAACGACGCGCTCGTGCCGTACCTGGCGCTCGTCGTCGGCCTGGCCTTCCTGCTCCTGATGGTCGTGTTCCGGTCGGTCCTGGTGCCGCTGAAGGCCGCCCTCGGCTTCCTGCTCTCGGTGCTCGCCGCGCTCGGCGCCGTCGTCGCCGTCTTCCAGTGGGGCTGGCTCGGCTCGGTCTTCGGCGTCGACCAGACGACCCCGATCATGTCGATGATGCCGATCTTCATGGTGGGCGTGGTCTTCGGTCTCGCGATGGACTACGAGGTGTTCCTCGTGACGCGGATGCGCGAGGCGTACGTGCACGGCGAGCGGCCCGCGCAGGCGATCGTCACCGGGTTCCGGCACGGGGCGCGGGTGGTCACGGCCGCGGCGATCATCATGATCGCGGTGTTCGCGGGCTTCATCGGAAGCTCCGAGCAGATGGTGAAGATGATCGGCTTCGGCCTCGCGATCGCCGTCTTCTTCGACGCGTTCGTGGTCCGCATGACGATCGTGCCCGCGGTGCTCGCGCTGCTCGGCAAGAAGGCCTGGTGGCTGCCGAAGTGGCTGGACCGGGCGCTGCCCAACGTGGACGTCGAGGGCGAGGGCCTCGCCAAGGGCGCCGCCGCCGGCGAGCGGCCCGAGGAGGACCGCGAGCTCGTCAGCGCGTGATGCCCTGAGGGGCCACCGGGGCGACGGTCGTGTACGTCCGGCGCAGGAAGCGGATCAGCGCTTTCGCGTCGAACTGCACGACCGTCGCCCCGTTCGCGTGCTCGTGGAACTCGATGACCACCTGGACCCGGCCGCAGGGCCAGATCCGGACGTCGCCGGCGGAGACGGGGCCGCGCAGACCGCGTTCGAGCAGATCGCGCGGGAAGACCCACTCGCCGGAGTCGGGGAGCGTGACGTGGATCCGGCCGTCGTAGCGCAGCATCACCGGAACGGCCCGGGGTGCCTCGGGGGAGTCGGTCACGACGCGGGCGCGGGCGTACTGCTCGACGTACTGCTCGACGGCGCTCATGCCTTCAAATGTCCCATATGTCCGACTGTACGGGCCAGGGCTAATTGGTTCCGAGACGCTCTTGCGAGCTGTTCGCAACAGGGCACTATCATCGAACGGTCAACCAGCCCGGTTGCCAGTCACCAGCAGCCCGAGCGCCGGAGAGCCCGCCATGCATGTCCCCGACGGATTCATCAACGCCCCCGTCTCGGCGGCCGCAGGTGTCGTCGCCGCGGGTGCCGTCGCCGTCAGCCTGCGCGGCGCGCGCCGCGAGCTGGACGAGCGCACGGCGCCGCTGGCCGGTCTGGTCGCGGCGTTCATCTTCGCCGTCCAGATGCTCAACTTCCCGGTGGCCGCGGGCACCAGCGGCCATCTGCTCGGCGGCGCGCTGGCCGCGATACTCGTCGGCCCCTGCACAGGGGTCCTCTGTGTGTCCGTGGTGCTCCTCATGCAGGGCGTGCTCTTCGCCGACGGCGGCCTGACCGCGCTCGGCGTGAACATCACCGACATGGCGATCACCACCACCGTCGTCGCCTACCTCGTCTTCCGCGGCCTCGTGAAGGTGCTGCCGCGCGGCCGCCGCTCGATCACCGTGGCGTCCTTCGTGGCGTCCCTGCTCTCGGTCCCGGCGGCCGCGATCGTCTTCACCCTCCTTTACGCCATCGGAGGGACGACCGACGTCTCGATCGGCAAGGTCGCCACCGCCATGGTCGGCGTGCACGTCCTGATCGGCATCGGCGAGGCCGTGATCACCGCGCTCACCGTGGGCGCCGTCGTGGCCGTCCGGCCCGACCTCGTCCACGGCGCCCGGGGCCTGCAGCAGAAGCTCAAGCTGCGGGTCGGCGGGGAACTCGTCGACGCGGCCCCGAACACCCCGGCGGCGGCCCCCGCCGCGGCCCGCTCGCACCGGAAGATCTGGGTGATCGGCCTGGTCACCTCCCTCGTCCTGGCCGGCTTCGTCTCCTTCTACGCGTCCGCGAACCCGGACGGCCTGGAGAAGGTCGCGCACGACAAGGGCATCGACAGCAAGACCGAGGAGCACGCCTCCGCGGACTCCCCGCTCGCCGACTACGGCGTCAAGGACGTCACCGACGCCCGGCTCTCCGGCGGCCTCGCCGGAGTCATCGGCGTCGGCGTGACCGTCGTCGCCGGCTCGGCCGTCTTCTGGGCGCTGCGCAGGCGGCGCACCAGCGAGCCGACGTCCACCGAGGTCCGCACCCAGGAGAGCGTCTGACATGGGCGCAGGTCACGCCCACCGCCTCTACCGTGCCGGGCACTCGCCCGTGCACGCGCTGCCCCCGCACACCAAGCTCGCCGCCGTCTTCTGCTTCGTGGTCGTCGTGGTCTCCACCCCGCGCGAGGCGATGTGGGCCTTCGGGCTGTACGCGGTGCTGCTCGCGGGGGTCGCGTACGCGGCCCGGGTGCCGGCCGGCTTCCTGCTCAAGCGGCTCCTGATCGAGATCCCGTTCGTCGCCTTCGCCGTCCTGATGCCGTTCGTCGCGGAGGGCGAGCGGGTCCAGGTGCTCGGCATGTCGCTGAGCGAGAGCGGACTGTGGGGCGCGTGGAACGTGCTGGCCAAGGGCACCCTCGGCGTCGCCGCGTCGGTGCTGCTGGCCTCCACGACCGAACTGCGCGCCCTGCTGCTCGGCCTCCAGCGCCTCAAGCTGCCGCCCCTGCTCGTCCAGATCGCCTCCTTCATGATCCGCTACGGCGACGTGATCACCGACGAGATGCGCCGCATGAGGATCGCCCGGGAGTCGCGCGGCTTCGAGGCGTCCGGAGTGCGCCACTGGGGCGTCCTCGCCAAGTCGGCGGGAGCCCTCTTCATCCGCTCCTACGAGCGGGGGGAACGCGTGCACCTGGCCATGGTCAGCCGGGGCTACGCGGGATCGATGCCGGTGATCGACGAGGTGAGCGCGTCCCGGGCACAGTGGTCCTCCGCGCTGGCCCTGCCGGGCACGGCGCTCGTCGTATGTCTGTTGGGATGGACGCTGTGACTGCTTCTCTGGAGGTCTCCGGCCTCGCCTTCGCCTACCCGGACGGGCACCAGGCCCTCTTCGGCGTGGACCTCACCATCGGCAGGGGCGAGCGGGTCGCGCTGCTCGGCCCGAACGGCGCGGGCAAGACCACCCTCGTCCTCCACCTCAACGGCATCCTGACGGGCGGCGCCGGCACGGTCACCGTCGCCGGACTCCCGGTGGACAAGCGGAACATGGCGGAGATCCGCCGCAAGGTCGGCATCGTCTTCCAGGACCCGGACGACCAGCTGTTCATGCCGACCGTGCGCGAGGACGTCGCGTTCGGCCCGGCGGCGGCCGGAATGAAGGGCGCCGAACTGGAGGACCGGGTCCGCAAGGCCCTCGCCCTGGTCGGCATGGAGGAGTTCGCTGACCGGCCCCCGCACCACCTGTCGTTCGGCCAGCGCCGCCGGGTGGCGGTGGCCACCGTCCTCGCGATGGAACCGGAGATCCTGGTCCTGGACGAGCCGTCCTCCAACCTCGACCCGGCCTCCCGCCGCGAACTGGCCGACATCCTGCGCTCCCTGGACGTCACGGTCCTGATGGTCACCCACGACCTGCCGTACGCCCTCGAACTGTGCCCGCGCTCGCTGATCCTCAGCGAGGGCGTCATCGCGGCGGACGGCCCCACCGGCGACCTCCTCACCGACGAGGACCTGATGCGCGCGCACCGCCTGGAACTGCCCTTCGGCTTCGACCCCGCGTCGGTCGCCCGGTAGCGCGAGCGCCCCGCCGCCCGGAATCAACCGGCATCCGTGCCTGTTGCACCCACCGTGGACACCGCAGTGAACGGCACGACCGACCCCCGATTCGCAGGCGTACGCGCCGCCTTCGCCCGCAATTTCACGGAGCGGGGCGAGCGCGGTGCCGCGGTCGTCGTCTACCGGGACGGGCACCGGGTCGTCGATCTGCACGCCGGGACGCGGGACGTCGACGGCGGCCGGGACGGCACGCCGTGGACGCCCGGCACCGCCCAGCTCCTGCGGTCCGCCACCAAGGGCGTCGCCGCGGCGGTCCTGCTGCTCCTGCACCAGCGCGGCACACTCGACCTCGACGCGCCGGTGAGCGCGTACTGGCCCGAGTTCAAGGCGCACGGCAAGGAGGACGCCCGCGTCCGTGACGTGCTCGCCCACCGGGCCGGCGTGCCCGCCCTCGACCGGCCGCTGACCCCCGCCGAGGCCGCCGACCCGGACCTCGGTGCCGCGGCCGTCGCCGCCCAGGCCCCCGCCTGGACCCCGGGCACCGACCACGGCTACCACGCCCAGACGCACAGCTGGCTCACCGGTGAACTCGTGCGCCGGACCACCGGCCGGTCGATCGGCGGCTGGGTCGCCGACGAGATCGCCGGGCCCCTCGCAGCCGACCTGTGGATCGGACTGCCGGACGAGCAGGCCCACCGGGCCGGCCGCGTCGGCCCCGTCGAACCCCCGGCCGCCCCCGGCGGCCTGCGCGCCCGCCCCAAGCGCGCCATCACCGAGGCGTACACCGACCCCGCCTCCCTGACCAGCCGGGCCTTCGGATCGATCACCCCGTCCCCGGACGAGAACGACCCGGCCTACCGCGCCGCCGAGCTCCCCGGCTCCAACGGCATCGGCACGGCGGACGGCCTCGCCCGCTTCTACGCCTCGCTCATCGGCGAAGTCGACGGCGGCACCCGGCTGTTCACGCCGGAGACCGCCCGGCTCGCCCGAACCGAAGCCTCCTCGGGACCCGACCGCGTCCTCGTCGTCCCGTCCCGCTTCGGCCTCGGGTACATGCTGCACGGCGTCGCCTCCCCGCTGCTCGGCCCCGGCTCCTTCGGCCACCCGGGGCGCGGAGGCGCGCTCGGGTTCGCCGACCCGGAGTCCGGCATCGCGTTCGGCTACGTCACGAACGGCATGCAGAAGGGCGTCACCGCCGACCCGCGCGCTCAGGCCCTGGTCGCGGCGGTGCGGTCGGCGCTCGACGAGCCCACCAGCGGGGCGTAGGCGAGCAGCAGGAACACGGCGCCCAGCGGGATCAGGTCCTTCGTCGCGAACGGCATCAGCGCCGTCGCGAAGACCGGGCACGGCGCCCACAGCGGCAGCCTGCGCAGCGCGTACAGGCGCAGGGTCAGGACGACCTGGCCGACGAAGCCGCAGCGCACCCTGAGGGGTCCGTCGGGGATGCCCCGGGTAGCGTCCCGGGCATGACACGCTTCGAAGGACACGGAGTACTGGTCACCGCCGCGGGCCGCGGCATCGGCGCCGCCGTCGCCCGCCGGCTGGCCGAGGAGGGCGGCCGGGTCCTGGTGACCGACATCGACCTCGCGGCCGCCGAGAAGGTCGCCGCGGAGATCCGTGAACGGGGCGGCGAGGCCCGGGAGTTCGGCTGTGACGTCGGCGACCGGGCGTCCGTCGAGGCCGCGGTGGCACACGCCGTCGACACCTTCGGCCGCCTCGACGTCCTCGTCAACAACGCCTACGCCTGCCACCCCGACGCCCCGCTCTTCGAGGACGAGGAGGACGAGGTCTGGGCCCGCGACCTCGACCTCACGCTCACCGGCGCCTACCGGTGCAGCCGCGCCGCCCTGCCGCACCTCGCGGCGTCCGGGCGGGGCGCCGTCGTCAACATCGGTTCCGTCAACGGGATCCAGGACTTCGGCAACCACGCCTACAGCGCCGCGAAGGCCGGCCTGATCTCGCTGACCCGCACGCTCGCCGGGCACGCGGGCCCGCGCGGCGTCCGGGTCAACCTCGTCGCCCCCGGCACGGTCCGCACCGGCGTCTGGGCCGACCAGGGCCGGAACCCGGACACCGTGGCGCGGCTGTACCCGCTCGGCCGGGTCGGCGAGCCGGAGGACATCGCCGCGGCGGTGGCGTTCCTCGCGTCGCGGGACGCGGCGTGGGTGACCGGCACCGTGCTGCCGGTGGACGGCGGTGTGACCGCCGTCAACGTCGGCTTCAAGTCCAACCCGCCGAGCTGAGGGCCCGCCGAGCTGAGGGCCGGCCCCGCCCTCGTCAGCCCGCGTGCAGCATCAGTCCGATGCCGGCCACCATCACCCCGGCCGCGACGATCCGCGGCAGCCCGAACCGCTCCTTGAAGAACACCGCCCCGATCGCCGCGCCCACGATGATCGACGACTCCCTGAGCGCGGAGATCGGGGCCAGCTCCGCCCGGGTCTGCGCCCACAGGACGAGCCCGTACGCCGCCATGGACAGCGCCGCGCCGAGCAGTCCGATCGCCGCGAACGGCCGCAGCCGCGCGCCGAGTTCACCGCGCCAGCGCCACCACGCGTAGGCGGGCACGGCGATGCCCTCCAGGATCATCAGCCAGACGATGTAGCCGAGGGAGGAGCCCGACGCGCGGACGCCGACGCCGTCGACGACGGTGTACGCCGCGATGGACAGGCCCGTCGCCAGCGCCGCGCCGAGCGCCGTCCAGTCGGGCCGCCGCCCCGAACCCCGCAGCCCCCACACGGCGAGGCCCGTCAGGCCCGCGCAGGAGACCGCGACGCCCGCCGCCTGCCAGCCGTCGGGCACCTCGCCCACGAACGCGGCGGCGAGCACCGTCACCACGAGCGGCGCGGTGCCGCGCGCGATCGGGTACGCCTGGCCGAAGTCGCCCAGCTTGAACGACGCCATGAGCAGCACGTAGTACACGATGTGGATCAGGGCCGAGACGATCAGGTACGGCCAGGCCGCCCCGTCCGGCACCGGCACGAACGGCGCCATGAGCAGACCGATCAGCGTCGCCCCGCCGCCGATCAGCGTGAAGCCGACCAGCTTGTCCGTGATGTGGTGGGCCAGCGCGTTCCACGACGCGTGGGTGACGGCGGCGAGCAGGACGGCCGTGGTGACCAGCGGTGTCACTCGCGCACGTCCACGAGCGCGGCGCCCGCGTGCGTGACCAGCTCCTTGGGCTCCATCGGGAAGACGGCGTACGGGGTGCCCGCCGCCGCCCACACCACGTCGTGCGCGAGCAGCGAACGGTCCGCCAGGACCCGGGTCTTGGTGCGGTGCCCGAACGGCGGGACGCCGCCGATCGCGTACCCGGTGAAGTCCCGGACCACGTCCGCCTTCGCCCGGGTCACCTTCGCCGCGCCCAGCTCCCGCCGCACGAGCTCCACGTCGACGCGCGAGGAACCGTCCATCAGGACGAGCACCGGTACCCCGTCCGCCGCGAAGATCAGCGACTTGCAGATCTGGCTCAGCTCGCAGCCGATCGCGTCGGCCGCCTCCTGCGCGGTGCGGGTCGAGTCGGGGAAACGGCGTACGCGCGGCAGGAGTTCGGCCAGGCCCATGGCGGTCACGGCCTCGGCGAAACGGGGAGGAGCTGCGCTGTCTGATGAGGTCATGGACGGCACGCTAATGGTCGCTGTACCGCCCACGCGACCCCGTATCGGCGTCAGCCCCCGGCCAGCAGCATCTGCCGGACGACCGGGCCCGCCGAGTCGCCGCCGTGCCCGCCCTGCTGCACCACGGCCGCCGCCGCGAGATCACCGCGGTACGCCGTGAACCAGCCGTTGGGCTCCTTCTGCCCGTCGACCTCCGCGGAACCGGTCTTCGCCCCCATGTCGGAACCGAGCCCCGACATCGGCTTGACCGCCGTGCCCGCGACCGCCGTGTAGTGCATCAGCTCGCGCAGCTGCGCCGCCGTCCCCGCGGACATCGAGCGCGACGCCTTCGCGAGGGTGCGGTGGTCGAAGTCCGGCGGGACGAGGTAGGGCTGGTGGAAGCTGCCCGACTTCACGGTCGCGGCGACCGACGCCATGTTCAGCGGGTTCATCCGCACGCCGCCCTGCCCGATCAGCGAGGCCGCCATCTGCGCCTCCGACTGCACCGGCACCGCGCCGTCGAAACTCGGCACCCCGATCGACCAGTTGTCGAGCCCGAGCCCGAAGACCTGCTGGGCCTGCTTGGTCAGCGAGTCGTTCTCCAGCTTCGGGGCCTGGCTGATGAAGGCGGTGTTGCAGGACGCCGCGAAGCTCGCCTTGAACGTGCCCTTCTTGATCTCGAACTTGTCGTCGTTCTGGAACTTCCAGTGCCCGTACGTGAAGTACTTCGGGCACGGGTGCTGCTTGTCGACGCCCGCGAGGTCCTTCTCGAGGAGCAGCGACGACGTGATGACCTTCATCGTGGAGCCGGGCGCGAGGGAGCCCTGGAAGGCCGTGTTGAACCCGGGCGAGGAGTTGGCGACCGCCAGGATCTCCCCGGTCGAGGGCCGGACCACGACGACCGCGGCCCGCTTGCGCGAGGCGACCTGCTTCTCGGCCTCGGCCTGCAGCGTGGGGCTGAGCGTCGTCTTCACGGTGCCCGGAGTGCCCTCGGAGAGGGTGAGCAGCGTCTTGTCGGGGACGGCGTTCTTCTCGTCCTCGCCCGAGGCCGCCTTGCGCACGATCCGCAGCTCCACGCCGGCCGTGCCGCCCGCCTTCTTGCCGTACTTCTCGCGCAGGCCGTCGACGACCGCGCCGAGCGACGGATACGTCTTCGCGGACAGCTCGCCGCCGTTGCGGTCCACGGCCTTGACCGGCGGATCGCCGGCCTCGCCGGTGACCAGCCGGTCGCCGTCCCTCAACTCCGGGTGCACGACGGAGGGCTGCCAGCCGATGAGCACCTTGCCGTCGGCCTTGCGGCGCACGGCCGTGACCGACGAGTCGTAGGCGAACGGCTTCTTCGTCTTCTCGTACGTGACCGTGGACGTGACGTGGAAGGGGACCTCGGCGCCCGACCGCCTGCCGGGCGTGAGCTTCACGTCCGTGAGGTGGGCGTCCTTCGAGAGTCCGGCGAGCGCCTTCCGGGCGGCGGCCGCGTCGTCCGTGTACGCGGCGGCCTTCGCGGCGTCACCGGACTGCCAGGCGGTCAGGAACCGGTCGGCCGCCGTGCGCACCTCGGCGGCGGACGGCGGGCCCGTCCTCACCTTCGGCTTGGCGTCGGCCGCCGCGGAGGACGACGTTCCGCTGTCCATCAGGGCGTACGCCCCGACTCCGGCCCCGATGACGGCGACGACGGAAACGCCTCCGATCACCAGGGCGTTCGTGTTGCGGCGCGCCGGGACGCGACGCTTGCCTCTGCTGCCCAACGTGTCCTCCGGAGTCGATACGGGTGGCCCAGGGTACGGGGTGGCCCTGGGCCCACCCGCCGTAGGACAGAACGAGGCAGACGGGGTGCCGGGTACGTGGTACGGCCGTTGTCACCCGGCCCGGAGCACCCCGGCGACGATCGGCCCGGCCGCGTCCCCGCCGTGGCCGCCGCGCGGCACCGTGGCGGCCGCCGCGACGTCGCCCCGGAACCCGGTGAACCAGGAGTTCGCGTTGCCCTGCCCGTCGACCTCCGCCGACCCGGTCTTCGCGCCCTTGTCGTAGCCGGGGACCGACGCCATCGCGGTCGTCGCCGTGCCGCTGGTCGCCGTGATCCGCATCATCTGCCGGATCTGCTGCGCGGTGCCGGGCTTCAGGCCCTGCGCGGTGGCCAGTTGACGGTCGTCCAGGCTCTGCGCGACCAGGACCGGCTGGTGGAAGGTGCCGGTGATCGCGGTCGCCGTCACCGACGCCATGTTCAGCGGGTTCACCTTGACCAGGCCCTGGCCGATCATCGAGGCGGCGTCGTTCGACGACCCGTCGATCTCCACGGAGCCGTCCCGGGAGACGATCCCGGTCTGCCAGTCCTTGCCGAGCCCGAACCGGTTCGTCGCCTCGTCCTGGAACCGCTGCGGCTTCAGGTCGTCCGAGAGCTTGATGAAGGCGGTGTTGCAGGAGCGGGCGAAGCTCTGGGAGAGCGTCGCGCCCTCGTCCGGCGTCATGTTCTTGAGGTTGCGGAAGGTCTGGCTCATCGAGACCGCCGAGTCCGGGCAGGGCGCGGCGCCGGAGGCCGACGTGACGCCGTTGTCGATCAGCGCGGCCGCGGTCACGATCTTCATCACGGAACCGGGCGCGGTGCCGCCCGAGAAGGCGTCGTTGAACTCGCCCTTCTTCTGGTTGGCGACGGCGAGCACCTCACCGGTGGACGGCTTGACCGCCACCACGGACGACTCCGGGTACTTGGCCACCTGCTGCTCGGCCGCCGCCTGGACGCCCGCGCTGAGCGTGGTGGGCAGCCTGCCCGCCTTGCCCTTGGCGAGCGTCAGCAGCGTCTTCGCGGTCGTCGTCCCGTCGGCGGTCTCCCGCTCGATGTAGGTCTCCACGCCGGGTGACCCCCCGGCCTTGTCGCCGTACTTGGCGCGCAGCTGGTCGAGGACCGGCCCGAGCGACGGGTACTTCTCCGCGGTCAGCACGGCCCCGTTGCGGTCCACGGCCTCGATCGCCGGGGTCTTCGACTCGCCCGTGACGAGCTTGTCGCCGTCGGCCATGCCCGGGTGCAGCACCGACGGCGACCACTTGACCAGGGCCCGGCCCGTGGTCTCGCCGCGCACGACGGTCAGCGACGAGTCGTACGACATCGTTTTCTTCTTGCCGTCGTACGCGACCGTGGCCCGGACCTTGAAGGGCACCTTGGCGCCGGCCGGCTCGCCCGCCGTCAGGACGGTCCGCGTGACGTGCGCGTCGTCGTGCCAGCCCTCGATCGCGGACAGCGCGTTCTCGGCGTAGTTCGTGTAGGTCGACGCCCCCGCCGCGTCGTTCTTCGCCCACGCGGCCAGGAACTTCTCCGACGTCTCCTTGATCTCGTCGGCCGACGGCGGCCCGGTCCGCTTGCCGGACGACCCCGCCAGCGAGGAGCCGCCACCGTCCCCGGTGACCGCGGTGACGATGTTGTAGGCCCCGTAGCCCGCGCCGCCCACCATCACGGTGAACACCCCGCCGACGATGGCGACCTTGACCCCCTTGCGCATGCGCGCCCCCTCCCCAGGTTGACGGAGGGACTCTAGACACGGCGGATGCCCGGAGTGCGGGGTCTTTTACAGATGGTGTCTGAAAGTGTCCGAAGAGAGATCACAAATACGGCCGAAAGAGGCTCACACCCAGCTGTCCAGCCACATCCGTGAACGCCAGGAGTCGATCGGAATGGCGTGGCCCGTGTAGATGGGCCAGAAATAGATGAAGTTCCACACGATGAGCAGCACCAGGACGCCCGCGCCCGCCGCGCCGATCACCCGCCGGCGCTCCGTCGACCCCGGTTTCCCGACGATCGCGCCGAGCATCATCGCGAGCGCGAGGCACAGGAACGGCGCGAAGACGACGGCGTAGAAGTAGAAGATCGTCCGCTCCTGGTAGTTGAACCAGGGCAGGTAGCCCGCCGCGACGGCGCACACGATGGCGCCCGCGCGCCAGTCCCGCTTGAAGAACCAGCGCCACAGCACGAAGGCGATCGCGAAGCAGGCCGCCCACCACAGCAGCGGGGTGCCGAGGGCGAGGACCTCGCGGGCGCACTTGTCGGCGGCGTCCGCGGGGCAGCCCTGCGACCCGGCCGACGGGGACTCGTAGAAGTACGAGACCGGGCGGCCGTCGACCATCCAGCTCCACGGGTTCGACTGGTAGGTGTGCGCCGAGGTGAGGTGGGTGTTGAACTCCCAGACCTCGTGCTCGTAGTGCCACAGGCTGCGCACCCAGTCCGGCAGCCAGGTGAAGCTGCCGCCCTTGCCCGCGGTCACCGCCCAGTTGCGGAAGTAGCCGCCGGTGCCGTCGTCCGCGGAGAGGATCCAGCCGAGCCACGACAGGACGTACGTGGCGACGGCCACCGGCACCGTGGAGACGAACGCCGGGAGGACGTCCCGCTTGAGGACCGTGCGGTACGGCCGCCGCGCCCCGGCCACCCGCCGCGAACCGACGTCCCACAGCACCGACATCAGCGCGAAGGCGGCCAGATAGATGAACCCGTTCCACTTCGTGCCCGCCGCCAGGCCCAGGCAGATCCCGGCGAGCAGTCGCCAGGGACGCCAGCCGAGGCGCAGCGTCTCCGCGACGTGCGGATCCGGGCGGACCAGGCCGTGCTCGTCCACCGGGAGCGCCGCGGCCAGCTTCTCGCGCGCCCGGTCCCGGTCCACGATCAGTGCGCCGAACGCGGCGACGACGAAGAAGACCAGCACCGAGTCGAGCAGCGCGGTCCGGCTCATCACGAACGCCAGGCCGTCCACCATCAGCAGCACACCGGCGAGACAGCCCAGGAACGTCGAGCGGAACAGCCGCCGCCCGATCCGGCAGACCATCAGCACGCACAGCGTCCCGAGGACCGCCGTCATGAACCGCCAGCCGAACGGATTGAACCCGAACATCCACTCGCCGACGCCGATGACGTACTTGCCCACCGGCGGATGCACGACGTACGAGGCGTCGTGCGGAATGGGCACGTCGCCGTTCTTCTGCAGGATCAGGTCATTGGCGTTCTTGGCCCAATTCACCTCGAAACCGCGGTGGATGAGCGCCCACGCGTCCTTGGCGTAATACGTCTCGTCGAATATCACGGCCTTGGGGCTGCCGAGGTTCCAGAACCGCAGGAGTCCCGCGACGAGCGTCACGAGGAGCGGCGCGGCCCAGCCGATGATCCGGTCCGCCCGGCCGGCCGTGAAGCGGCCGAGACCGAAGGACGCCCACAGCCGCGAGGACGGCGCGGGATACGGCGGCACGAGCCGCGCGCGGACCTCGCCCTCTCTGAGCTGCTCCCGGTACCCGAACCGACGCAGGCCACGGAGCCAGGACGACGGCTGGCGCTCACCTGCGGGCGGCTGCTCGTGGGGAGCGCTGGTCGGGGTCGGCTGGGACGACGACGCGGTACTGGTCACCGCGCCATCGTAGGGAACCGCGCTGTGCGAGTCCCGTGTGTGGGCCCCACCGGGTCGGTCGGGACGGGGTCGCGACCCGGTGGGGCCCGGCCCTGCGAGGATGGAACTGTGACAGGAACCGCAGAATCCACCGAGTCCACCGGCACCCTCGTCCTGGCGGGCACCCCGATCGGGGCCGTCTCCGACGCGCCGCCCCGGCTCGCCCAGGAGCTGGCCGTCGCCGATGTCGTCGCCGCCGAGGACACCCGGCGCATGAAGCGGCTCGCGCAGGCGCTCGGGGTGCAGGTCGGCGGGCGCGTCGTGTCGTACTTCGAGGGCAACGAGACGGCGCGCACCCCGGAGCTGGTCGAGGCGCTGCTGGGCGGCGCGCGGGTGCTGCTGGTGACCGACGCGGGGATGCCGTCGGTGTCCGACCCCGGATACCGGCTGGTCGCGGCCGCCGTCGAGCGGGACGTCCGGGTCACCGCGGTGCCGGGGCCGTCCGCCGTGCTGACCGCGCTCGCGCTGTCCGGGCTGCCGGTCGACCGGTTCTGCTTCGAGGGTTTCCTGCCGCGCAAGGCGGGCGAGCGTCTCAGCCGCCTGAAGGAGGTCGCGCAGGAGCGGCGCACTCTCGTCTACTTCGAGGCCCCGCACCGCCTCGACGACACCCTCGCCGCGATGTCCGAGGCGTTCGGCGCGGAGCGCAGGGCCGCCGTGTGCCGCGAGCTGACCAAGACGTACGAGGAAGTGAAGCGCGGCTCCCTCAAGGAGCTCGCCGAGTGGGCCGCCGACGGCGTGCGCGGTGAGATCACCGTCGTCGTCGAGGGCGCCCCGGAGAAGTCCGCCGCGGACGTCACCCCCGCTGAGCTGGTACGGAGGGTGCAGGTGCGGGAGGAAGCGGGGGAGCGCCGCAAGGAGGCGATCGCCGCCGTGGCCGTCGAGGTCGGGCTACCCAAGCGCGAGGTCTTCGATGCCGTGGTCGCGGCAAAGAATGCGGATCGGGTCACCCCATAAGGGCGTAAAGGACTAACCTGAAAAGCAAAGCGAAGACCGGGTGCCAGGCCCATTTCGGCAGGGAAAAGCCAAATCGACTCCAACAGTCGACAGGTCTTTTGCGCTCGGCCCGGCGGAGGCGTCCACTGGTTGAAGGGACGCACCCGTCCCCACGCTGCCTCCGGGCAGCGCTTGTCCAGCGGACAAGAGGAGCTGGCATGAGCGAGTTCGCGGCCCCCAGGACGGCCACCGGCGCCCCGGCGCCACAGATTCCGAACCGCAGCGCGGCGATATCCATCGCGCACGAATCGTATTCGTTCGCCTGCATGCGGTGCGGGCACGGCTGGGAGCAGTCGTACGAGATTGAGCACCACGTCGACGGTGACGGTGCGGAGTTCGTGATGTACGTGGCGAACGGCGAGCGCGTGCCGTCGCCGCTGACCCGTCCCACCTGTCTGAACTGTGGCGGCCATGTCGTACGGATCATGAAGGCCGGCCGGGTCTCCTCGGTCCTCGACGTGATGCAGCGCCACCACACCGCTCCGCCCGCCGGACCCGTCGAGGTCCCCGAGCCGGCGGCCGCGGAGCACCGCGAACACCACCACTGGCACCTCTCCGACCTCCTGCACCCCTTCAGCCACCACCAGCGGAAGGGCGACGACTCCACGGCTCCGTAGTCGGCTGCGGAGCCGGCCGGCCCGGCTTCGTAGGATCGGGGCATGAGCCCCCACGCCAAGGACGTCACCCCGCCCCCGCTGCCCGCACCCCTCGCGGTGGAGGTCGCCGACTCCCACACCCACCTGGACATGCAGGCGGGCACCGTGGAGGAGGCCCTCGCCAAGGCGGCGTCGGTGGGCGTGACGACCGTGGTGCAGGTCGGCTGCGACCTGGCCGGTTCGCGCTGGGCGGCCGAGACGGCCGAGGCCCACGCGGCCGTGCACGCGACCGTGGCCCTGCACCCCAACGAAGCGCCGCGCATCGTGCACGGCGACCCCGACGGCTGGTCCCGGCAGGGCGCCCGCGAGCCGCTCGGCGACGCCGGGCTCGACGAGGCGCTCGCCGAGATCGACAGGCTCGCCGCACTGCCGCAGGTCAAGGGCGTCGGCGAGACCGGGCTCGACTACTTCCGCACGGGCCCCGAGGGCAAGGCCGCCCAGGAGCGGTCCTTCCGCGCGCACATCGAGATCGCCAAGCGCCACGGCAAGGCGCTGGTCATCCACGACCGCGACGCCCACGCCGATGTGCTACGCGTCCTGAAGGAGGAGGGCGCCCCCGAGCGCACCGTCTTCCACTGCTACTCCGGCGACGCGGACATGGCCCAAGTCTGCGCGGAGAACGGCTACTTCATGTCGTTCGCCGGCAACATGACGTTCAAGAACGCGCAGCCGCTGCGCGACGCGCTCGCGGTGGCCCCGCTGGACCTGGTCCTCGTCGAGACCGACGCGCCCTTCCTGACCCCGGCGCCGTACCGCGGTCGGCCTAACGCTCCGTATCTCATTCCGGTCACGTTGCGGGCCATGGCCGCGGTGAAGGGCGTCACCGAGGAAGCCCTCGCGACGTCGGTCTCCGCCAACACGGCCCGCGCTTTTGGTTACTGACCGATAACGACCGAAGGTGCTCATCCAGGGGCAGTGGCGCGACACTGCGTAGTCGCGCTGCTTTGGAGAGTGACGAACGCTCCGCTAGGTTCTGCTCGCCCGATCCGCCCCCGCCGGGGGACCGGACCCCTGGAGCGCCTGGAGCGTCGTCGTGAGCAATTCGCCGTACGAGACGTACGAGGACACGTACGGGACGTACCGGCCGTACGGCGGCGACGCGCCGTACGCGCCGCACCCGCAGGCCCCCCACGAGCCGACGGCCGACACCTACCGGCCCGCCTACGAGTACGAGCAGGTCGCCGCGGCCGACACCGAGCCGCGCCTGCCGCGCCAGGCCGCCCGCCCCGAGGCGCAGGGCGGCCGGGCCGCCGCCCGCCGTGCCGCCCGCCGCAAGAAGGCCGACCAGCGGCCCGAGACGCTGCGCAGGCTGCTCCCGCAGGCCCTGGTCGTCGCCTTCCTCGCCGGCGGCACCTCCGCGTTCGTCGCCAACGACAAGGCGATCCAGCTCACCGTCGACGGCAAGGAGCGCACCCTGCACACCTTCGCCGACGACGTCACCGAGCTCCTCGCCGACGAGGGCGTCGACGTCGGCGAGCACGACATCGTGGCGCCGGGCCGCGGCGCCGCCCTGGCCAGCGGCGACGAGGTCGCCGTCCGCTACGGCCGCCCCGTCCAGCTCACCCTCGACGGGCAGCGCCGCAAGGTGTGGACCACCGCCCGCACCGTCGACGGGGCGCTGCGCCAGCTCGGGGTGCGGGCCGAGGGCGCGTACGTCTCCACGTCCCGCTCCCAGCGCATCGCACGCCACGGCCTCGACCTCGACGTGCGCACCGAGCGCAGCGTCACCGTCCTGGCCGACGGGCGGCGCCACACCATCCGCACCAACGCGGCGACCGTGCGCGAGGCCGTCGACGAGGCCGGGATCTCGCTGGGCGGCCAGGACACCACGTCGGTGCCGCCGGGCAGCTTCCCGCGCGACGGGCAGACCGTCACCGTGATGCGGGTGACCGGGACGAAGGAGGTGCGCGAGGAGGCGATCGCGTACGCCACCGAGCGCACCCAGGACCCGACGCTCTTCCAGGGCACGGAGGTCGTCACGCAGGCCGGGGAGCCCGGCATGCGGCGGGTCACGTACGCGCTGCGCACCGTCAACGGCGTCAAGCAGAAGCCGCGCCGCGTGAGGACCGAGGTCGTCCGCGAGCCGCGCACCCAGCAGGTCAAGGTCGGCACGAAGCCCATGCCGACGTCCGTGGCGGGCGCCGACTCCCTGAACTGGTCCGGGCTCGCCGCCTGCGAGTCGGGCGGCCGCCCGGGCGCGACGGACGCGACCGGCACGTACGGCGGCCTCTACCAGTTCGACACCCGCACCTGGCAGAGCCTCGGCGGATCGGGCCGCCCCCAGGACGCCCCGGCCGCCGAACAGACGTACCGCGCGAAGAAGCTGTACGTGAGCCGTGGGGCGAGCCCGTGGCCGCACTGCGGGCCGCGGCTGCACGGCTGAGCGTCTGCCGTGACCTGTTGCGTGGGCGGGTGCAGGTCCGGTGGGGCTGGTCGCGCAGTTCCCCGCGCCCCTGGAGGTGCGCACTTCGTGCGCTACCTCCATCAGGAAGGCCGCAGGCCTTCCCAGGGGAAAGCGCGGCGAAGCCGCAGGCTTTCAGGGGCGCGGCGAACTGCGCGACCAGCCCCACCGGGCCGCAGATGACGGCCGAACCGGCGGCGCCCCGGCGCGGCTACCCTTGAACGGTGAGCACCACAGACCCCCAAGGCCCCCTTCTCGGCGCGGCCGACATCCGCGAACTCGCGGCAGCCCTCGGCGTACGGCCCACCAAGCAGCGCGGGCAGAACTTCGTCATCGACGCCAACACGGTCCGCCGCATCGTCCGCACCGCGGAAGTCACCGAGGACGACGTGGTCGTCGAGGTCGGCCCCGGCCTCGGCTCGCTCACCCTCGCGCTGCTCGAAGCGGCCCGGCACGTGACGGCCGTCGAGATCGACGACGTGCTCGCCGCCGCGCTGCCCGCCACGGTCGAGGCCCGCATCCCGGCGAAGAAGGACGCCTTCGACCTGGTCAACATCGACGCGATGCAGGTCGAGGAGCTGCCGGGCCCGGCCCCCACGGCGCTGGTCGCGAACCTCCCGTACAACGTCGCGGTGCCCGTCCTGCTCCACATGCTCGACACCTTCCCGACCATCGAGCGCACCCTCGTGATGGTGCAGGCCGAGGTCGCGGACCGGCTCGCCGCGGGCCCCGGCTCACGCGTCTACGGCGTCCCGTCCGTCAAGGCCAACTGGTACGCGCAGGTCAAGCGAGCCGGCTCCATCGGCCGCAACGTGTTCTGGCCCGCCCCGAACGTGGACAGCGGCCTCGTCTCCCTGGTCCGGCGCAGCGAGCCGGTCGCCACGACCGCCTCCAAGGAGGAGGTGTTCGCGGTGGTCGACGCCGCGTTCGCCCAGCGCCGCAAGACGCTGCGCGCCGCCCTGTCCGGCTGGGCGGGCTCGGCGCAGGCCGCGGAGGCGGCGCTCGTCGCGGCGGGCGTCTCCCCGCAGGCCCGCGGCGAGGCGCTGACCGTCGAGGAGTTCGCGCGCATCGCCGAGCACAAGGGCGCGCACGAGGGGGCCGCCGCGTGAGCGTGACCGTCCGCGTCCCCGCCAAGGTCAACGTCCAGCTCGCGGTCGGCGCCGCCCGCCCCGACGGCTTCCACGACCTGGCCAACGTGTTCCTCGCCGTCGGCCTGTACGACGAGGTGACCGTGGCCCCCGCGGACACCCTGAGCCTCACGTGCACGGGCCCCGGCTCCGACCAGGTCCCGCTCGACCGCACGAACCTCGCGGCCCGCGCCGCGATCGCGCTCGCCGAGCGGCACGGCCTCGGCGACCCGAAGGTCCGCATCCACATCGCCAAGGACATCCCCGTCGCGGGCGGCATGGCGGGCGGCTCCGCGGACGCCGCGGGCGCCCTCGTGGCCTGCGACGCGCTGTGGGGCACCGGCGCCTCCCGCGAGGAACTCCTCGACATCTGCGCCGAGTTGGGCAGCGACGTGCCGTTCAGCCTGGTCGGCGGCGCCGCGCTCGGCACCGGCCGCGGCGAGCGGCTGCGCCTCCTCGACGTGGGCGGGGCGTTCTGGTGGGTGTTCGCGGTCGCCGACGGCGGCCTGTCCACGCCCGCCGTGTACGGCGAGTTCGACCGGCTGACCCCCGAGGCGCCCGAGCCGGTCGCCTCGCCCGCGCTCCTCGACGCGCTGCGCACCGGTGACGTCCACGCCCTCGCGGCGACCGTCACGAACGACCTGCAGCCCGCCGCCCTCTCGCTCTTCCCGTCCCTCAAGGCGACCCTCGACGCGGGCACCGCGGCGGGCGCCCTGGCCGCCCTCGTCTCCGGCTCCGGCCCGACGACCGCGTTCCTCGCCGCCGACGAGCGGGCCGCCCGCGAGGTGGCCGACGCCCTCGCCGCGTCCGGGACGTGCCGGGCGGTGCGGGTGGCCGGGTCCCCGGCGCCGGGCGCGACGCTGCTCCGACGCACCGCCTGACGCACTGACCGACGTCTGTCCGGCGCACGTCTGACGCACCGAGGGGCGCGTACTCAGCGGTGGGTTGAGTACGCGGGGTGAGTATCCGCGCGCTGTCGCCGTGATCACCGGCGGGCCACGCTGGCGTCCATGAAGACAACCGGACGCCGGCGCCGCAGACTGCGCCGTGCCGCGCTCCCCCTGGGCACCGTTGCCCTGTTCGGCCTGCACGCGGCGCTCGCGTCGCGCGGCCACCCGCTGCCGCCGCCCGCCATCGGCGGCCCGCAGGGGCGCATCGCCCGGCCCCGTGAGGTCGCCGCGATCGGGCGGGCGGCCGCCGGACGGTGCCGGGGAGCGGTGCGGGTGCGCGGCCGGGTCCGGGTGGGGCGCGGGACCTCCGGAGGAGTTGTCCACAGGCTGGGACGGTCCGGAGCGGATCGCCGTAACCTGATCCCGTAACGGGGCGGGACGGGGAATCGGGGGATCTGGCCATGGAGTGCACACGCTGCCGTGCGGCGTTCGTGGGGGCGGACGGCCGCTGCCCGCGCTGCGACGGCCCACCGGCCCAGGGGGCGTACGCGCCACCACCGCAGGCCCCGCCGCAGCCCAATCCGTACGCACCGCCGCAGTACGGCGCGATGCCGCCGCCCGGGCCCGGCCCGGCCGGCACGTACCCGGCGCCGCCGCTCGCGCCCTACGGGGGCGGATATCCGGCGATGCTGCGCCCGCCGGCCCGGCTCGCCGGACTGAGCACGGCGGTCACCGTCCTGTTCGCGCTCGTCGCCGTGCTCGCACTGCTCCGGGTCGTCGCGGACTACCGGCTGTACGACGCCCTGGGCAGCATCTGGACGACCGACCTCGCCGAGGCCGACTCCATCGACGACTTCCGGGCCACCACGATCGTGCTGCTGTTCGTCGGGTTCCTCGCCGCGGCGCCGGTGTTCCTGGTCTGGTTCCACAAGGCCCGGGCCAATGTCGAGGGTCTCGGTCGGCACCGGCACTCGACCGGCATGGCCGTCGGCGCCTGGTTCATCCCGTTCGCCAACTGGTGGATACCGAAGGCGATCACCGACGACGTCGTCGCCGCGAGCCGGGGCGCCCAGCGCCCCGGCGGCCTCGGCGCGGTCAACGGCTGGTGGGCGTGCTGGGTGCTGTCCAGCGTGCTGGCCGGCATCGGCTGGCCGATGTACTCCAGCTCGATGAACGAGAGCGACCCCTCCCTGGAGGGCGCCCGCACCGCCTCGCTCGTCCTCATGGGCTCGAACCTGGCACTGATCGGGGCGGGCATCTGCGCGATCCTCGCGGTCCGGACGATCAGCGCGGTGCAGGACGCCCGGTTCGGCCTCGGACCGGCGGGCCCCGCCCCCGGCCCGGCCCCGTACCCGGGACAGGGCTGGTAGCCACCGGTCGGCGGCCGGCCCGCGGCTGATCGGGGGACCGTCACACCTGTCACGCCGACTACGCTTGAAGGTCGGCCCACCCCCGGAGGGCGCAGCACCGTCCCGTGGCAGGAGCGAAATGGCAGTCAACCTGGTCAATGTCGAGGCAGTCAGCAAGGTGTACGGCACCCGTGCCCTGCTCGACGGAGTCTCCCTCGGCGTGTCCGAGGGAGATCGCATCGGCGTGGTCGGGCGGAACGGGGACGGGAAGACGACCCTGATCCGCATGCTCGCCAAGCTGGAGGAGGCCGACACCGGCCGCGTCACGCACAACGGCGGCCTGCGCCTCGGCGTCCTCACCCAGCACGACTCGCTCGACCCGGAGGCGACCGTCCGGCACGAGGTGATCGGTGACCTCGCCGACCACGAGTGGGCGGGCAGCGCCAAGATCCGCGACGTGCTGACCGGCCTGTTCGGCGGGCTCGACCTGCCGGGGTTCGCGCAGGGCCTGGACACCGTGATCGGACCGCTCTCCGGCGGTGAGCGGCGCCGCATCGCGCTCGCCAAGCTGCTCATCGCCGAGCAGGACCTGATCATCCTCGACGAGCCGACCAACCACCTCGACGTGGAAGGCATCTCCTGGCTGGCCCGGCACCTCCAGGCCCGCCGCTCCGCGCTCGTCTGCGTCACGCACGACCGGTGGTTCCTCGACCAGGTCTGCACGCGGATGTGGGACGTGCAGAAGGGCGACGTCTTCGAGTACGAGGGCGGCTACTCCGACTACGTGTTCGCCCGGGCCGAGCGGGAGCGGATCGCCGCGACCGAGGAGGCCAAGCGGCAGAACCTGATGCGCAAGGAGCTTGCCTGGCTGCGCCGCGGCGCCCCCGCCCGCACCTCCAAGCCCCGCTACCGCATCGAGGCGGCCAACGAGCTGATCGCGGACGTGCCGCCGCCGCGCGACACCAGCGAGCTGATGAAGTTCGCGAACGCCCGGCTCGGCAAGACCGTATTCGACCTGGAGGACGTGACCGTCCAGGCCGGACCCAAGGTGCTGCTGAAGCACCTGACCTGGCAGCTCGGCCCGGGCGACCGCGTCGGCCTGGTCGGGGTGAACGGCGCGGGCAAGACGTCCCTGCTGCGCGCCCTCGCGGACGCCGCCCGCAGCCAGGGCGACGTCCAGCCGGCCGCCGGGAAGATCGTCGTCGGCAAGACGGTCCGGCTCGCCTACCTCTCGCAGGACGTCACCGAACTCCCGGGCACCCTGCGGGTGCTGGAGGCCGTGCAGCAGATCAGGGACCGGGTCGACCTCGGCAAGGGCCGGGAGATGACCGCGGGCCAGCTGTGCGAGCAGTTCGGCTTCTCCAAGGAGAAGCAGTGGACT
Source organism: Streptomyces sp. KL116D (assembly GCF_030766975.1). Taxonomy (NCBI): domain Bacteria; kingdom Bacillati; phylum Actinomycetota; class Actinomycetes; order Kitasatosporales; family Streptomycetaceae; genus Streptomyces; species Streptomyces sp. KL116D. Next base: position 32,246 of record NZ_JASERH010000072.1, on the reverse strand, counting down.
CCGGTCGGCGACCTGTCCGGTGGCGAGCGCCGCCGGCTCCAGATCCTGCGCCTGCTCATGGACGAGCCGAACGTGCTGTTCCTCGACGAGCCGACGAACGACCTCGACATCGAGACGCTGACCCAGCTGGAGGACCTGCTCGACGGGTGGCCCGGCTCCATGGTCGTCATCTCCCACGACCGGTTCTTCATCGAGCGCACCACCGACAACACCTTCGCGCTGCTCGGCGACGGCACGCTGCGGATGCTGCCGCGCGGCATCGACGAGTACCTGGAGCGCAGGCAGCGGATGATCGACGCCGCCGCGCCCGCCCCGGCGCCCGCCGCCGCGGCCCCCGCCAAGGCGGGCCCGTCGGCCGCCGACGCCCGCGCCGCCAAGAAGGAACTGCAGAAGATCGAGCGCCAGATGGACAAGATCTCCGACAAGGAGTCCAAGCTGCACGCGCAGATCGCCGACAACGCGACGGATTTCGCCAAGGTGGCCGACCTGGACGCCCAGTTGCGTGAACTCGTGGGGGAGCGCGAGGAGTTGGAAATGCGCTGGCTGGAGCTCGCCGAAGACGCGTGAAGGACGCGTGCAAGGCGCGTAACAGACGCATCACGGGCCGGTCCTCCCTTGGGAACAGGGGGCGGACCGGCCCTGTGTGCGAGTGCACAGGGTGATAGAAAGGGCGGCTGAGGGGAGCCTGAGGGAAGCCCTCGACCGACCTGAGAACGTCCGGAAATCACCCCAGGCGTGCCGGTACATCAGTGAAGAGGGGGGAAGCGCTGATGACTCAGCCGCCCAACCAGCCGCCGTCCGGTGGCTTCGGAGCACCACAGGATCCGCAGGCGTCGCCGAACCCGCAGACGCCGCCTCCGCCTGCCGCCCCGCCGCAGCAGCCCCCGGCCGCACCGCAGCCCGGATACGGCTACCCGCAGCAGCAGCAGCAGCCTCCGCAGCCCGGCCCGTACGGCCAGCAGCCCGGACCCTACGGCCAGCAGCCCCAGCAGCCCCAGCAGCCCGGCCCGTACGGCCAGCCGCAGCAGCCGGGACCGTACGGCCAGCAGCCCGGTCCCTACGGGCAGCAGCCGCAGTACGGCTACCCGCCCCAGCAGCCGCCCGGCGCGCCCGTCCCGCCGTCCGGCGGTGGCGGCGGCGTCAAGGGCAAGACGTGGGTGATCGCCGGATCGGCCCTCGCGCTGCTCCTGGTCGCGGGTGGTGTCGTCTTCGCGGTCGTCGGCGGTGACGACGACGAGAAGGACCCCGAGGCCGGCAAGAACAAGGACCCCAAGACGTCCTCCTCCGCCTCCGCGCCGGTCAACCCGGGCGACGGCCAGGGCGACGGGCACGCCGGTGACGAGGACCTGAACGAGGGCCGGCAGGACGGCGAGGCGAAGGTCCTCTGGTACAAGACGGCGCCCAAGGTGCCCGGTTCCGGCGCCGACGCCCCCGGCATGTGGATCACGGACAAGGTCGCGGTGAAGGCCGCGTACAAGGAAGTCCTCGGGTACAACGTCGCGGACGGCAAGATCAGTTGGCCCGCGATCGAGCTGCCGCAGAAGATCTGCTCGGTCACGAAGGAAGCGTCCGCCGACGGCAAGATCGCCGTGGCGTACATGAGCGGCAACGGCACGAAGGCCAACTGCAACCAGGTCCAGGAGATCGACCTCGCCACCGGCGAGAAGGGCTGGACGACCAAGATCGCCGAGAAGGAGTCGGACGACGACTTCTTCGACGGCACCGGCTCCAGCATCGGTCTGACCTACGTCGGCTCCGACACCCTGATGGTCGGCCGCCAGATGTCCGGCGTCGGCCTGGACGCCAAGACGGGCCAGAAGAAGAAGTTCGTCGTCCAGCAGTACGGCAACGACTGCTTCCCCAAGGCCTACACCGGCGACGGCAAGAAGCTGCTGTCGGTGGCGTCCTGCGGCGCGGGCGGCAACAACGCCCACGAGGAGCTGCGCCAGCTCGACCCCGAGACCGGCAAGGCCGTCTGGACCCGCAAGTACCCCAAGGACTGGCAGATCTCGCACGTCTACTCCGTCAGCCCGCTGGTCGTCTACGCGGAGAACGACGACAAGAAGGCGTACAACATCGCCTCCTACAAGGACAACAGCTCGGCGGTGGCGGCCGAGGTCAGCTCGGCCATCAAGTCCCTCGACACGGGCTGCGGTTCGACGTTCTCGTTCCTCACCCGTGACCTGGGCGGCTGCCAGGGCGTCGTCGCCGACGCGAGCACCCTCTACATGCCGACCAAGGGCAAGACCGGCGGGGCCAACGAGGTCGTCGCGATCAGCCTGACCAGCGGCAAGGAGCGCTGGCGCGTCAAGTCGCCGCAGGACCAGTCGATGGAGCCGGTGAACGTCAAGGACGGCGCGCTCGTCGCGTACATGGAGGCGTCGTACGGCGGCCAGCCCGGACGCGTCGTGTCGATCGCGGTCACCGGCTCGCACACGCCGAAGACGCTGCTGCAGAACCCGGCGGGCACCTCCGAGATCGAGAGCGGTTTCTACTCGAAGGCCGTCGACTTCGTCGACGGGCGGTTCTACCTCTCCGCCACCAACCTGTCCGGCAGCGCCAAGGGCCAGCAGAAACTGATGCTGGCGTACGGCGACTGACGTCACGCACTCCCCGACCGTCCCCACGTAAAGGCACCCCGAGGTACCCACGCCATGACGCAGCCGCCCCAGCAGCCACCGCAGCCGCCCCAGCAGCCTCCGAACGAGCCGCCGCAGAACCCGTTCCAGAAGCAGCCGGAGCCGCAGGACGCTCCGCCCGCCGCGCCCCCGGCCGCCCCCGCGGGTGGTTTCGGCGCGCCCACCCCGCCCCCGCCGGGCGGCTTCGGCGCCCCGACCCCGCCCCCGCCGGACGGCGCCCCGGGCTACGGCTACCCGCAGGCACCCCAGGCACCGCAGGCACCGCAGGCCCCCCAGACGCCGCCGCCCCCGCCCGCCGGACCGCCGGCGGGCCAGCCGGGCTACGGCTACCCGGGCCAGCAGCCGAACCAGCCGCCCACTCCGGCGTACGGACAGCCGCCGCAGCCTCAGCAGTACGGCCAGCAGCCTTACGGGCAGCCGCAGTTCGGCCAGCAGCAGTACGGCTACCCGCAGCCGCCCACCACGCCGATGCCGCCGGCCGGCGGTGGCGGCAAGAAGCCCGTCAACCCGGTCGTGTGGATCGTCACCGCCGCGGTCGTGGTCATCGCCCTGATCGTCGGCGGCGGCATCCTGTACGCCGGTTCGTCCTCCGACGACGGCAAGGACGACACGAAGAACTCCGCCGACGGCGGCAAGAAGGGCGGCAAGGGCGGCGAGGGCGGCATCGGCGGCGGTGGCAGCGGCGGCGAGGAGAAGGTCCCGTCGAGCACCGGCGCGAAGATCGCCTTCCAGCTCCCGGCCCCGAAGGTCGCAAAGGACGCCGTGTGGAGCACCGCGGGCTCCTGGCTGACCGACTCGATGTACGTCAAGGCGGGCCTGAACGAGCTCGTCGGCTACGAGCCGGACTCCGGCACCAAGAAGTGGACGCTGCCGCTGTCCGGCCAGACCTGCGGCGCCTCGCCCGAGGTCACCGAGGCCGGTCTCGCCGCCGTGCTCGCCGAGGACGGCAAGCGCAAGAAGGACGGCGACCACTTTCAGTGCACCGAGATCACCGTGTTCGACGTGAACACCGGTAAGAAGGTGTGGTCGGACAGCGTCGACGCGGGCGGCCAGAAGATCGCGTTCAAGGAGCTGTCCATCAGCGGCTCCACGCTCGCGGTCGGCGGCGGCTACGACGGTGGCGCGGCCTTCGACATCAAGTCCGGCAAGGTCCTGTGGAAGCCGCAGGCCGGTTCCTGCGAGGACGTCGGCTACCGCGGCGGCGAGCAGCTCGTCGCGGTCCGCAAGTGCGGCGACTTCGACGAGGAGACCTTCGAGATCCAGCTCCTCGACCCGACGTCGGGCAAGCCGAAGTGGACGTACAAGGTCCCCGGCGGCGCCGGCACGGTCAACCTGCTCTCGGTGTTCTCCACCAAGCCGGTCTCCTTCGGTGTCGCCCTCGGCGAAGAGGTCAAGTACACCGACGCGTTCTCGCTCGACGACAGCGGCAAGCTGCGCGCCAAGATCTCCGTCGACGCCGAGAAGTACGACATCGACTGCGAGGTCGGCGAGGTGCACGGCTGCAAGGGCGTCGTGGTCGGCAACGACCGGCTCTACCTGCCGTCCCTCCAGCACGACGGCTCCGGCACCTCGCAGGTCAACGAGGTCGTGTCGTTCTCCCTGGCCACCGGCAAGCTGACCGGTGACCGCATCGACAGCGGCGACGACTACGAGATCTTCCCGCTGCGGATGGACGGCAGCAACGTGCTGGCGTACAAGGACGGCCCGTACGACAAGGGCTCCCAGATCGTCACCGTCGACTCCAAGTCCATGAAGCAGACGGTCCTGCTGGAGACGCCCGCGACCCAGGCGGTCCGGGACGCGACCAGCCGGATGGTGCCGACGTCCTCCGAGATGCTGTACTCCGGCGGCCGGCTGTTCATGGGCAAGGACCTGATCAGCGAGCCGTACTCGAACGACGACAAGCAGTACACGGTCCTCGGCTTCACGACCAACTAGCCGCGGCCCACGTCCTGTCGACGGCCCCGCCCCCGGTCACCGGGGCGCGGGGCCGTCGACATATGCGCTCCTCTACCCCCAATCACCCCTGAAAAGCCGGGTTTTCAGCATTCAGGGCCGCTTCTCACCGGTAGGGGGCGCGCAACGTCGAACAAGCGTGTAGCTTCCGGGGGATGAAGGAGGACGGGGAGTCGGGGGGCTCGCCTGTCCGTGGGGGGCCCGGGAGATCCATGCTGCTCCTGGGGCGAACTGGGGGGTTGGCTCAATGGGTGTGCGGCTCATGGTGGTCGACGACCACCGACTGCTCGCCGAGGCGCTCGCTTCGGCGCTGAAGCTGCGCGGGCACCGCGTGCTCGCCGCGGCCGCGCCCGCCGCGGGCGCCGCCGAACTGGTCATCTCGCGCGCCCCGGAGGTCTGCCTCCTGGGCACGGCGACCCCGGCCGAACCCGGCACGTTCGACCCGGTGATCCGTATCAAGCGGGAACGGCCGCAGGTCGCGGTCGTCGTCCTCGGACCGGTGCCGTCGCCGCGCGGCATCGCGGCCGCCTTCGCCGCGGGCGCCTCCGGTTACGTACGCCACGACGAGCGCATCGAAGGGGTCGAGCGTGCCCTGATGAAGGCGCGCGCCGGGGAGGCGGCGGTGGCGCCGTCCCTCCTCCAGGGGGCGTTCAGCGAGCTGCTCAACCCGGCGGCCCAGCCCGACGACGAGGGCCAGCGCCTCCTGCAGATGCTGACGCCGCGCGAGGTCGAGGTGCTGGTCCGGGTCGCGGACGGCGAGGACACCCGGCTGATCGCGGCCGGCATGGGCATCGCCCCGTCGACGGCGCGCACCCACGTCCAGCGGGTCCTGATGAAGCTGGGCGTCGGCTCGCGGCTGGAGGCGGCGGCCCTCGCCGCGCGCACGGGCCTGCTGGACCGCGCGGGCCCCGTGGCCCCCTCCACGACCCCCGCGCCCACGCCGGAGTCGCCGAATCCGGATTCCTGAGCTATAGTCGATCTTGCGTTGGTCACCCCAACTCCGGGTGACGAACAGTGCGTTGGTGGTCCAAGGAAAGACGCCCCGCTTCCTGCGGGGAAATGCAGGTGCAAGGCCTGCCCGGCGCTCCAGATCGAAGGTCCCGCCCCGTGTTCACGGTGCGGGACTTTCGCGTTCTCCGCCACGGATAAGCGCTGTCCCTCCGGCGAACTGCCTGGTAGACAGCCGGGGTGGACAAGACGACCCCTGACTTCGCCGACCTGCTGCGCCTGATCGACGACCGGGCGACGGCCTTCCGTGCCGCGATCGCCGCCGCGCCCGACCTCGACGCACAGGTCCCGACCTGTCCCGACTGGACGCTGCGCGACCTGGCCCACCACCTCGGCTCGCGGCGCCACTTCTGGGCGGTGACGGTCGCGGCGGGCCCGGTCGACGTGCCCCCCACGGTCGAGCCCACGCCCGCCCCTCGGGAGCGGGAGGCGCTCCTCGCCTGGCTGGCCGACGCGTTCCAGCGGTTCCTGGACGCGCTGCGCACGGTGGGGCCGGACCGCGACTGCTGGACCTGGTGGGGCGCGTCGGAGTCCCCGCGCACGACGGGCGCCGTGGCCCGCCACCAGCTCCAGGAGATGGCGGTCCACACCTACGACGCCCAGCTCACCGCGGGCATCCCGCAGCCGCTCCCGTACGAGGCCGCACTCGACGGCATCGACGAGTTCCTCTCCACGTGCTGCGCCACGACCAGCCCCTGGCCGCACCAGCCGGCCCAGATCGACTTCCACACCACGGACGGCCACACCTGGCGCCTGATCCTCTCGGCCAGGGGCGCCGTCGTCGCCCGTCCGCCCCTCACCGCCGTCCTCCCCGCGGCCTCGGTCCGGGCCCCGGCCCCCGACCTGGTCCTGGCCCTGCACGGCCGCGTCCCGCTGGACACCCTGGAACTGGCGGGCGACAGCGCGATCTTCGACCTTCTCGCGGAGTGGGAGCCGGAGGACTAGGCGGGCCGCACGAAGTGGTCGAACTCGCCCGCCCGCACGCCGCGTACGAACGCGTCCCACTTCCGGCGGGTCGTCGTGACCACGGTGCCCGGGGCCGAGGTCTCGCGCAGGTGGACCAGGTCGCCGTCCGGGGCGAAGGTGACGTCGAGGCGGGGCGTGGGGGCGGTCCCGGTTCCCGGGTGGCCTTTGAGGGTGTGGATGAGGTGGGCCAACGGGGGTTGGGTGGTGGTCAGTTCGACCGTGGGCGTGTCGCTTTCGCGCAGGCGGATGCCGTTGCCGGGGGCGGGTGCCAGTTCGACGCAGTCGTTGCCCTCGCCGCCGCCCGAGAAGGACGACTTCTGCCACGGGACGGTGGTCATGGCCGGCCTCACAGTTCCTTGGTCAACTGGTGGATGAAGTTCCGCGACGTGGTCGGGTCGAGCGATGCCTTCTCCACCTTACGGAAGAGCGTTCGAAAGTGGGCCAGTTGGGCCTCCGCGTCGATGAACACGGTGCCGTGGGGCGCGTCCCTGATGACGGTGTCCAGACGGTTCACCGCTCCGCCCAGGTGCACCATCGAGCTCCCGGCTCCGGCGAACCCGTCCAGGTCGAGGGGGACGACCCGCACCGTCACGTGGTCCGCCTCCGAGGCGTCGAGGACGCGCTGGAGCTGGGCGCGGGATTCCTTGCGGTCGCCGACGCGGATGCGGAGCGCGGTTTCGTGGATCACGGCGTCGTACGGAATGGGGTCGGTGTCCTCGATGACGATCCGCCGCCGCATCCGGTGCTCCACCCAGTGCTCCAGCTCGCTCTCGGGCAGCTCGGGCGTCGTGTACGCGAACAGGGCGCGGGCGTACGCCTCCGTCTGGAGCAGCCCGGGTACGTGGATGACGGCCACGTCGCGCCGGAACGTCGCGTAGTGGTCGAGCTCGGACAGGTCCAGGAACGGGGCTGGGAGGACGCCCCTGAACTCCTCCCACCAGCCGTGGGTCCGGTCGGTCGCCATCACCACGAGTGCGTTGATCAACGCCTCGTCCGCGCAGGCGTAGTTGGCTGCGAGTCGGCGCACCCGCTCCTCGCTCACCCCGGAGACTCCGGCTTCGATCTGGCTCATCTGGACGGAGTCGGCCCCGAGGAGGGCGGCCGCCGCACGCGCCTTGAGGCCCGCGGCCTCGCGGAGTCTGCGCAGCTCTGCGCCCAGGCGGATCTGCCGCGCCGTGGGGTTGCGCCTCGTCGCCATGTGCCAACTCGCCCTCTGGAGTGCCTCTTTCGGGTGTCAGATTACGCGACCGGCTTGCAGCTCCTTAATTTTCAGGCATACCGTCAGTGACGCGTCGCAACGCAGCGAATCCGGGATCCGGAAGCGCACCGCCCCGCCATGCCATGCCGGCGGCGACACTGCCACCACCCGAACCACCTCGCCGCGCCTCAACTCCCGTACTGACCAACGGAGTTCCCGCATGTCGCCATCCTCGTGCTCCGAGCCGTGGGAATACACCCTGTGCATCCCGAACGACCCCCGGGCCGTGACGGTCTCCCGCCGAACCCTCCGCCTCGTCCTGACCGTCCATGGACCACCCCAACTCCTCGACGTAGCCGAACTGTTGGCGACGGAACTGGTCACCAACGCCGTCCGCCACACCAAGGGCCCGGCCGCGCTCCGCCTCCGCTGGGCCGACGGAGTCCTCCGGATCGGCGTCTGGGACGCGGACCCGAAACCACCCGCCCCACCCCTCTTCACCCCACCGGACGCCGAACAGGGCCGAGGCCTCGACCTCGTACGGGCCTGCGCCGACGGCTGGGGCTGGCACCCGGTACTGAGCAGCGGCGACCACGGCAAACTCGTCTGGTGCGAACTCGGGGCGGCCGCCTGATGGTCAGCTCACCGCACGAGACGATGCACCACTTCTTCCGCAAGGAAACAGAGGTGACGCAGGTGAGCTACTTCTTCCGGCATCCCGTGGCCGAGAAGGTGCGCGAGGAAGGCCGCGAGGAAGGCCGTGAGGAAGGCCGTGAAGAGGGCCGCGCTCAGGCCCAGGCCGAGATGACCCTCCGCATCCTCGAATGGCGCGGCCTGACCGTCCCCGGCGCCGTGCGCGACCGCGTCCTCGCCTGCGCCGACGCCGAGCAGCTCACCGTGTGGGCCGAGCGCGCCGTCCACGTGACCGACGCGGCCGACCTCTTCGGCACCGAGCGGACGGCCTGAAGACGGCGAAAGGGCCGGAGCCCACCGCGTCAGAACGGTGGGCCCCGGCCCCGGTCAACCCGGTAGGGACTACTCGTCCGGGGTGGGCGGAGCCGTCGGGCGGAGCTTCAGCCACACCAGGAAGAAGAGGCCGAGCGCCAGCATGCCCAACCCCGTCCAGAGGTTGATGTTGATGTTCTCGGCCTTCTTCAGGTCCGCGTCGGACGCCGTGATGCCGGCGATCGTGACGATCACGCCGTACAGGACGAACAGGCCGCCGATGATGCGCCGGATGTCGAAGAGGCGAGCCGCCGTCGCGGGCTTGCGTTCCAGTTCGGAGACTTCGTTCTGGAGATCAGACATGAGAGATCGCGCCTCCGATCAGAGGGAGTAGGGGAGGTAGCAGAGCGCGGCGAGGACGATCGCGCCCCAGCCGAGCAGGGCCGGCTTGCGGTACCAGGCGCTGTCGCCCTCGGCGGGCGGCTCCTCCAGGCCGGGGGCCGTCGTGCCGTAGACCAGACCGGCCAGTTCCGCCTCCGGCTTGGGGGCGGTGAAGAGCGTGACCACGATCATGACGACCGCACCGGCGACGAAGCCGACGATCGCCGAGACGAAGTTGGCGCCCTGGTCGGTGGGGATGTCGATGACACCCTGCTTGTAGATCCAGAAGTAGTTGAGCATCGCGGCGGTGGTACCCGCCAGCAGGCCCCACACGCCCGACTTCATGGACGCGCGCTTCCAGAACATGCCGATGATGAAGACCACGAACATTGGGACGTTGAAGAAGGAGAAGAGGGTCTGCAGGTACCCCATGATGTTCGAGAACGACGACGCGATGAACGCCGTGCCGACCGAGGCCACCACACCGATCGCCGTGATGAGGCGACCGAACTTCAGGTAGTAGCCGTCGGGCTTGTCGGTCTTCACGTACTTGGCCCAGATGTCGTACGTGAACACGGTGTTGAACGACGAGACGTTCGCCGCCATGCCCGCCATGAACGCGGCCAGCAGACCGGTCACCGCGATGCCGAGGACGCCGTTGGGCAGCAGTTCCTGCATCAGGTACGGGATCGCGTCGTTGTAGGTGAGGTCCGAGCCGGCGCCGCCGATCTTCGGGACGAGGACCGCGGCGACCATGCCCGGGATCATCACCAGGAACACGATGAAGATCTTCGGGAAGGCGGCGATCAGCGGGGTGCGCTGGGCGGCCGAGAGGTTCTTGGCCGACAGGGCGCGCTGGACCTCCGCGAAGTTCGTCGTCCAGTAGCCGAAGGAGAGGACGAAGCCGAGGCCGAGGATGATCGTGAGCCAGTTCGCGCCGAGCGGGTTGGCGTCACCGATGCCGGTGCCGCCCCACGCCGACATGAAGTTGTCCCCGTGCTGGGACTTCAGCGAGTCCGTCATGCCGCCCCAGCCGCCGACGCGCTTGAGGCCGATGATGCAGATCGGGATGAGCGCCGCGAGGATCACGAAGAACTGCAGGACCTCGTTGTAGATCGCGGAGGACAGGCCGCCGATGGTGATGTACGCGAGGACGAAGGCGCCCGCGACCACGATGGCCACCCACTGGGGCCAGCCGAGCAGCGCCTCGACGACGATCGACAGGGCGTAGAGGTTCACGCCCGCGATCAATATCGCCGCGAAGGCGAACAGGATCGAACTGAGCAGGTGGGCGGACTTGTCGAAGCGCTGGAGCAGGAACTCCGGCACCGAGCGCACCTTCGAGCGGTAGTAGAAGGGCATCATCACCAGGCCGAGGAAGACCATGGCCGGGATGGCGCCGATCCAGTACCAGTGGACGACCGCGACGCCGTACTGCGCACCGGTCGCGGCCATGCCGAGGATCTCGGTGGCGCCCAGGTTGGCGGCGACGAAGGCCAGGCCGGTGACCCAGGCAGGGAGCGAACGGCCCGACAGGAAGAAGTCGAGGCTGGTCTTCACGGAGCGGCGGGCGGCGAAGCCGATGCCCAGGACGACGACGAAGTAGATCGCCAGGATCGCGTAGTCGAGGCCGTTGGTGGGCAGCCGTAGCCCTGCCGCCAGCGTGATTGTGGGGGACTGCATGAGATCTCGCTTCGTTGCGCGAACTGAAACAGTCCGGAACCTACGCCTCCGGCTTCAATAAGTGAACACTTCCCTTGATGTTCTTTGTTGGATTGTGATCGATGCCTCTCGAATAAGTGATCACGTGGCACAGAAAGCGCACAGTCCGTCCCTCGTTCGCTCTCTTGACGCGACTGTTGGCTTATGCTTTGTTGTGTTCGGTTCTGTTTGGTTGGTGCGATGAGGAGCATCGGTCGTGAAGAAGACGTCGACCCGCCTTGCCGATGGGCGCGAGCTCATCTACTACGACTCGCGCGACGACGTCGTCCGGGAAGCCGTCGACCGGCGCCCCCTCGACCGCACGGTCACCACGTCGGAGATCCGCCGCGACCCGCTGCTCGGTGACTCCGTGGCCATCGCCTCGCACCGCCAGGGCCGCACGTACCACCCGCCGGCCGACGAGTGCCCGCTGTGCCCGTCCGAGGGCGAGCGGCTCAGCGAGGTGCCCGACTCCGCGTACGACGTCGTCGTCTTCGAGAACCGGTTCCCCTCGCTCGCCGGTGACTCCGGCCGCTGCGAGGTGGTCTGCTTCACCTCCGACCACGACAAGTCCTTCGCCGACCTCAGCGAGGAGCAGGCCGGACTCGTCCTGGAGGCGTGGACGGACCGGACCGCCGAGCTGTCCCACCTCGACTCCGTCGAGCAGGTCTTCTGCTTCGAGAACCGCGGCGCCGAGATCGGCGTGACCCTCGGCCACCCGCACGGCCAGATCTACGGCTACCCCTTCACCACCCCGCGCACCGCCCTGATGCTGCGCTCGCTGGCCCAGCACAAGGAGCAGACCGGCGGCCGGAACCTCTTCGCCGACGTGCTGGAGAAGGAACTCGCGGACGGCTCGCGGATCGTCCTGGAGGGCGAGCACTGGGTCGCCTTCGTGCCGTACGCCGCGCACTGGCCCTACGAGGTCCACCTCTACCCGAAGCGCCAGGTCCCCGACCTGCTCGGGCTCGACGACGCAGCGCGCACAGAGTTCCCCAAGATTTATCTGGAACTCTTGAGGCGCTTCGACCGGATCTTCGGTGAGGACCAGCCGGTGACGCCGTACATCGCGGCCTGGCACCAGGCGCCGTTCGGTTCGCTGGACGAGTTCGAGGGCGTCAACCGCGACGACTTCGCGCTCCACCTCGAGCTTTTCACCATCCGCCGCACTTCCGGCAAGCTGAAGTTCCTCGCGGGTTCCGAATCCGGCATGAGCGTGTTCATCAACGACGTGCCGCCGGAGACCGCGGCCGAGCGACTGCGAGAGGTAGCGAGCAAGTAATGGGTAAGTACCTGGTCACGGGCGGTGCCGGATACGTCGGCAGCGTCGTCGCGCAGCACCTGCTGGAAGCGGGCCACGAGGTCACCGTCCTCGACAACCTCTCCACCGGCTTCCGCGAGGGCGTGCCCGCCGGCGCGACCTTCGTCGAGGGCGACATCCGCGACGCGGCCAAGTGGCTCGACGCCTCGTACGACGCGGTGCTGCACTTCGCCGCGTTCTCGCAGGTCGGCGAGTCCGTCGTGAAGCCCGAGAAGTACTGGGACAACAACGTCGGCGGGACCATGGCGCTGCTCGGCGCCATGCGCTCCGCGGGCGTCCGCAAGCTCGTCTTCTCCTCCACCGCGGCCACGTACGGCGAGCCGGTCAGCACCCCGATCACCGAGACGGACCCGACCGCACCCACCTCCCCGTACGGCGCCTCGAAGCTCGCCGTCGACCACATGATCACCGGTGAGGCGGCCGCGCACGGGCTGGCCGCCGTGTCCCTGCGGTACTTCAACGTGGCGGGCGCGTACGGCAGTTGCGGCGAGCGGCACGACCCCGAGTCGCACCTCATCCCGCTCGTCCTCCAGGTCGCCCAGGGCCGGCGCGACGCGATCTCCGTCTACGGCGACGACTACCCGACGCCCGACGGCACCTGCGTCCGCGACTACATCCACGTCGCCGACCTCGCCGAGGCGCACCTCCTCGCGGTCGAGGCCGCGCAGCCCGGCGAGCACCTGATCTGCAACCTCGGCAACGGCAACGGGTTCTCGGTCCGCGAGGTCATCGAGACCGTCCGCCAGGTCACCGGGCACCCGATCCCCGAGATCGTCGCCCCGCGTCGCGGCGGCGACCCGGCCGTCCTCGTCGCCTCCGCCGCCACCGCGCACGAGCGCCTCGGCTGGAACCCGTCCCGCGCGGACCTCGCGGGCATCGTCGCCGACGCCTGGGCGTTCGCCCAGGCACGCCGGCAGTAGGAACACGTCGGACCCAGCCGGAACCAGTAGGAACCCAGTAGGAATCAGAGGGCCTCAACTCATGTCCGTCGCCGCTCAGTTCAGCGATCTGTACGGTTACGAGCCCGCGGGAGTGTGGGCGGCACCCGGCCGCGTCAACCTCATCGGCGAGTACACCGACTTCAACGAGGGCTTCGTCATGCCGCTCGCCCTGCCGCACACCGCGGTCGCGGCGGTGGCCCGGCGGGACGACGGCGTGCTGCGCCTGCACTCCGCCGACATCGACGCCCCCGTCGCCGAACTGCGCGTCGACGAGCTGACCCCGCTGAGCAAGTACGGGCAGGGCGGCTGGGCCGCCTACCCGGCGGGCGTCGTCTGGGCGCTGCGCGACGCGGGCCACGCCGTCACGGGCGCGGACGTCCACCTCGCCTCGACGGTGCCGACGGGCGCGGGCCTCTCGTCGTCCGCGGCCCTGGAGGTCGTGACCGCGTACGCGCTCAACGAGCTCTTCGAACTCGGCCTGACCGGGCCGGAGCTGGCGGTCCTCGCGCAGCGCGCCGAGAACGTCTTCGTGGGCGTCCCGTGCGGCGTGATGGACCAGATGGCGTCGGCGTGCGCGACCGAGGGCCACGCGCTGCACCTGGACTGCCGCGACCTGTCGATCCGGCAGGTCCCTTTCGACCTGGCCTCGCAGGGCCTCCAGCTCCTCGTCGTCGACACCCGCGTCAAGCACGAGCTGGGCGACGGCGCGTACGCGGAGCGGCGCGCGGGCTGCGAGGAGGGCGCGCGGCTGCTCGGCGTCTCGCACCTGCGGGACGTCCCGTACGCCGGACTGGACGACGCCCTGCGGACGCTGGAGCAGGCGGGGGCGGACGAGAAGGTCGTCCGCTACGTCCGGCACATCGTCTCCGACGACCACCGCGTCGAGCAGGTCATCGGCCTCCTCGACGCCGGTGACGTGCGCGCCATCGGCCCGGTCCTGGACGCGGGCCACGTCTCGCTCCGCGACGACCTGCGCATCTCCTGCCCCGAGCTGGACCTCGTCGTCGCCACGGCCCGCGCCGCCGGTGCGGTCGGCGCCCGGATGACGGGCGGCGGATTCGGCGGCTCGGCGATCGTGCTGGTGGAGACGGCGGACGCGGACGCGGTCACGAAGTCGGTGCTCGCCGCCTTCGAGGAGGCCGGGTACACGACGCCGCGGGTGTTCCCGGCGGTGCCGTCGGCCGGGGCGCGGCGCGAGGCCTGAGGCAGGGGCGGGGCGGGGCGCCGGCTCAGCCCAGCCGCTTCGTCAGCGTGAACTCCTTGACCCCGGGCGGGTAGTCCGGCACCACGGCCACCACGTCGTAGCCGTGCTGCCGGTAGAAGCCCGGGGCCTGGAAGTCCCACGTCTCCACACGGGAGTTGACGCATTCGCGATCCTCGCGGGCGATGCGCTCGGCCTCCGCGAGGAGCCGCGAGCCCAGGCCGGCGCCGCGGTGCCGGTCGTCGACCCAGAGCAGGTTCACGTGCAGCCAGGTCGCCCAGGTGTGCGCGTCGAGACCACCGGCCAGACTGCCGTCCTCGGCCAACGCCCAGACCTGGAGCGGGGTTTCGCGCTCGTCCGGCGTGCCGCGCAGCCCGCGCAGCTCGGGCGAGGCCTCGGCGTTCGCCTTCCTCAGGAGCGTGCGGAGCAGAAGGCGGCGTTCTTTGTCGACTTCTGCCTCAATGCGAAACATGGGCCTCACCATAAACGCGCCGGACGGTCGAGGGCCGGTCAACCGCCAATCAGTTCTGCGAATTGCCTTCCCCTCAGGGCCTTCAGCCCTACTCTGAGGACAGCACCGGTGGGGGCCGGTGTTGATCAGGGGGCGAGACAGCCGGGTACGACGCCCGGAGTGGGGGTAGCAGTTCGGGCACGGCGGCGGCCGTGCGGCTGCGGCGACCTGTACTCCGGGCGCCGTACCTGCGTTGGTCCGTCCCCCGACCAGTGGGGGTTATCACGTGGTTCGTATTCGGGTCCTGGTCGTCGACGACCATCGCATCTTCGCCGAGTCCCTCGCAGCGGCGCTCGCCGCCGAGCCGGACGTCGACGTATCTGCGGCCGGCAGCGGCCCCGCCGCCCTGCGCTGCCTCGACCGGGCGGCCGCCGAGGGGCGCAGATTCGATGTGCTGCTCGTCGACGCGGACCTGGGGGCGACGTCCCTGCAGGGCATGCGTCCGCCCACCGTGGTCCCGGACGGGGCCGCGCAGAACGGGCTGGTGGACGGCATCTCCCTGGTCTCGGGCGTCCGTTCGGGACAGCCCGCGGTCCGTACGGTGGTGCTCGCCGAGCGGGACGATCCGCGCCGTGCCGCGATGGCGCTGCAGGCCGGGGCGTCCGGATGGGTCGCCAAGGACTGCTCCCTGTCGCGGCTGCTGACCGTCATACGGGGCGTGCTCCGGGACGAGACGCATCTGCCTCCGGCGTTGCTGACGGGTGTGCTGCGGGAGTTGACCGCGGCCCGCAAGCACCGGACGGAGTCGGAGCGGCTCGTGGAGTCCCTGACGCCGCGGGAGCGCGAGGTGTTGCGCTGCATGGTGGCCGGGCTCGGGCGCAAGGCCGTCGCCGAGCGGTTGTTCCTGTCGCCGCACACGGTGCGGACGCACATGCAGAACGTGCTGGGGAAGCTGGGCGTGCACTCGACGTTGGCGGCGGTGGCGCTGGCGCGGCGGGCGGGGGTCGGCCCGGTCGACCTGGAGGCCGCGAGCTGAGCCCTGCCGGGTGTGGCGGGGTGGGTGTCTACGGGGGCGTCTGCCGTGCGGGGCTTTCGTCGCGGGGTGCGGGTGCGTGGGGCTTCTCGCGCAGTTCCCCGCGCCCCTGAGATGCGCACCTGCGGTGCGGCATCTCAGCGCCGGGGGGAGGGCTGCGCGCCAGCGCACGCCTTCCAGGGGCGCGGGGAACTGCGCGAGCAACCCCCACCGGACCCGCAGCCGAAGTCGGTACTTCAGGGGCGCGGGGAACTGCGCGGCCAGCCCCCACCGGGCCGCACCCGGCGACGGGCAGAGAAAGCTGCGGCGCCTAGCCGGGGATGTTGTCGAAGGGGGCCGTCAACTGGCGGAGGAGCGACGCCAGTTCACCCCGCTCCGTACGGGAAAGCTCCGCCAGAATCGCCCGCTCCTGCGCCAGCAACCCCGCCAGGGACTGATCGGCCCGATCCCGCCCCTCCTCGGTGAGGCGGACCAGGACACCACGCCGGTCACTGGGGTCGGGAAGCCGCTCGACGAGGCCCTTCTTGGTGAGCCGGTCGATCCGGTTCGTCATCGTGCCCGACGTCACCAGCGTCTGCGTCAGCAACTGCCCGGGCGAGAGCTGGTACGGCGCACCCGCCCGGCGCAACGACGTCAGGACGTCGAACTCCCACGGCTCCAACTGGTGCTCGGAGAACGCGATGCGGCGGGCGCGGTCGAGATGGCGCGCGAGTCTGCTGACCCGACTGAGCACCTCGAGGGGCTCCACGTCGAGGTCGGGGCGCTCCCGGCGCCACGCTGCGACCAGACGGTCGACCTCGTCCTCCATGACGATCAGTGTAGGGGGTGTGTCGACATGAAGTCTCTTGAAGTCGAGTCTCTTGACATCGAGATACTTTGCCGGGAACCCTGGAACCATGACGACCTCACCCACCTGGGACCCGCAGCAGTACCTCCGGCACGCCGGCCACCGCGGCCGCCCCTTCGCCGACCTGCTCGCCCGCGTCCCCGCCCTGCCCCGCGAACCGGCCCGCATCGCCGACCTCGGCTGCGGCCCCGGCAACGTCACGACGCTGCTCACCGAGCGCTGGCCCACCGCGCGCATCACCGGGTACGACAACTCGCCGGAGATGCTGGAGAAGGCCAAGGTCCACGCCACGGACCGGCTCGACTTCGCGTACGCGGACGCGGCGGACTGGACGCCGGCCCGGACGCACGACCTGATCATGGCCAACGCGACGCTCCAGTGGGTGCCGGGGCACGTCGACGCCTTCCCGCGCTGGGTGGACGCGCTCGCGCCGGGCGGCACGTTCGCCTTCCAGGTCCCCGGCAACTTCGACGCCCCCAGCCACGCCCTGATGCGGGAGCTCGCCGACTCCGCCCGCTGGAAGGACCGCCTCGCCGGGGTACTGCGGCACGGCGACGCGGTGCTCACGCCCACCGCGTACCTGGAGCGGCTCGCCGGGCTCGGCTGCGCGGTCGACGCCTGGGAGACCACGTACACCCACCTGCTGGAGGGGCAGGACCCCGTCCTGGACTGGGTGAAGGGCACCGGCCTGCGCCCCGTGCTCGCCGCTCTCGACGCCGACCCGGCGGCCAGGGACGCGTTCGTGACCGAGTACCGGGACCTGCTCAGGGAGGCGTACCCGGCGACGGAGCACGGCACGGTGCTGCCGTTCCGGCGGATCTTCGTGGTCGCGGTGAAGCCCGCGTGATCACGGCCCTTGACCACGTCCAGCTCGCCGCCCCCGAGGGGAGCGAGGGCCTGCTGCGCGCCTTCTACGCCGATGTCCTCGGCATGACCGAGACCGCCAAGCCGCCGGAGCTCGCCGCGCGGGGCGGGTGCTGGTTCGAGGCCGGTGACGTACGGCTGCATCTGGGCGTGGAGGCCGGCTTCCGGGCCGCGCGCAAGGCGCACCCGGGGCTGCGGGTGCGGGACATCGAGGCGTACGCGGGCCGGCTCGCTCGGCTCGGTGCCGAGGTGGTGTGGGACGACGCGCTGCCGGGGCACCGGCGGTTCTCCTCCGTGGACCCCGTCGGCAACCGGCTGGAGTTCCTCGAACCGACCGCCGACGCGCGCCCCTGACCAGGCCCTAGCTCTTGCGATGCCCTATGAGCCGCGGCTTCGGCTCCAGGCCGTCCAGGCCGTGCCAGGCCAGGTTCACCAGGTGCGCCGCGACCTCCGCCTTCTTCGGCTTGCGGGCGTCCAGCCACCACTGGCCGGTCAGCGCGACCATCCCGACCAGCGCCTGCGCGTACAGCGGGGCGAGCTTCGGGTCGAAGCCGCGGGCCTTGAACTCGCGGCCCAGGATGTCCTCGACCTGCGTCGCGATGTCGGAGATCAGCGACGCGAAGGAACCCGTGGACTGCGGGATGGGGGAGTCGCGGACCAGGATGCGGAAGCCGTCCGTGTACTCCTCGATGTAGTCGAGGAGCGCGAAGGCCGCCTGCTCGCACAGCTCCCGCGGATGGCCCGCGGTCAGCGAGCCGGTCACCATGTCGAGCAGCTGGCGCATCTCGCGGTCGACGACGACCGCGTACAGCCCTTCCTTGCCACCGAAGTGCTCGTACACCACCGGCTTGGAGACCCCGGCCTTCGCCGCGATCTCCTCCACCGACGTGCCCTCGAAGCCCTTGGTGGCGAAGAGGACCCGGCCGATCTCCAGGAGCTGCTGGCGCCGCTCCGCCCCGGTCATCCGCGTACGGCGCGCACGCCTCGGCTTGTCGGGCCTGTCACTGCTCGCGTTGCCTGGGGTGCTTGAGTCGGTCGCCACGACTCCCATCATGCCGTGCCGGGGTCATGCCGCGTCGGCGGCCTGCGGCTTCCGGCGGGCGGCGATGCGGTCCTTCGACGGCCAGCGCACGTCGGACGCCCAGCCGGCCAGCTCGAACCAGCGGATCAGCCGGGCCGAGGAGTCGACCTGGCCGCGCATCACACCGTGCCGGGCCGACGTCGGGTCGGCGTGGTGCAGGTTGTGCCAGGACTCGCCGCAGGACAGGACGGCCAGCCACCACACGTTGCCGGAGCGGTCGCGGGACTTGAAGGGGCGCTTGCCGACCGCGTGACAGATCGAGTTGATCGACCACGTCACGTGGTGCAGGAGTGCCACCCGCACGAGCGAGCCCCAGAAGAACGCGGTGAACGCGCCCCACCACGACATCGTGACCAGACCGCCGATCAGCGCGGGCAGGGCCAGCGACAGCATCGTCCAGAAGATGAACTGGCGGGAGATCGCGCGGATCGCCGGGTCCTTGATCAGGTCGGGCGCGTACTTCTCCTGCGGCGTCTGCTCCTCGTCGAACATCCAGCCGATGTGCGCCCACCACAGGCCCTTCATCAGCGCCGGGACGGTCTCCCCGAACCGCCACGGCGAGTGCGGGTCGCCCTCCGCGTCGGAGAACTTGTGGTGCTTGCGGTGATCGGCGACCCAGCGGACCAGGGGGCCCTCCACCGCCATCGAGCCCGCGATCGCGAGCGCGATGCGCAGCGGGCGCTTCGCCTTGAAGGAGCCGTGCGTGAAGTAGCGGTGGAAGCCGATGGTGATGCCGTGGCAGCCGAGGTAGTAGAAGAACACGAGGAGGCCGAGGTCCAGCCAGCTCACGCCCCAGCCCCAGGCCAGCGGCACCGCCGCGAGCAGCGCCAGGAAGGGCACGGCGATGAAGAGGAGCAGCGTGATCTGCTCAAGGGAGCGTTTCTGCTCCCCGCCCAGCGTCGCCGACCGGACCGGAGCGGCGGACGGTCCTGACGCCTCCTCGGGTGCGTCGTCGATCACATCGGAGCGTGTGGCCATGGGAAGTCCCCTGTAAGTCGAGGGTTGAGAGGGTTGAGAGGGCCTGAGACGGGTCAGGAGATCCACTGAGATCCGCGGACAGAGTGCCTTCGTCATGCCTACGGTTCCGTAACCTACGGCGTCGTAAGTATGGCAGCGCGCGGCCGGGCGGCAAGAGGCCCCGAGCCGTGCCGCGACCACGGGCACATATCCTTGGAAACGGTCGGACAGCGCGGTCCGCTCTGAATCTCCACCCGGGACTACTACCCGGATCCCGGGGACTCTTCCCTCCAGACGAGCTTCACCACTGCAAGGAGCCGCACCTGTGAGCAGTGCCGATCAGACCGCTACGAGCACCAGCCCCGAGCTGCGCGCCGACATCCGCCGCCTCGGTGACCTGCTGGGCGAGACCCTGGTCCGCCAGGAGGGTCCCGAACTGCTCGACCTGGTCGAGAAGGTCCGCCGCCTGACCCGTGAGGACGGCGAGGCCGCCGCCGAGCTGCTGCGCGGCACCGAACTGGAGACCGCGGCCAAGCTGGTCCGCGCCTTCTCCACGTACTTCCACCTGGCCAACGTGACGGAGCAGGTGCACCGCGGCCGCGAGCTGCGGGCCAAGCGCGCCGCCGAGGGCGGTCTGCTCGCCCGCACCGCGGACCGGCTCAAGGACGCGGACCCGGAGCACCTGCGCGCCACGGTGAGCAACCTCAACGTGCGGCCCGTCTTCACGGCCCACCCGACCGAGGCCGCCCGCCGCAGCGTCCTGAACAAGCTGCGCCGCATCGCCGAGCTGCTGGAGACGCCGGTCCTGGAGACCGACCGCCGCCGCTACGACACCCGCCTCGCCGAGAACATCGACCTGGTGTGGCAGACGGACGAGCTGCGCGTGGTGCGTCCCGAGGTGACGGACGAGTCCCGCAACGCGATCTACTACCTGGACGAGCTGCACGCCGGTGCCGTGGGCGACGTGCTGGAGGACCTCACCGCCGAGCTGGAGCGGGTCGGCGTCACCCTCCCCGAGGCGACGCGGCCGCTGACCTTCGGCACCTGGATCGGCGGCGACCGGGACGGCAACCCGAACGTGACCCCGCAGGTCACCTGGGACGTGCTGATCCTGCAGCACGAGCACGGCATCAACGACGCGCTCGACATGATCGACGAGCTGCGCGGCTTCCTGTCGAACTCGATCCGCTACACGGGGGCCACCGAGGAGCTGCTGACCTCGCTGCAGTGCGACCTGGAGCGGCTGCCGGAGATCAGCCCGCGCTACAAGCGGCTGAACGCGGAGGAGCCCTACCGGCTGAAGGCGACCGCGATCCGGCAGAAGCTGGAGAACACCAAGACGCGCCTGGCCAGGAACACCCCGCACGAGGACGGCCGCGACTACCTCGGCACCGCCGAGCTGCTGCACGACCTCACGCTGATCCAGACGTCGCTGCGCGAGCACCGCGGCGGGCTGTTCGCCGAGGGCCGGATGAACCGCACGATCCGTACGCTCTCCGCGTTCGGTCTGCAGCTGGCCACCATGGACGTACGTGAGCATGCGGACGCCCACCACCACGCGCTCGGCCAGCTCTTCGACCGGCTCGGCGAGGAGTCCTGGCGCTACACCGACATGCCGCGCGACTACCGCGGCAAGCTGCTCGCCAAGGAGCTGCGGTCGAGGCGGCCGCTGGCGCCGACCCCGGCCCCGCTGGACGCCGACGGCGAGAAGACCCTGGGCGTCTTCCACACGGTGAGGAAGGCCCTGGACGTGTTCGGGCCCGAGGTCATCGAGTCGTACATCATCTCGATGTGCCAGGGCGCCGACGACGTCTTCGCGGCCGCGGTGCTGGCCCGCGAGGCGGGGCTGATCGATCTGCACGCCGGCTGGGCGAAGATCGGCATCGTGCCGCTCCTGGAGACCACGGACGAGCTCAAGGCGGCCGACACGATCCTGGAGGACATGCTCTCCGACCCGTCCTACCGGCGCCTGGTCGCGCTCAACGGGGACGTGCAGGAGGTCATGCTCGGCTACTCCGACTCCTCGAAGTTCGGCGGCATCACCACCTCGCAGTGGGAGATCCACCGCGCCCAGCGCCGGCTGCGCGACGTCGCCCACCGCTACGGCGTGCGGCTGCGCCTCTTCCACGGCCGCGGCGGCACCGTCGGCCGCGGTGGCGGCCCCTCGCACGACGCGATCCTCGCCCAGCCCTGGGGAACCCTGGAGGGCGAGATCAAGGTGACCGAGCAGGGCGAGGTGATCAGCGACAAGTACCTGGTGCCGTCGCTGGCCAGGGAGAACCTGGAGCTGACCGTCGCGGCCACCCTCCAGGCGTCCGCGCTGCACACCGCACCGCGCCAGTCCGACGAGGCGCTGGCCCGCTGGGACGCCGCCATGGACGTCGTCTCCGACGCCGCGCACGCCGCGTACCGCAAGCTGGTCGAGGACCCGGACCTGCCGACGTACTTCCTCGCCTCGACCCCGGTCGACCAGCTCGCCGACCTGCACCTGGGCTCGCGGCCCTCCCGCCGCCCCGGCTCGGGCGTCTCGCTCGACGGGCTGCGGGCCATCCCGTGGGTGTTCGGCTGGACCCAGTCCCGGCAGATCGTGCCCGGCTGGTTCGGCGTCGGCTCCGGTCTGAAGGCGCTGCGCGAGGCGGGCCTCGACATGGTCCTCGACGAGATGCACGAGCACTGGCACTTCTTCCAGAACTTCATCTCCAACGTCGAGATGACGCTCGCGAAGACGGACCTGCGCATCGCCCGGCACTACGTCGAGACGCTCGTGCCGGACGAGCTCCAGCACGTGTTCGCCGACATCGAGGCCGAGCACGCGCTCACCGTCGCCGAGATCCTGAAGATCACCGGCGGGGCCGAGCTCCTCGACTCGCAGCCGGTCCTGAAGCAGACGTTCGCGATCCGGGACGCCTACCTCGACCCGATCTCGTACCTCCAGGTCGCCCTGCTCAAGCGGCAGCGCGAGGCGGCCGCCGCGAACGAGGAGCCGGACCCGACCCTCGCCCGGGCCCTGCTGCTGACCGTGAACGGTGTCGCGGCGGGTCTGCGCAACACCGGCTGAGCTAGAGGCTCAGGGCGGCGAAGGCCGCCGTGAGCAGCACGAATCCGGCGCCTCCCGTGATCCACGTGAGGCGCCGGTTGCGTATCCCGCCGGCCAGCACCACCGACGCGAGCAGCAGCGCGCCGCCCAGCGGCACCCAGGCGTGCAGGAAGCCGGCCGTGCCGGCGCGCACCGCGGACGTGGAGCTCGGCTTGAGGACGACGGGGAAGCTCGCGCCCTTCTTCTCCCCGATCGAGCGGTCGATCGTCACGCGCGCATGGCGGACGGCGGTGGGGGAGGCCGGCGCGAACGGGCCGGTGCAGGTCTCGTCCGCGCACCGCGTCACCGTCATCGTGCCGCGCTCACGGCCCTTGGGGAACATCACGTGCTGCGCCGCGCCCCACGACGTGAACACACCGGCGATCAGCAGCAGCGCGGCGAGCGCCGCCGCCGCGATCTGACGGGCAACTGGCAACATGGCCGGATCCTTGGCCATGACCCGGCGTACGGTCAACTCCGGCCGGCGGTATATCCGTACAGGTCAGGAGTTGTACGACGACTGCGCGCGCTCCAGGCCCTCGGTCACGAGCGCCTCCACGGCGTCGGCCGCGCGGTCCACGAAATAGTCCAGTTCCTTGCGCTCCGCCGAGGAGAAGTCCTTCAGGACGAAGTCCGCGACCTGCATCCGGCCCGGCGGCCGGCCGATCCCGAACCGCACCCGGTGGTAGTCGGCGCCCAGCGCCTTGGTGATCGACTTGAGGCCGTTGTGACCGTTGTCGCCGCCGCCCAGCTTCAGGCGCAGCACCCCGTAGTCGATGTCCAGCTCGTCGTGGACGGCCACGATGTGCGCCGTCGGCACCTTGTAGAAGTCGCACAGCGCGGTGACCGGGCCGCCGGAGACGTTCATGTACGACATCGGCTTGGCGAGGATCACGCGGCGGTTGGCAGGGCCGGGCGGACCGATGCGGCCCTCGACGACCTGCGCCTGGCCCTTGGTGGCCCGCTTGAACTTGGCGCCCATCCGCCGCGCCAGCAGGTCGGCCACCATGAAGCCGACGTTGTGCCGGTTCATCGCGTACTCGGGGCCTGGGTTGCCGAGCCCGGCGATCAGCCAGGGAGCGTTCTCGTCGGACATGCGCCTTCCTTGGGCCTGGTCGTGGTCGTGGAGAGCGGTACGGGGTGGTGGGCCGTGCCCACCACCCCGTACACAGGTCGACTGCGGAAGGCTCAGGCCTCCGCGGCGGCCTCGTCGCCCTCGGCGTCGGCCGGGGCCTCCTCGGCCTGCGCGGCCAGGACCTGCAGGACGACGGCGTCGCCGTCGACGGCCAGCGTGGTGCCGGACGGCAGGGTGATGTCCTTGGCGTGGACGGCCGCACCGGCGTCGAGGCCGGCGATCGAGACGGTGACCGACTCGGGGATGTGCGTGGCCTCGGCCTCGACCGGCAGGGTGTTCAGGACGTGCTCGAGCAGGTTGCCGCCGGCGGCGAGCTCGCCCTCGGTGACGATCGGGAGCTCGACGGTGACCTTCTCGCCGCGCTTCACGAGGAGCAGGTCGACGTGCTCGAGGAAGCCCTTCAGCGGGTCGCGCTGCACGGCCTTCGGGATCGCCAGCTCGTTCGTGCCGTCGATGTCCAGGGACAGCAGGACGTTCGGCGTGCGCAGGGCGAGCTGCAGCTCGTGGCCCGGCAGCGTGACGTGGATCGGGTCGCCACCGTGACCGTAGACGACGCCGGGAACCTTGTTCTCGCGGCGGATGCGGCGGGCGGCGCCCTTGCCGAACTCGGAACGGGTCTCGGCGGCGAGCTTGACCTCGGACATGTGCTCTCAACTCCTCGTAGAACTGGGGGAATCCCCACAACGGGCGGTCACCCGGCCACGAACGGCCTGCTACGAAGAGCGCGTCGATAACGGACAGCCGTACAAGAAGTACGGCCTCCCTCGCCGAGCAACTTTCGCAGTTTACCCGGCGCGGGAGGCCGCACCCAAATGGATCTTCTAGCGCATGATCAGCGCACGATCACGCTTCGCCCTCGAAGAGGCTGGTCACCGAGCCGTCCTCGAAGACCTCGCGCACCGCGGAGGCGATGGTCGGGGCGATCGACAGGACCGTGATCTTGTCGAGCTCCAGCTCGTTCGGCGTCGGCAGCGTGTTCGTGAAGACGAACTCGCTCACCTTGGAGTTCTTCAGGCGGTCCGCGGCCGGGCCGGACAGCACGCCGTGCGTGGCCGTCACGATGACGTCCTCGGCGCCGTGCGCGAACAGGGCGTCGGCGGCGGCGCAGATCGTGCCACCGGTGTCGATCATGTCGTCGACCAGGACGCAGACGCGGCCCTTCACGTCACCGACGACCTCGTGGACGGTCACCTGGTTGGCGACGTCCTTGTCGCGGCGCTTGTGGACGATCGCCAGCGGCGCGCCGAGGCGGTCGCACCAGCGGTCGGCGACGCGCACGCGGCCGGCGTCGGGGGAGACGACGGTCAGCTTGTCGCGGTCGACCTTCGCGCCCACGTAGTCCGCCAGGATCGGCAGCGCGAACAGGTGGTCCACCGGGCCGTCGAAGAAGCCCTGGATCTGGTCCGTGTGCAGATCGACGGTGAGGATGCGGTCGGCGCCCGCGGTCTTCATCAGGTCCGCGATCAGACGCGCCGAGATCGGTTCACGTCCACGGTGCTTCTTGTCCTGCCGCGCGTAACCGTAGAACGGCACGATGACGGTGATGGAGCGGGCCGACGCGCGCTTCAGCGCGTCGATCATGATCAGCTGCTCCATGATCCACTTGTTGATCGGAGCCGTGTGGCTCTGGATCAGGAAGCAGTCGGCGCCGCGAGCGGACTCCTGGTAGCGGACGTAGATCTCGCCGTTGGCGAAATCGAAAGCCTTGGTCGGGACGATCCCGACACCGAGCTGGTGCGCGATCTCCTCGGCAAGCTCGGGGTGGGCGCGGCCAGAGAAGAACATCATCTTCTTCTCGCCCTGCGTCTTGATCCCGGTCACAGCACTAGTCTCCTCAGACGAGTTCGTCCGCCGCAGCTGCCCGCGCGTCCCATTAGCAGCGAGCCAGGCGAATCGTGAGCACCTATCACGGTACGCCGTGTCGGACGCACCTGTTTCCGGTCAGCCCTCGCCGACCGTGTCCTCGGGGTCCCGGGAGCTCGCCTCGGCCGCCTTCGCGGCCGCGCTCCCCGGACGCTTCCGGGCCACCCAACCCTCGATATTCCTTTGCTGGCCCCGGGCGACGGCCAGTGAACCGGCCGGTACGTCCTTCGTGATCACGGAGCCCGCGGCGGTGTACGCACCGTCCCCGACCGTGACAGGCGCCACAATCATGTTGTCCGCACCGGTGCGGCAGTGCGACCCGATCGTCGAGTGGTGCTTGTGCTGGCCGTCGTAGTTCACGAAGACGCTGGCGGCGCCGATGTTGGTGAAGTCGCCGATCGTCGCGTCGCCCACGTACGACAGGTGCGGCACCTTGGTGCCCTCGCCGATCGTCGCGTTCTTGGTCTCGACGTACGTGCCGATCTTGGACTTCACGCCGAGGCGGGTGCCGGGGCGGAGGTAGGCGAAGGGGCCCACGCTCGCCTCGGGGCCGATCTCGGCGCTGTCGGCCACCGTGTTGTCCACGCGGGCACCCGCGCCGACCCTGGTGTTCGTGAGGCGCGTGTTGGGGCCGACCACGGCGCCCTCGGCGATGTGCGTGGTGCCGTGCAGCTGGGTGCCCGGCAGGACGGTGGCGTCGCGCTCGAAGGTGACGGTCACGTCGACGAAGGTGCTGGCCGGGTCGACGACGGTGACGCCGTCGAGCATCGCCTTCTCGAGGAGGCGGTCGTTGAGGATGCGGCGGGCCTCGGACAGCTGCACGCGGTTGTTGATGCCCGCGATCTCCCGGTGGTCCCCGGCCACGGAGGCGCCGACCCGGTGCCCCGCCTCGCGCAGGATGCCGAGGACGTCGGTCAGGTACTCCTCGCCCTGGCTGTTGTCCGTGCGCACCTTGCCCAGGGCGTCGGTCAGCAGGCGGCCGTCGAACGCGAAGACGCCCGAGTTGATCTCCCTGATCGCGCGCTGCGCCTCGGTCGCGTCCTTGTGCTCGACGATCGCGGTGACCGCGCCCGAGACGGTGTCGCGCACGATGCGGCCGTAGCCCGTCGCGTCCGGCATCTCGGCGGTCAGCACGGTGACCGCGTTGCCGTCGGCGGCGTGCGTGGCGGCCAGGCGCTCCAGGGTCGCGCCGGTGAGCAGCGGGGTGTCGCCGCAGACCACGACGACCGTGCCGTCCACGCTGCCGTCGAGCCCTTCGAGGCCCATCCGCACGGCGTGCCCCGTGCCGTTCTGCTCGGCCTGGACGGCGGTGCGGGCGGTGGTGTCGACGGCGCTCACGTGCGCGGCGACCTTCTCGCGCTCGTGGCCCACGACCACGACGAGCTGCTCGGGGGTCAACTCCCGTGCGGCGGCCAGCACATGGCCGACCAGCGAGCGGCCGCAGAGATCGTGCAGGACTTTGGGCGTGGCCGACTTCATACGGGTGCCCTCACCCGCTGCGAGAACGACGACGGCGGCCGGACTAGTGGCGCTCACGGGTGTGCCCTTCGGCTTCGGGATGTCTTGTGGGGTGGACATCCGCAGGATACCGGGGGGTTTGGGGGTGGAAATAAGGGCGGGTCCCGACCTGTGTGGTCAGGACCCTGAAAGTGCTGAGCTCCCCCGCCAGGACTCGAACCCGGACAAATGGCACCAAAAGCCACGGTGCTGCCAATTACACCACGGGGGACGGAACTCGACGGGACTGGACGTGGTCCCAGGTCGCCGAGTGGGCACCCAACACTATGCCGTACCAAGCGCCTTGCGTGCGACGGTACAGGTGGGCGCGCTCGCCTGTGGCGTGTGTCATAGCCGGGGAGATCGCGGAACGTGGCATTCCGGGTGGAAACCCTTGGGGCTCGGCAGTTCGAGGGATACCGGCCCGTTTCGCTTCCGTTCGATTGCGGGGGGTGGTGTAGGCCAGTAAGCAAAACTCGCCGGAAATCGGGCGGGGGCCGCCCGTAGGCTGGAGGCATGACCACGACGGGGGAAGTTCACCGAGCCACGGCCGGGGGGCCGTGGTGGTGGGAGCGGCGGCGCAGCGCGCTGTTCGATATCGGGCTCGCGGGGGTGTCCGCCGCGGAATGCGCGGTCGAGGGGATCCCCTTCGCGCGCAACGCGGGACTGCCGTTCGCGGTCGGGGTCGTGTTCGGGGTGCTCGCCGGGTCCACGCTCGTGCTGCGGCGGCGCTGGCCGATCGCGGTGGTGCTGGTGTCGGTGGCGATCACGCCGGCCCAGATGGGCGTGATGCTGACGGTCGTCGGCCTGTACTCGCTGGCCGCCTCCGAGATGCCGCGAAGGATCATCGGGGCGCTCGCCGGGATGTCGTTCGTCGGGGCGCTGATCGTCGCGGTGGTGCGCGCCCAGCAGGACGTGGCGCGCGGCGACGTCTTCCAGGTGGGCAGCTGGTTCGTCCCCTTCGTCGCCATCACCACGGCGCTGGGGGTCACGGCTCCGCCGCTGCTGCTCGGTATGTACGTGGGCGCGCGCCGGCGGCTGATGGAGTCACTGACGGAGCGGAACGATTCGCTGGAGCGGGAGCTGTCGCTGCTCGCGGAGCGGGCCGAGGAGCGGGCCGAGTGGGCGCGCGGCGAGGAGCGGACCCGGATCGCCCGCGAGATGCACGACGTGGTGGCGCACCGGGTGTCGTTGATGGTGGTGCACGCGGCGGCGTTGCAGGCGGTGGCGCGCAAGGACCCGGAGAAGGCCGTGAAGAACGCGGCGCTCGTCGGGGACATGGGGCGGCAGGCGCTCACGGAGCTGCGCGAGATGCTGGGCGTGCTGCGGTCGGGGGACGCGGTGCCGGAGCGTACGGCGGTGCCGTTGGCCGCGGTCGGGGCGGCGGCGGCCGCCGCGGCGTCCCGGGCGGAGGCCGAGTCGGGGGACGGGGGGCCGTGCCTCGCCGAGCTGGAGGAGCTGGTGGGGCAGTCGCGGGCCGCCGGGATGGTGGTGGAGATGACGGTGGAGGGTGAGGTGCGGGTGTACGGCGCCGTGGTGGAGCAGACGGCGTACCGGGTGGTGCAGGAGGCGCTGACGAACGTGCACAAGCATGCGGGCGGGGCGAAGACGTACGTGCGGCTCGCTCATCGGGGGGCCGAGGTGGCGATGCAGGTGGAGAACGAGCCGCCGCCGGTGCCTGCGGCGGCTTCGTCGGTGGGGTTGCCCTCCGGGGGGAACGGGTTGGTGGGGATGAAGGAGCGGGTGGCCGGGCTCGGGGGAGTGTTCGTGTCCGGGCCCACGGATGCGGGGGGTTTCCGGGTGTCGGCGGTGCTGCCCGCGGGGTGAGCCGTGCCGGGGCGGTGGCCGGGGTTTCTGTTGCGCGGCGCCGTGGCTTTTTGCCGAACCGGGGCCGACCCCTCGTTTCCCGTTGCGCCGCACCGTGGTGCCGCCTTGCCCACCCTGCCGCCCCAGGCGGCAGATTGCCCAAGGCGGGGCGGGGCGACTTGTGTGGAGTACGGGCCCCGTCAGGGGCGCGGGGAACTGCGCGAGCGGCCACGGCGGAGTCGCGCGTGGAGAGACGGCGTCAGGTGGCAGACGCGATCCATCGAGCCCCTCCGGCGATTGAGGAGAAGGCGTCAGGTCACCGGTTGCAGGCGTGGCGGCCGGGTGCCCGTGATCAGGGTGTCCAGGGCCTGGTCGATGTCCGGCCCGAGATACCAGTCACCGCTGTGGTCGAGCGCGTAGACCCGCCCCTCCGTGTCGATGGCCAGCAGCGCCTCGGAACCGGACTCCGCCCCCAGCGGACACACCTCGGTGTCGAGCGCGCGCCCCAGGTCGCCGAGGGTGCGCGCCATGTGCAGACCGTGCAGCGGATCGAGGTGCGGCTGGGACGGCGCGACGTGCCGGCCCGGACCGGTGGGCGTGAGGTGGAGGCCGCCGAACTCGGCCCACGCCTCGACCGCCGCCGGAAAGACGGAGTGCCGGTGGCCCGCCGGTGAGACGTGGGTGCGCAGCGCGTCGGCCCAGAACTCGGCCTGCTTGATGTCCCAGCGCCCGGGCTGCCAGCCGGCGGCCCGCAGCGTCGCGTCGACGGCGACGGTGAAGCGGGTGGTGGAAACGGAAGGGGAAGCGGAAGGGGAGTCGGGGGTCACTGGGCGGCCTCGCTGGCATCGGCGGTGGGGTCGACGACGTGGACGCCGAAGTGCGCGGTCAGCGCGGTGCAGGCGCGGCACGGGCGCGCGAACCCGCCGTGCAGCGGATCGCCGTCCTCGCGGATGCGGCGGGTCGTGAGCTTGGCGTGCTTGAGGGCCTTGCGGGCCTCGCTCGCCGTCATCGGTTTGCGTCTCGCGCGTTTGGACTTCTCCGTCCGCTCCGCGTCGGAGGCCGTGAGGTGGCGCGAGATGAGGATGGCCTCGGCGCAGCGCCCGGTGAAACGGTCCCGCTGCGTACTCGTCAGCGTATCCAGGAAGTCCTGGACCAACGGGTGCAGGGCGGGCGGCTGTTCACCCCGGGCCGCCGTGGACGTGAGGGTGGTGCCGCGGACCGAGAGGGCCGCGGCGACGGTCGGCAGGATGCCGTCACGGCGTCCGCGCAGCACGGGCACGGCCTCGGCGTCGGTGGCGCTCCAGCCGACGCGCGGGTCGTTGCCGGACCGGGTGTCCGTGGCTTCGGATGGCGGTGCGGTGCCGCTGTTCATGTGGTGCTTCCCCTCCTGCAATCCCCCAGGTTGCCTGCACAGAGTGCCAAATGGGGCGGCTGGTGCGGAAGCCGGTACCCGCCGACACGCCCGATCGTCACGGCACGGTGACGGCGGGGTGACTGCTGGTCATGGAACCGGAGGCCCGGTGACCGGTGTCGTACAACCGCATAGGCTGTCGTTGTCCGCGATCGATACGGATCAAGATCAAGTTTCAGTACGGATCAGGAACCGTCAAACAGCGCCGCAGGGGGCAACCGCCATGACGACAGGTCGGCTCGGGCAGCAAGCCGCGCCGCCGAACGCGGCCTACGCCGGGCAGGTAGTGCACTTCCCGGATCCGGTACGCGCCGCCCGGCACCCCAGAGGTGTGCGGATGGACGGCGAAGGCTATCCCGATTTCTCGGCGTACGCGCGTGCCGCCGCCGAGATCGCGGAGCCGCCGGAGGGCTTCGGCGTCGACGAGTTGCGGCTCACGGACTACGTGTCGGCCAATGCCGCCCTCGCCGCCTCCGGGCACGAGCTGTGGGACACGATCCCGCCCGTGGCGACCCCGCACGGCTGGACCTGGCACCACGTACGCGGTTCGCGGCGCCTGGAGTTGGTGCCCGTGGAGGTGAAGGCGTTGCTGCGCCATCACGGCGGGCTCGCGACGGCGGCGGTGGACCAGCACAAGCGCGGCACCCGCCCGCTGCAGGACACCAGGCCCGCGCACTTCGGGCTGCCGAAGTCGGCGGTGGCGGTGACCGAGCAGCAAGTGCTCTCCGCCGAGGAGGACTTGGGGTACCGGCTGCCCGGCGCGTACCGCTCGTTCCTGAAGGCCGGTGGCGGCTGCGCGCCCGTCGGGGCCGCGCTGGACGCCGAGTTGGGGCTCCTGGTCGACCAGCCGTTCTTCACCGTCCGGGACGAGGCCGCCGTCAACGACGTGGTCTACGTCAACAAGTGTCTGCGCGATCACCTGACGAAGGACTACCTCGCCGTCGGGTTCGTGCAGGGCGGCATCCTCGCCGTGAAGGTGCGGGGTGCGGCCATCGGGTCCGTGTGGTTCTGCGCGTACGACGACGCGCGGGACGGCGGCGAGACCTCCGGCCTGTCCGTGGCCGAGCGGGTGGAGCGGCTGCTGCTGCCGTGCGGTGACGACTTCGACGTGTTCCTGTCCCGACTGGCCGGAAATCCGCCGGAGTTGGAGACGGTGGCGAATCTGATGGTGGACGGCGGCTTCGCGACCGCGGTCCCGGTCGCGGGTGGGGAGTGACGCTGCGATGGTGACGTTCGCGCAGGCGCAGGAGCGCGCCGAGGAATGGATCAACGGCGAGGTGCCCGCGTACCAGCACCGTGAGGTGCGGGTCCGCGAGTTCGAGCTGGGCTTCGTGGTGTGGGCGGAGGACCGGGAGAACGGTCCGGTGTCCGACGGCGGCCGGCAGCGCCTCGTGATCGCGCGGGACAGCGGCGAGGCGACCCTGTGGCCTTCGCTGCCCGTGGGCGAGGTGATCCGGC
The DNA here is from genome assembly GCF_030766975.1 of Streptomyces sp. KL116D. NCBI lineage: Bacteria > Bacillati > Actinomycetota > Actinomycetes > Kitasatosporales > Streptomycetaceae > Streptomyces > Streptomyces sp. KL116D. The sequence goes on along the minus strand of NZ_JASERH010000072.1, from coordinate 510 downwards.
GGTACGAGGAGGAGTACGGGCTGCCGGAGGCGCCGGCAGGGCCCGCGGCGCCGCAGCCGCCCGAGCGGGTCGACCTGAACCAGACGTCGTTCCTGCTGAGCCCGCCGGAGTGGCTGCAGGAGGCGGCGGACAAGCTCGGCATCCCCGACCGGCGTTCGGCGCAGTCGTCGCCCGCCCCGGAGCCGGCCGCTGCCGAACCGGAACCGGCTCCCGCCCCGCCTCCGGCGCCCGCGCCCGGCCCCGCCGCCCCGGTGGGCGCGACCCCGTGGGCCGGAACGGACACGAACGGCGCGGGGGACGAGGAGGACCGCTCCGTCCCGCTGCCCGAGACGGTGTTCTCGCCGCCGCTGGCCGAGGACACGCCGCCGCCCGGGGTGACGGCCGAGGCCAAGACCGCCCTGATCGCGGGCGGCAGCCAGCTGCCGCCGACGGCGGTCTCCCCGGCCCTGGGCGAGGACCCGCCGGCTCCCACGTACGGCTACCCGCAGGGCGGTCCGGCCGGTGCGCCCA